>JBDTTE010000381.1:0-2543 GCA_039930785.1 Betaproteobacteria bacterium | reverse complement strand
GCGAACGCGGCGGCTTCATAAGGCCGCTCCCCCTTCACCATCTGCGCCATCGGCCGGAAATTCCAGCCCATGACGGCGTAAACACCTTTTCGATACTTGATGGCTTCCTCGGACTTGCTGTCCGCGAACGCAGAGCCAGATAGAACGGCGCTACTGGAACACAGCAGCAGGATGGCGAACAGGCGTTTCATGGCTTCCTCCCGGGTCAGTTGCGATCGATTCTAGCATCGGCGCGATATTGGAAGCGGCACCCCGAAAAATCCGCTCCATGAAACTTGTTCCGACTGCAGTCGGAGGATACGCTGTGGGTCGATTGAAGACCGATGCCAGAATATCCCGGAGGCGCGAACATGTGCCGAAACATTAAAATCCTTTTCAATTTCCAGCCGCCCGTAACCGATGACGAGATTCGCTCGGCGTCGCTGCAGTTCGTGCGAAAGGTGAGCGGCTTCACCAAACCGTCGAAAGCCAATGAAGCAGCGTTTCTTGTAGCCGTCGACGAGATCGCCGCGGCATCGCGGAAACTCCTGGGGTCGCTGGAAACAAACGCCGCGCCGAGAAATCGGGAAGAAGAAATAACCAGGGCAAAAGCGCGTGCCGCGCAGCGTTTTCCGGAGCAATCCACATGATTTCACTTACCAAACGACGCAGTCGCCGCATGCGGAAAAGACTCTACGTTGGAGAATTCCGGGAGCTCGGCTTTGAGGTCAGCTTTAAATTTCGTGGCACGCCCGACGACAAACAGTCGTCTGCATTCTGGGTTGCTTTCATCCTCGAAGCGATCGAGCGCAACGGACTCGGCTTTGGTGGGGGCGACACGGAAGGATTCGTTACCGCTGTTCACGGCTCCGCGACGGAAGCGCATCGGCAGGCCGTCGAAACATGGTTGGGCGCGCGTACCGAGGTGTCCTCGGTCAAAATCGGCCCGCTGGTCGACGCCTGGCACGGGTGGGACCAGGGTCGCCCGCCGGTCTGAGCGTCCAGACTTCGGCGCGCGGCGTCACCGATCAGATCGACACGGTCATACCACCCTGAAATTCTTGAACTGCCACGGGTCCGACGTGTCGACGTCTTCGGGATAGAGCACGCCGCGCTCTTCCAAGGGCGTCCAGTTCGTATACACCCCGACCACGTGGCCGAGGTAGGGCTTGCAAATTTCCAGCATGGCCTTGTACGGCAGATCGTCCGGTTCGACGATGCCGGCCCCCGGATTCTTGATCGCCCAGATCACGGCAGAGACGTAGCCGATATTGACTTGCAGGCTGGTCGCATTGTTGTACGGGCAGAGCCTGCGCGCTTCCTCGATGGTTAGCTGCGAGCCGTACCAGTAGGCGCCCTTTTCGTGGCCCATCAGCAGCACACCGAGTTCATCCATGCCTTCCGAGATCTCATCGCGTAGCAGCCGGTAGCGCGGCGGAAACTTGTAGTTGTTCCCGATGTATTCGTGCATCGATAGCACGGCGTCATCGCACGGATGGTAGGAGTAGTGACAGGTGGGCCGGTAAACCGCCTTGCCCTTTCTCGTGACCGTGAAGTAATCCGGGATCGACGTAGCTTCCCCGTGGGAAATCAGGAAACCCAGCATCGGGCCTTCGAGCGGCGTCCAGGTGCGCACGCGCGTCGACGCGCCGGTGCGCTCCAGGTAAATCGCCGCGCCGCAACCGAAGTCGAACGTGCGACCGTCGTTCGGCCAGTTTTTTTCGTGCGTGCCCCAGCCCAGTTCGGCGGGCTGCAACGACTCGCCGGCAAAGGCTTCGCTCGACCACGTGTTGACGAATTCGTCGCGTGCCTTGCGGCGCGCGCTCAATTGACTGTCGCGCTCGGCGATATGGATGACCTTGATATCGAGCTTCTGCGCGAGCGCTGCCCATGCGTCACGCGACTTCGGCAGCACCTTCTTCAGCCCCACGTCCTTGGCGACATTGAGCATCGCCTGCTTCAGCAGATGGGATACCAGGCCCGGGTTCGCACCGTGCATGAGCACGCAGGCCGGACCTTTCGGATATTTCTTGCGCAGTCCGAGGGCCGCTTCGCGATACGCGTAGTTGGTGCGCCGGTCCGCCGGCACGCTGGTGTTCTGGTGCCCACCGGGCCACGGCTCGATGCACGCGTCGATATAGAGGATGCCGCGTTTCTGGCAGTACTCGATCGTGTCCAGGCTGTTCACGTCATAGGAGGCGTTCACCAGGAAATCGCCCTCCTCGAGATATTTGTCGTACTGGGCGATGTACGTATCCTTGCGGATCGGCTCGACCACGAACTTCACGCCAAGACTGCCCGCGACCTCGCGGCCGAACGCGCTGGCCGTGACGATGGTGATCTGTTCCGGTTCGATGTCGATGTGGCGCAGGATCAAAGGCAGCGAGCCCTGCCCGACGGAGCCGAAACCCACGATGAGCATCCGCCCCTTGAACGTCGCGTACTTTTTGTAACCTGCCACCATCTACCGCTCCTCGACATAAAGCGCGCGAACGTTTTCGCGTGAGGGGCACGTTATAGACGATGTGGATGACAATCTCAACCCTGCCCCCTCTCCCCGGCCC
>JBDTTE010000380.1:0-2546 GCA_039930785.1 Betaproteobacteria bacterium | reverse complement strand
TCGCGCGCTCCATTCACACCCTGGTGTTCGGCCTGGTTCTGGTCGGGATCGTCGGGTTAGGACCGACCGCGGGGATACTGGCCATCGCCCTGCATTCGATGGGTACCTACGGAAAACTGTTCGCCGAATCGATCGAGACGCTCGATGGCGCGGCGATCGAAGCGGTCCGCAGTACCGGCGCCTCGCCCCTGCAGGTATTTTTCAATGCGGTCTGGCCGGCGGTGCTGCCGCAGTTCGTATCCAGTCACCTGTACATCTGGGAATTCAACATCCGCGATTCGACCGTGCTTGGTGTAATCGGCGCAGGCGGCCTTGGTTTGCTGATCACCGAAGCGACTTCGCTGTTCCAGTGGGCGCGCCTGTCGACGGTTCTCATCGTGGTAGTCGTGCTGGTCTATTCATTCGACGCCATGAGTCGGCGCATCCGCCACGCACTGCTATGACGGCAAAGACCGTCATCGAACTG
Source organism: Betaproteobacteria bacterium (assembly GCA_039930785.1). Taxonomy (GTDB): domain Bacteria; phylum Pseudomonadota; class Gammaproteobacteria; order Burkholderiales; family JACQAP01; genus JACQAP01. The sequence continues at coordinate 2,080 of JBDTTE010000380.1, read as the reverse complement.
CGCGGTGTCGTCTGCACGATCAACGATCGTCCGATACTGCAGATCGACCACCTTGCGATTCTCGAGGAAGAGCGGGTCGCCGTCGTCGGCTCGAACGGCGCGGGGAAATCGACATTGCTGCGATTGATCGGCGGTCTCGTGGAGCCGAAAACCGGAACCGTCCAGGTACTGGGTCGCAATCTCGACACGCCATTGCAGCCAAACGCGCTGCGCCTGTTGCGCCGGGATGTGGGTCAGATCATGCAGGGCCTGCACCTGGTTCCTCGCCTGAGTTGCATTGAAAACGTTCTGATTGGGTGCCTCGGACGCGTGCGCGGCTGGCGCAGCTGGGCTCGTTGCTATGCGCCGCAGGACGTCGAAACCGCTAAGGCTGCATTGAAGGCTGTCGGGATGCTCGCGCGATCCGACACCCGGGCGGACCGGCTGTCGGGCGGGGAACGCCAGAAAGTCGCGATCGCCCGTTTGCTGATGCAGCGCCCTCGGCTCATCCTCGCGGACGAACCGACAGCGGCGCTCGATCCCGCGGCGGCCGCGGACGTGTGCCACCTGCTTGCCAAGGCCGCGGCGGGCGTGACATTGATCAGCGTGGTGCACAATCCTTCCCTGCTCGCAGTTCTGGCGGATCGCGTCATCGGGCTTAAGCATGGCGTAATCGCTTTCGACCTGCCGGTTTCGGAGGTGAGCGACGATCGCCTCGTTCGCCTGTATCGCCCTGACGGGCAGCATGAACAGCACAAGCATGAAACGACAGCAGGAGGTTTGATGGTGACTGGAATCGAGGCGCCCCATGAACGATGAAGCCGGTCGGACCTGTCCGATTCGCTATCGATACGGCGCAGGCGCCCTCGCCCGCGCGCAAACCATGGACGCCGAAATCCTTTACGTCATCGGCGGCCTTTACGGCAATCTGCCGGCGTTGAACGCCATCGAAGCCATGGCGCGGGCCGAGAGCGGCCCCGTGACGCTGTGCTTCAATGGCGATTTCAACTGGTTCAATGTCGACGATCAAAGTTTCGGAGAAATCAATCGACGCGTGCTGGCGCATCAAGCGATCGTCGGCAACGTCGAAGCCGAATTGGGTGTCGCCGGCAGCGAGGACGGATGCGGCTGCGCGTATCCGGAAAGCGTGGATGAAGCAGTCGTGCAGCGGTCGAACCGCATCCACGCCCGGCTCAAGGCGACCGCGGCACGGTTTCCTGAAATCCTGGATGCGCTTGCGTCGATGCCGATGTACGCGCGCTATCGGGTGGGCGATTGCCGCATCGGCGTAGTACACGGCGACGCCGATTCCCTGTCCGGATGGCTGTTCGACGCTTCCGAGATGGATCGCCCGGCGGCTCGCCCGTGGCTGGCGAAAGTCTTCGATCAGGCGCAGGTCGACGTATTCGCGAGCACGCATACCTGCCTGGCCGCGATGCGCAAAATCCGACTCGGCCGCGATAACGCCGTCGTCGTCAACAATGGGGCGGCCGGAATGCCAAATTTCGATTCGGGCACGTTTGGAATCATCACGCGCATAAGCGCCAGGCCCGGCCCGCACCGCCCCTGCTATGGAACGCAGGTGCGTGGCGTCCACGTCGAGGCCCTGCCTGTCGAGTATGACCAGTCGAAGTGGCGATTGGACTTCCTGCGCAACTGGCCCGAAGGCTCGGATGCGCACCAGTCCTATTTCGATCGGATAAGCAACGGCACGCGCAGCGCACTATCGAATGCCGTCGGAGACGTGGATGACCCGCAACCCGAAGGTTGATCGCACTCGCCATTCCGCGACGGCAGGATTGCTGTAACCCTGGATCGACGAAACAGAAGATGAACCTGCCTGACCTCGCTTTGCCCGTGCGAAATCGGTGAGCCCTTTAACTGTTATTCATCCTGGAGGAAATATGGAACGCCTTGTGTCGGTTTTCTTGCTCGCCCTCCTGTCCGCGAATTGCTACGCTGAAGATCGACAGCCGGCAAAGGACATGCCGCGCTATCAGATCGTCAGTACGAGCAATGGGCTGCACTCGATATTCCGGGTCGATACCGCTACCGGCGAGGTTTCCTACTGCTATGTAGTCAGCGCCTCACCCGACTTTAA
>JBDTTE010000379.1:0-2655 GCA_039930785.1 Betaproteobacteria bacterium | reverse complement strand
CGCACGATGGTCGTGACTTCGTATCCGTACGCGGGATCGTAGGCGACGCAGTTCGGCACCGTTGAGAAAAGAATGTGGCTGGAGCCGTCTTCGTGCTGCAGGCCTTCGCCGGAAAGCGTCGTGCGACCCGCGGTGGCACCGAGCAGGAACCCGCGCGAGCGCGCATCCGCCGCTGACCACACCAGATCGCCGATGCGCTGGAAGCCGAAGCAGGAATAGAAAATATAGAAGGGCAGCATCGGCACGCCATGCGCGCTGTATGACGTCGCCGCTGCGATCCATGAAGAGATCGCGCCAGCTTCAGTGATGCCTTCCTCGAGAATCTGGCCGTCCTTCGCTTCCTTGTAATAGAGCAACTCGTCCTTGTCTTCCGGCTCGTAGAGCTGGCCGTGCGGCGAGTAGATCGCAACCTGGCGGAATAGCGACTGCATGCCGAAGGTGCGCGCTTCGTCGGCGACGATCGGGACAATGTGTTTGCCCAGTGCTTTGTCGCGCAGCAACTGCGACAGCATTTGCACGAACACCATGGTCGTCGATTGCTCGCGGTCACCGGAGCCTTCGAGCAGCCGCGCGAAAGACTGCAGTTCCGGCACGGGTAACACTGCCGCTTTCGGCTTGCGCGACGGCACATAACCGCCGAGCGCAGCGCGGCGCCCATGCAGGTATTTCATCTCCGGGCTGTCGTCCGCCGGCTTGTAGAAGCTCAGGGACTGCACCTGCTCGTTGGTAAGCGGCAGCGCAAAGCGGTCGCGGAACGCAAGCAGCGTATCGTCCTCGAGCTTCTTCGCCTGGTGCGCGGTCATCTTGCCCTGCGCGGCGCTGCCCATGCCGTAACCTTTCTTGGTCTGGGCAAGGATCACGGTGGGGCGGCCTTTGTGATTGACCGCCGCGTGATAGGCAGCGTAGATCTTCATGGGATCGTGGCCACCGCGCTTGAGCCGGTCGATGTCTTCGTCCGACATGTGTGCAACGAGTTCCTGCAATTCCGGGTACTTGCTGAAAAAGGCCTCGCGATTGAAGCGGCCATCGGTGGCGGCGTATTTCTGGAATTCACCGTCGACCGTTTCATGCAAGCGCTTGAGGATGACGTTGTCGCGATCACGCGCGAACAACGGATCCCAGTCCGAGCCCCACATGACCTTCACGACGTTCCAGCCGGCGCCGGCGAACAAGCCTTCGAGTTCCTGCACGATCGAGCCGTTGCCGCGCACCGGACCGTCGAGTCGTTGCAGGTTGCAGTTCACCACGAAGATCACGTTATCGAGGCCTTCGCGCGCGGCCATCGCGAGTCCGGCGATGGATTCCGGCTCGTCCATTTCACCGTCGCCGACGAAGCACCACACCTTGCGGCCCTTGGTGGCGAGCACACCGCGGTCTTCGAGGTAGCGCATGAAGCGCGCCTGGTAGATCGACGTGATCGAACCGAGGCCCATCGAGCCCGTCGGGAATTGCCAGAAATCGGGCATCAGCCACGGATGGCAATACGACGACAGGCCCTTGCCGCCGGTTTCGCGGCGATAGTTGTCGAGGCTTTCTTCGCTGAGCCGGCCTTCCATGTAGGCGCGCGCATAGACGCCTGGTGCGGAGTGCGGCTGGAAATAGATTGCGTCGCCGTCCTGGCCGGCACGGAAGAAGTGGTTGTAACCGACTTCGAACAAATCGGCCGACGACGCATACGTCGCGACGTGCCCGCCGAGTTCCGAATTTGCGCGATTCGCGCGCACGACCATCGCCAAAGCGTTCCAGCGCACCAGCGCCGAAATGCGCGCTTCGATTTCGGCATTACCGGGAAACTGCGGCTGCTCCGCCAGCGACACCGTGTTCGCGTAGGGCGTGTTCAGCACCGGCGGCATCGGCACGTGCACCATGCGCGCGTGATCGAGCAGCTTGCGCAGCAGGAACGTCGCGCGTTCCGAGCCTTCGTGTTCGACGATGGCATCGAAGGCGTCCAGCCATTCCTTGGTCTCGATCGGATCGAGATCCTGCGCGATCACGCGCCAAAGGCCGGAAACGCTGATGTCGGAAAGGTCAGTCACGTTCGAATCTCCCTAGGTAGGCAGGCAGATTCGAAGCGATCCGCTGGCCGGTGAATCAAAACCGAATGCTACTGTGGATTGCGAAGCACGGGGTTTCGTTTGGCACGCTAAAAGCACGCCGATAAGGCATAATTATCTTCAATTGACACAATAAACAGCATTAAATACCGTATATGCCACTTGATTCGATAGACTGGAAGATCCTGAGCCTGTTGCAGGGCAACGCCCGCATGCCCAATGTTGACCTCGCAAAAGCGGTGGGCCTGTCGCCCTCGCCGTGCCTGAATCGCGTTCGGGCACTCGAAGAATCCGGCTACATCAGCCGCTACGTCACCTTGCTCGACGCGCTGCAGGTCGGACTAAAGGTCAGTGTGTTCATCCAGGTCACGCTCGAACGCCAGGTCGAAGCCGCGCTTGAGCGCTTCGAAACCGCAATCAAGGCGCGTCCCGAAGTCATGGAATGTTATCTGATGACCGGCGACGCCGACTACCTGATCCGCGTGGTCGTCGCGGATATCCAGTTGCTGGAAGAATTCATCCTGAAATTCCTGACGAAACTCCCGGGCGTGGGGAATATCAAATCCAGCTTCGCGCTGAAGCAGGTCAAGTACCAGACGGC
>JBDTTE010000378.1:0-2710 GCA_039930785.1 Betaproteobacteria bacterium | reverse complement strand
CCGCACGCGTAGAATGTTTCATCCCGCCTCACACACAGAATTCAGGACACTCCCAGCGCCGCTGGCGCGAAATAGAATTTTCTTTCGAACCTAAAGTTCTATTCCATCACTCATTGCTCATTGCTCATTGCTCATTGCTCATTGCCCATTACTCATTGCCCATTACTCATTGCTCATCACCCCTAGAGCGCGGCGAAGCGATAGATCGTCGTCTGCCGATACGTTTCCCCCGGCTGCAAGATCGTTGTCGGAAAGTGCGGCTGGTTCGGTGAGTCGGGAAAATGCTGCGCTTCGAGGCAAAAACCGTAACGGTGCGTGTAAACGGCGCCACCCTTTCCGGTAATGCTGCCGTCGAGGAAATTGCCGGAGTAAAACTGCACACCCGGCTCCGTCGTCAGCATGCGCAGCGCGCGGCCGCTCCTGCGGTCATAGACCTCCGCGGCCACAGCGAGCTGCCCTCTCTTTTTTGCCAGGACGAAGTTGTGGTCGTAGCCACCGGCGCGTGCGAGCTGCTCATCGTCAGCATCGATGCGCGCTCCGATGCGCACGGGCTCGCGGAAGTCGAAGGGCGTGCCGGCCACCGCGCGCAGTTCTCCGGACGGGATGAGCTTGTCGTCCACCGGCGTGAAGCGCTCGGCGAACAGTTTTACCTCGTGGCCGAGAATATCGCGTTCGCCGCCGAGGTTGAAAAACGAATGATTGGTCAGGTTGACAGGCGTGGGTCGGTCGGCCGTTGCCCGGTAGTCGATCCGTAACGCGTTGTCGCTTGTCAGCGCGAAACTGACTTCAGCATCCAGATTGCCCGGATAGCCTTCTTCCCCGTCCACGCTGCGGTAGCGCAGGAGCACAACACCCTTGCGCCCGATGTCAGGCGCCGTCCAGACCGCCTTGTCGAACCCCAGCCATCCGCCATGCAGGTGATTCGGGCCATTGTTCGTCGCCAGGGTGTAGTTGTTGTTGCCGAGCACGAAACGACCGCCGGCGATGCGATTGGCGTATCGACCGACCGTCGCTCCGAAGAATTTTCGGGTGCTGGCGTAGCCTTCGAAATCATCGAACCCCAGCACGACATCCGCGAGTGCGCCGTGCCGATCCGGCGCCAGGATGGAAACGATGGACGCCCCGTAATTCGTGATTCGGGCTTCGAAGCCGCTGCCATTGCGCAGGGTGTAGAGGAAGGCGCGCGCGCCGTTCGGAAGCGCGCCGAATGGCTGTACGTCAACGCTTGTGCGAGAGGACGAGTTCATCCGCTCGATGGTAGGCGCGGGATCCGCGCAACGTCCAATGAAAGTTTCGGCCGCTGCGATGCCCGTTCGGGCATGCATGCGTTCAGTAAATCTCCGACGCGGTGGCGCGCAACGTCTTCAGCATGGTCTGGGCGGCGGGGGATAGCAGGCGGTTGCTTCGGACGATGATGCCGAAGGCGTCCATCTTCAGGGGAAAATCGATCGGCACGAGCTCGACCATGCCGTGTTGGCGGTATTGCTGGGCCACTTCGATCGGCACGGTGGCGACCATGTCGGAATGCTGCAACAGGCTGATGGTGATGGGCAACGACGGCGTGCTCACCACGTTCTGCGGCGGTTCCAGTCCGAGGCCGCGAAACACCATGTCGAAACGATGCCGGATCACCTTGCCTGTCGGCAGGATCCAGCTCAGGTGTGCGAGATCCTTTAACTGCAGTTTTCGCTTTCGCGTGAGTGGATGACCGCGCTTTGCCACGACGCAGATTGCCTCCTCGGCGAGCGGCTCGAAATCGAAGGCCGATTTGTCGTGATGTTCGAACAGGCGCGCCACGGCGATGTCGAGCCTGCTGTCGGTCAGCTGTGCGAGCAGCGCATCGCTGGAATCCAGTTCCACGCGCACCTGCAGCAGCGGGTAGTGCGCTTTGAGCTTGGCAACCGTGAGCGGCAGCAGCGTGATGCCGGCCGGCATGATGCAACCCACCGCGACCTGGCCGCTCAATCCGGATTTGAGCGCCGCGATCTCGTCGTGCGCGGTGCCGAGGTTCGCCAGCGTCATCTTGGCGTGGCGGATCATGATCTCGCCATACCAGGTCGGACGCATGCCGCGCGGCAACCGGTCGAACAGCGGAACCTCGAGCACGCTTTCCAGTTCCTTCAGCAGCTTCGAGGCCGCCGGCTGCGTCATGCCCAGTTGCTCGGCGGCCCGATGGATGTTGCCGAGTTCGTCGATGCTCACCAGCAATAGAAGCTGGCGCGGCTTCAGGCGAACCCGCATGAACCAGGCATCGTGGCGCGAGGGCATCGCGGGCTACCCGGTTATTCCACTATCAGGCCGGCGATAGCACGCGCAGCTCCATGCCCTTGACGTAGTCTTTGACCTTCGCGCGATAGGCCTGCATGTGCGGCGCGACGCCGTGGGCCTTCAGTGCCGCGACGTTCTCCCATTTCTCGATGACAACGACACGATCCGGTCCAAGTTTGTACTGGATCGCGATGTCGGTCTCGGCGTCGATGGTCGGGCCGTATTCGATGCAGCCGACCTCGGCCTTGACGTCGGGGACGAGCTTGCGGAACTCGGCGAGGAATTTGTCGCGGGTACCGGGATGGAGTTCTATGGTGGCGATGACGTGGACCATGTTCGTTCCTTTTGTTTGCTAGCGAATGCTCTAAAGAAAGCGCTCACCGCGGAGGACGCGGAGGACGCAGAGGGAAAACTGAGGAAACCAATACTGAAAATTATCATT
>JBDTTE010000377.1:0-2728 GCA_039930785.1 Betaproteobacteria bacterium | reverse complement strand
GGAATGGTGTAGAGATCGGACAGGTACATGGCCACGGGATCGGCCGCCTTTTCGCCGAAGCCGAAGGCGACGCTGGTCGTGACCGGGCCGGCGATGATGTCGCATTGCTGGAAGGCGCGCTGGAATTCATCGGCGATGAGGCGGCGTACCTTCTGCGCCTGGATGTAGTAGGCGTCGTAATAGCCGTGGGACAGCACGTACGTTCCGATCAGGATGCGCCGCCGCGGTTCCGGCCCGAAACCTTCGGCGCGCGATTTGCGGATCATGTCGTCCAGGTCGCCGTACTTCGCGGCGCGGTGGCCATAGCGCACACCGTCGAACCGGCTCAGGTTCGAGGAGCATTCGGCGGGCGCAATCACGTAATAGACCGGAATGCCAAGCGCCGCGTTCGGCAGCGAAATGTCCACGAGCTTTGCGCCGAGCCGCACGTATTCGGCCAGCCCTTCGCGCACCGCTTGCTCGATGTCGGGTTGCAGGCCCTCGCCGAAAAACTCCTTCGGTACGCCGATGCGCAATCCCTTGATGTCTTGCGAAAGCGCGCGCGTGTAGTCCTCCGCCTCCCGTTCCACGCTGGTCGAGTCCTTCGCATCGAATCCGAGCATGGCATTGAAGATCAGGGCCGCGTCTTCGGCGGACGTCGTCATGATGCCGGCCTGATCCAGGCTGGAAGCGAACGCGATCATGCCCCAGCGGGAGGCGCGTCCGTAGGTGGGCTTGATGCCGGTGACGCCGGAGAACGCCGCGGGTTCGCGGATCGAGCCGCCGGTATCCGTGGCGGTCGCGGCAGGGGCGATGCGTGCAGCCACGGCCGCGGCCGAGCCGCCGGAACTGCCGCCGGGCACGGCGCCCTTGTCCCACGGGTTCAGCACGTTTCCGTAGTAGCTGTTTTCGTTCGAGGAGCCCATGGCGAACTCGTCGCAGTTGAGCTTGCCGAGTGCGACCATGCCGGCGTTGCCGAGATTCTCCACGACGGTCGCGTCGAACGGGCTCATATAACCCTTCAACATGCGCGACCCCGCCGTGGAGTTGAAATCGCGCGTGACGAATATGTCCTTGTGCGCGATGGGTACGCCGGTCAGGGGGGTCGTATCGCCGCGCGCGATGCGCGCATCCGCGGCGCGGGCCTGCTTGAGCGTGACATCGGGACGTACGTCCAGGAATGCGTTCAAGTCGCGGTGGCGCTCGATGCGGTCGAGGTATAGCTGCGCCAGCTCAACCGACGAAATCTGCCTGGAAGAAAGGGCGCGGCCGAGTTCGGCCACCGACCTGTCGAACATGCGGGCCGCCTACTCGATGACGCGAGGGACGAGAAACAAGCCATCCTGCCCGGCGGGTGCGTTCCTCATGAACGCCTCGCGGTCGACCTGGTCGCAGGCCCGGTCCTCACGCAGGCGCTGGCTGCCGCCAAGCGGGTGCGACATCGGTTCGATGCCGGCGGTGTCCACCGACTGCAATCGTTCGATCATTCCGAAAATGTCGTTCAATTGCGCGAGCGCCTGCCCGGATTCGGTATCGGTAATCTCGATGCGAGCGAGGTGGGCAATGCGTTTGACGTCGCTTGGAGTGAGTGGCATTTTGCGGAGGTCTTCCAATCGGTGGCTTCTGGCGCGTGGGCGGGATTGGGTCGGTTACCCGTCTAAATACCGGGTATTTGCCCCGTATTTTTGAATTAACCACGGCAGATCGATAGGGTATCATACGGCATCCTTTTCCCCGCACGCGTCGTGCTGCGGCGAAACATCCCGACACTAACGCCCGGACTCATCCATGCTCGGATTTCTAAACGGCTACTTTTCCAACGATCTGGCCATCGATCTCGGTACCGCGAACACGCTGATTTATGTGCGCGGCAAGGGGATCGTTCTCAATGAACCCTCGGTAGTCGCCATTCGCCAGGAAGGTGGCCCGAATGGCAAGAAGGTCATCCAGGAAGTCGGATTGGCGGCCAAACAGATGCTGGGGCGCACGCCGGGCAACATTACGGCCATTCGCCCGATGAAGGACGGCGTGATTGCCGACTTCACCGTCACCGAGCAGATGCTCAAGCAGTTCATCAAGAAAGTGCACGATTCCCGCCTGTTCTCGCCGAGCCCGCGCATCGTCATCTGCGTGCCCTGCGGCTCGACGCAGGTCGAGCGCCGCGCGATTCGCGAATCGGCTTACGGCGCGGGTGCGCGCAAGGTAGAACTGATCGAGGAGCCGATGGCCGCCGCAATCGGCGCAGGCCTCCCGGTCGAGGAAGCGACAGGCTCGATGGTGGTCGACATCGGCGGTGGCACCACGGAAGTCGGCGTGATTTCCCTGGGCGGCATCGTCTATTCCGGTTCCGTACGCGTCGGTGGCGACAAATTCGACGAAGCCATCATCAACTACATCCGCCGCAATTACGGCATGCTCATCGGCGAGACCACGGCCGAAGAGATCAAGAAGGAGATCGGTTCCGCCTTCCCGGGCTCGGAAGTCCGTGAAAAGGAAGTCAAGGGCCGCAACCTCGCGGAGGGCATCCCGCGCAGCTTCACCATCTCCAGCAACGAAATCCTGGAAGCGCTGACCGACCCGCTGAACAGTATTGTCAGCGCGGTGAAGTCGGCACTCGAACAGACGCCTCCTGAACTCGGGGCCGACATCGCGGAAAAAGGCATGGTCCTGACCGGCGGCGGCGCGCTGTTGCGCGACATCGACCGGCTGCTGATGGAAGAAACCGGCTTGCCCGTCATCGTTGCCGACG
>JBDTTE010000376.1:0-2746 GCA_039930785.1 Betaproteobacteria bacterium | reverse complement strand
TCTCTGCGATCACCATGCAGGGATCCAAGACGCTGAAGGAAGGCCAGAAGGTCAGCTTCGAAGTGACGACCGGACCCAAAGGCAAGCAGGCGTCGAATATCCAGGCCGCCTGAGCACTATCTGGTGTGCCGCGCAGGAAACCCGCTTCGGCGGGTTTTTTGTTGCCCGCGCAAGGAGCAGTCCGTTAGAGTGCCGTAAGGCAAAGAGGGGGTCGATTCGATGACGGTTTCACTGCAATCCATTCGCGAAGCCGCGACCGCCATCTCCGGCGCCGTGCTCGCTACGGCCTGTCTGCAATCACGCACGCTGTCCGACATCACCGGTGCGCAGGTCTATCTCAAATTCGAGAACCACCAGTTCACCGCATCGTTCAAAGAGCGCGGCGCGCTCAACAAGCTGCTTGCACTCGACGCCCCACAACGCAACGCTGGCGTCATCGCAGTTTCCGCCGGCAATCATGCGCAAGGCGTCGCCTATCATGCAAAACGTCTGGGCGTGCCCGCGGTAATCGTCATGCCTCGATTCACACCGCACGTGAAGGTCGAGCACACGCGGGCATTCGGCGCCGAGGTCATCCTCCACGGCGAGAATTTCGACGAGGCCAAGGCGCACGCGTTGCAGGTCATGGCGCAACGACGGCTCACGTTGCTGCACCCCTACGACGATGAAAAAATCATTGCCGGCCAAGGGACCATTGCGCTGGAAATGCTCGAGGCGCATCCGGATCTCGAGATCCTGGTCGTCCCGGTGGGCGGGGGAGGCCTGATCTCCGGCATGGCGATAGCGGCGAAGGCGATCAATCCGGCAATTCGGGTGATCGGGGTCGAGACCGTGCGGTTTCCATCGATGCTGGCGGCATTGAATGGCTCTGAACCGACGTTTGGGAGTAACACCATTGCCGATGGTATCGCGGTCAAGGAGCCCGGCCGGCTCACCCTGGAAATCATTCGTCGCGAGGTCGAGGGCATCGTCCTGGTCGACGAAAGCGACATCGAGCAGGCGATGCTCCTGTTGCTGGAAATCGAAAAGACAGTCGTCGAAGGGGCGGGCGCTGTGGGCCTTGCAGCGTTGCTGCGCGATCGCGCGCGGTTCGCAAACGCCAAGGTCGGTGTCGTGCTGTCCGGCGGCAATATCGATCCGCTGATGATGACCGACATCGTCGGGCGGGGGATGGTACGAGGCGGACGCCTGACAAGGTTGCAGGTCGAACTGCGCGATCAACCGGGGGCCCTGGCAAAAGTCAGCGCGATGCTCGCCGAGGTCAATGCCAACATCGTTGAAGTCCATCACGAGCGCGCGTTCACGCATCTGCCGGTGCAGTCCGCCGTGGTCGATTTCGTCCTGCAAACGCGCGGCCACGATCACGTGAAGCAGATCGTATCGGTGCTCGACGTCGCGGGGTTCAAGCCGAGGTTGCGTAACGACTAGTGCGCGCCCGCTGCGCGGCGACGCACCCGTCGTCAGGCACTAGGCGCGAGGCACTGGGCACGAGGTTTTAAATCCTGGCGCCTAGTGCCTAGTGCCTAGTGCCTAGTGCCTAGTGCCTCGCGCCTGGCGCTCGCGAGCGGACTAACCGCTCGCCAGCGCCCGATCCAGAAACTCCAATCGATCCTGGCCCCAGAACAATTCGTTTTTGTACACGTAGGTCGGCGCACCGAACACCTGGCGGGCAATGGCTTCCTCTGTGAATGCGTCGAAGCGCGCTACGATCGCGGGCGATTGCGCCTGCTTCAACAGCATGCTGCTGTCCAGGCCGGTCGCGCGGATCACCGCGCCGAGCTCGTTTTCATCCGCCATATTCTTTTCCTCGGCCCAGCAGGCGCGCAGGCAGGCGCCGATCAGTTTCATGGACTGGTTGACCTCGCCGGTTGCGACGATCGCCAGTGCCGCGAGCCTGGCGTCAAAAGGAAAGAACTTCGGTTCCAGGTTCAGCGAAATGCCAAGATGCTTGCGCCAGCGTTCGAGTTCGACCATGCGGTAGGCTTGGCGCTGGGGCGGGCGCTTGGAGACCGGCACACCGCCTGACAGCGGGAAGATGCGTCCGAAATCGACGGGTTTCGGCGCGATCGTCGCGCCGTGCTTGCGGGCGATCTCGGCGAAACGCGCATGCCCGAAGTAGGTCCAGGGTGAGGCGGGAGAAAAGTAATAGTCGATGGTCTTTGCCACGCGCAATTCCTCTTGCTATCGTTGTAGGTGGGAATGGATGCGAGGCGAGTTTAACATCGCCGCCCACGGGGTCGAGCCGTAGCACTGCAGCATGGTGTGCGCCGACGCGGTGTTTTGATCGGAGGAGAGAGACGATGAGGCAAGTGCATTTGTACGTGCTCGCGGCCGTGCTGCTGGTGTGCGCCTGTTCCCTGCGTGCGCAGGAAATCATCCTCAAGGTCCACCATCCCCTGCCGCCGACCTCGACGGCCCAGCAGAAAGTATTGGAGCCGTGGTGCGCGAAGCTCGCGGCGGAATCGAAGAATCGCATCAAATGCCAGATCTATCCGTCCATGCAACTCGGGGGCTCGGTGCCGCAGCTCTATGACCAGGTCAAGGACGGCGTGGTCGACGTGATCTGGACGGTCGTGGGATATTCGGCCGGGCGCTTTCCGCTCGTCGAGGTCTTTGAGTTGCCGTTCTTCACGCGCAATGCCGAAGGCGACAGCAAAGCGTTGTGGGACTACGTGCAGAAATACGACGCGGATGAGTTCAAGGATGTGCACCCGATCGCGTTCCACCTGCACGGCGGCGGGGAATT
>JBDTTE010000375.1:0-2759 GCA_039930785.1 Betaproteobacteria bacterium | reverse complement strand
CGACCGGATCATCGACGTGTTCCCGGCGGCCGAAAAGGAAATGGTGCGCGCGATGCTGTCCGAATCGCTGCGCGCGGTCATTTCGCAGACGCTTTGCAAAACCAAGGACGGCAGCGGACGCGCGGCGGCGCACGAGATCATGATCGGCACGCCAGCCATCCGTAACCTGATTCGCGAAGCCAAGATCGCGCAGATGTACTCCGCGATTCAGACGGGCCAGCAGCTCGGCATGCAAACCCTCGACCAGAACCTCACCGAACTGGTCAAGCGCAACATCATCGGCAAGGAAGAGGCGCGAACGAAGGCGGCCAACAAGGACGCGTTCAACTAACCGGCGCAAGCCGCAAGCACCCGCAGTTTTGCCAGGAGTAGTGCATGGAACGAGATCAGGCCGTCAAATTCATTCATGAACTGTTGCGCGCCATGGTGGCGAAAAAGGCGTCCGACCTGTTCATAACGGCGGGCTTTCCGCCGGCGTTCAAGCTCGACGGCAAGATGACGCCGGTCTCGAACCAGAGCCTGACGCCGCAGCACACACAGGAACTCGCGCGCTCGCTGATGAACGACAAGCAGGCGCAGGAATTCGAAGCCACGCACGAGTGCAACTTCGCCGTCAACCCGCCCGGCATCGGGCGCTTCCGTGTCAACGCCTTCGTACAACAGGCGCGTGTCGGCATCGTTCTGCGGACGATCACCACCACCATTCCGAAGATGGACGATCTCGGGTTACCGCCGGTGCTCAAGGACGTCGTGATGACCAAGCGCGGACTGGTGATCATGGTCGGGGGCACGGGCTCCGGCAAGTCGACGACCCTCGCCGCGATGATCGGTTACCGCAACGAGAACAGCCACGGCCACATCATTACGATCGAGGATCCGATCGAATACGTGCACGAACACAAGAATTGCGTGATCACGCAGCGCGAAGTCGGCGTCGACACGCAGTCCTGGGAGGCGGCGCTGAAGAACACGCTGCGCCAGGCACCGGATGTCATTCTCATTGGCGAAATCCGCGACCGCGAAACCATGGAACATGCGATCGCGTTTGCCGAAACCGGTCACTTGTGCATGGGCACCCTGCACGCCAACAGCGCGAACCAGGCGCTTGACCGGATCATCAACTTCTTCCCGGAAGAGCGCCGCATGCAGTTGCTGATGGATTTATCGCTGAACCTGAAAGGCCTCATTTCGCAGCGGCTGATTCCCTTGAAAGAAACGAAGGGGCGCGCGGCGGCGATCGAAATCCTGCTGAATTCACCTTTGATCTCCGACCTGATATTCAAGGGCGAAGTCCACGAGATCAAGGAAATCATGAAGAAGTCGCGCGAAATGGGCATGCAGACCTTCGACCAGGCGCTGTTCGACCTGTACGAGGGCGGCAAGATCAGTTACGAAGACGCCATGCGCAATGCCGACTCGATGAATGAGCTGCGCCTGCAGATCAAGCTGCACGGCAAGGAAACGAAGGAACGGGATCTGACTTCGGGTGTGGATCATTTGAATATCGTCTGACCGCAGGCGCGAGGCACTAGGCACTAGGCTCTAGGAAGATCCAAAGGCTTCTTACCTCGTGCCTAGTGCCTCGCGCCTGATTTCTCCCGCCTCATCGCCCCCGAAACCATCTTGAACTCATAGAGCCTGCACTCCAGCGCGCCGTTGTAGAGCGGCGTGCGTTTCGATGGTGACAGGCCGATCAGCTTCGGCAACCTCAAGTCCGCGGTGAACAGATAGGCGCGCCAGCCGGGGAATTTCTGCTTCAGCACGGTTCCCAGCTTCGGATAAAACGTCGCGAGTTCATCGAGCTCTCCGATGCGCACGCCATAGGGCGGATTGGTAACGAAGACGCCTTCCTGCGCGGGTGCCGATACTTCCAGTACGTTGGCCTGCTTGAGGCTGACAACATGCTCGAGGCCGAGAGCGGCGAAATTCTCGCGTGCAAGCTTCAATGCGTCGCCGTACAAATCGCTACCGAACAACTGCGGCGAGGGATTCGGCGCGGGGCGAGATTGTGCCGCGGACTTGATGGCCTGCCATTTCCTGTCGTCGTAGTCGTTCAATTTTTCAAAGGCAAAATGACGGTTCGCACCCGGGGCGATGCCAAGCGAGATCCGTGCGGCCTCCAGCAGGAAAGTGCCGCCGCCGCACATCGGGTCGAGCAGCGGCAGCTCGGGCGTCCATCCGCACAGGCTGAGAATGCCCGCCGCAAGATTCTCACGCAGCGGCGCCTCGCCGATGTGGCGAGTGCTGCGCCGGAACAGGGGCTCGCCCGAGGTGTCGAGATAGAGCGTGTACTGCTGCTCCTGCAAGAAAGCGTGGATGCGTACATCCGGTTGCGCGGTATCCACGTTCGGCCGCTGGCCGGTTTGCGCGCGGAACTTGTCGCACGCCGCATCCTTGATGCGTAACGTGATGAACTCCAGGCTCCTGAGCGGACTGCCAATCGCGGAAACCTTCACGCGGATGGTCAATGCAGGGTCGAACAAACTCTTCCAGTCGATGGCGTTGACGCCGCGATAGATATCTTCCTCGTTGCGATAGGTACCCGAAGCGATCCGCCTGAGCACGCGGCTCGCAATACGGCTGTTCAGATTGACCGCATAGGCCAGCGAAGCTTCTCCGCTGAATCCGACGCCACCGTCGGCAGGTGTGACATCGGCCGCACCAAGCGTGGTGAGTTCTTCGGCAAGGACCTGCTCCAGCCCGCGCGGACTGGAGGCAAAGAATTGTTCGGACTTCAAGATGAATCACCTGGTAAAAAA
>JBDTTE010000374.1:0-2761 GCA_039930785.1 Betaproteobacteria bacterium | reverse complement strand
CGAGCGCCGGAACCAGGGACATCAGTGCGCCTGCGAACATTTTCCGAAACAGCGTATTGATCATGCTTCCCCCAAAAGATTGCCTTTTGTATTAACGGTTTCTCAGGTGTTCTTTCAGGCGGCGCGCCACCGCGGCGCGCTGCTCCCCGTTCAAATGAACGCCGAACTCGACCTCCCGCCCGTGGGACCGCAATACCAGGCGGCCGCGCGCTCGACCCCGGGGCTCGGTAAACGACATCTGCACCCAGTGGCGGTTGAATTCGAACCTTTCGATCTTCTTGCGGCGCTGGCTTTCCAGTACCACGCGCTCGTCCTCGAGCACGATGCTTTCGTAGTCTCCGGCGTGACGTTTCACATACCGGAATGCGAGAAACACCGCCAGGATGTCCACGCCCGCGAAAGGAAACACCAGCCAGGCGCCATTGAGTGCGAACCCGAGGGAAATCACGAGGACTACTACTGCCAGAGAACCAACAACGAGAAAATTGCCGCCAGGAGAGGGGGAATGGTTGCGTCGTGCAACGAACCTTGCGCTTTCCACCGCTTCGCCGCTCATTTGCAGATCATGCCAAATCCCGTTTTCGCATGCTCCCCGCACGACCGTGGGGGGCTTGTTTGCAGGCCCTCGCGCAAGGTTTGCAAGACTCAATCCCGTCGCTTTTAAGCGGCCGGATTGTCGCACAAGGGCTATGCCGTGGCAACCGAACAGCCGCTGATCGAGGCCTGCGTCAACATCGATTTACAGACGCGAGCGTCGCAAATTACGGACGCGTGCCTCGCGGGGAATTTCAGAGCGATGGCTGCCGCAAAATCTCGAGATCGAGCGCTGTTCGGGCCCGATTCGCGTCCGGCGCGTGCGGCATGATACCCAGCAAAGGCGCGCCGAGGCGTGCACGCAATGTCTCGACGTTTTCGTCGAACAGCGGCATATCCGCTTCGACGCAGTTGGCAACCCACCCGGCGAAGGACAGGCCGCGACCGTGGAGCGCGTCCGCGGTCAGCAGAGCATGGTTCAGGCAGCCCAGCCGCATGCCGACGACCAGGATGACCGGAACCTGCAGGGCCTCCACCACGTCGCGCCAGTCTTCGGTCGCGTTCAACGGCACGAGCAGGCCGCCTGCACCTTCCACGACCACACATCCGGCGCGCCCGGCCAGTGCTTCATGGCAAATGCGAATATGTTCAATTGAAATGTCGCACCCCGCCTGCCGAGCCGCCAGATGCGGCGCGATCGCCGGCCGGAAACTGTACGGATTGACGAGTTCGATGGGCGCATCGACGTTCGACGCAGCGACGAGCGCCTCGACGTCTTCATTGGCGTGGCCGATGGAGCCCTCGCGCATCCCGCTCGCCACAGGTTTCATGCCGATGACGCGCTCGCCGGCATGCGCAAAGGCATGAAGCAGCGCGGTTGCAACGACCGTCTTGCCCACACCGGTATCGGTGCCGGTGACGAAAAAATCGTGACGAAGTACGGGTGACGGGTGACGGATCAAGACAATTCTCTACCGCGACTTGATATCGATGACCGGGCGGCCGCCCGGTCCGAAGCGCGGCATCGGCTTCCACGCGTGGCCGTAGACGACCTCGAATGTCGCGGGCAGGCGGCCGTTTTCCCGAAACGATTCGTAGCGCTGCTCGATCTCCCGCATGGAGCGCCGGCCGGTCAAGCCTCGCTGGCGGCCCGCCGCAACGTTATGGGCGCCGATCGACTTGAGCTCGCGCATAAGCGATCTGGCGTCCGTGTAAGTCAGCGTCAGGTATTCCATGTCCATGACCGGATCGGCGAAACCCGCGCCGACCATCATGTCGCCGATGTCGTGCATGTCGATGAAGCGGTTGACGCGCACCGCGCCCACCGTGGCCACGCGCAGTTCCTTTAGCGTGTCCGGCCCGAGGGTCGTGAATATCAGCAGGCCGCCGGGGCGCAACACGCGCTGGCATTCCGCGAACACTGCCGGCAAATCGATCGCCCACTGGTAAGCCAGGTTCGACCACACCATATCGACGCTGGCCGATCCAACCGGCAGGCGTTCGTTGTCGCCACAGATAAATACATCGCGACTGCGTCCCAACCATTTCTTCCATGTCGGCACGCGCGCACGCGCGGCTTGCAGCATGCTCTCGGCGATGTCGAGGCCTATCAGGGTCGCGCGCGGGTAACGGGTGTGAAGCGCCTGCGCGGCGAAACCGGTGCCGCACCCCGCGTCGAGTATGGCCGCGGGGTCGAGCTTCACGAGTTCGAGTCGCTCGAGCGCGCGCGTGCAGACTTCCCGCTGCAGCACCGCCGCTTCGTCGTAGGTGCGGGCCGCTTTTCCGAACGAGCGGCGCATCTGCAACTTGTCGGGCGTCAGCGCATCATTCATGCAATCTCCGTCTGCACATCGTGCAGGGCTTCGATCAGGGTATCAACGTCAGCGTCGGCGTGCGCGGCGGAGAGTGAAATACGCAGGCGTGCGCTGCCTTTGGGTACCGTCGGCGGCCGGATTGCGGGAACAAGAATGTCGCGGGCTTCCAGCGTCGCGCTCAGGCGCACGGCTTCCGCATTGTCCCCGACGATCAGCGGCTGGATTGCCGTGTTCGAAGCTGACAGCTGCCAGCGACGCAATTTCAACCCGGTCCGGAGTCGAGCGACAAGATCGGCGAGGCGCGCGCGCCGCCAGCCCTCGGTGCGAATGAGTTCAATGCTCTTCAGCACCGCAGCCGCGAGCGCGGGCGGGCTCGCCGTCGTGTAGACGTAACTGCGCGCGCGCTGGATCAA
>JBDTTE010000373.1:0-2777 GCA_039930785.1 Betaproteobacteria bacterium | reverse complement strand
TAGCTGGTGCCGCTCATGCGCGCGTCGGAAATGCGCACCATGTCGCGCACGCCCTGCTTCAGCAGCTTCTTCGGAATGGGCAGCATGCCCCACTCCGGCATGCCGGGGCCGCCGAGCGGGCCGGCATTTCGAAGGATCAGCACGGAGTCGCCATCGACATCGAGGTCCGGGCTGTCGATGCGCGCCGCCATGTCGTTGTAGTCGTCGAACACCATGGCGCGGCCGGCGTGCTTCAACAGCTTTGGATCCGCGGCCGTCGATTTGATGACGGCGCCGTCCGGTGCGAGATTGCCGCGCAGCACGATCAGGCCGCCTTCCGGCTGCATCGGATTGGCCGGCGTGCGAATCACATCGGCGTCATAGATTTGCGATCCGGCGATGTCCTCGCCCAGCGTCTTGCCGGTACAGGTCTTCTCGTCGAGATCGAGCAAGTCGCGCATGCCTTCCAGCATCGCACTCAAGCCGCCGGCGTAATAGAAATCCTCCATCAGGTATTTGCCGGAGGGGCGCATGTTCACCAGGTAAGGCGTCTTGCGACCGATCTCCTCGAAGCGCTCGAGCGGAATGTTGATGCCCGCACGGCCGGCCATCGCGATCACATGGATCAGCCCATTGGTCGAACCGCCGAGCGCCATCAGCACGCGGATCGCGTTGTCGAAGGATTTCTCCGTGAGGATGTCGCGCGGCTTCAAGTCTTCCCAGACCATGTCGACGACGCGCCGGCCGGTGTAGTCGGCCATGCGGCTGTGGTTCGAATCGACCGCCGGAATCGTCGCCGAGTTGGGCAGGCTGAATCCAAGCGCTTCGGCAACGCCGGTCATGGTCGACGCCGTGCCCATGGTCATGCAGGTACCTGGCGAGCGCGAAATGCCGTTCTCGATTTCGCGCCAGTCGCGCTCGGTGATGTTGCCGGCGCGCAATTCATCCCAGTATTTCCAGACGTCCGAACCGGACCCCAGGGTTTTGCCGCGCCAGTTTCCGCGCAGCATCGGTCCCGCCGGCATGAAGATCGCGGGCAGGTTCATGCTGAACGCACCCATCAGCAATCCCGGCGTGGTCTTGTCGCAGCCGCCCATCAATACGCAGCCGTCCACGGGATAGGAACGCAGCAGCTCCTCGGTCTCCATCGCCAGGAAGTTGCGGTACATCATCGTCGTCGGTTTCTGGAAAACTTCGGCCAGCGCGATGGCGGGCATTTCCAGCGGATAGCCACCGGCCTGCCAGACGCCGCGCTTGACCTCTTCCGCGCGCTGGCGAAAGTGGGAGTGACAGTTGTTGATGTCACTCCAGGTATTGATGATCGCGATCACGGGCTTGCCTTTGTAATCCTCGTGCGCAAAGCCCATTTGTAACGTGCGCGAACGATGGCCGAAGGAGCGCAGGTCCTGCGCACCGTACCAACGGTGGCTGCGGAGTTCTTCGGGTTTTTTTCGGTTGCTGGCCATGCTCCTCCCGGCGAGATTCTCAAAAATACAAAGGGAGGAAGCGTACAACAGCAGCCCGGCGTCGCATAGAACGACGGGGCGTAAGGGGCCAGGCGTTGTTCCGCCTGCCGTATCGGCGCCGGAACCGGTCCGGCGCGGGAAACTAGACGGGCTTGCCGACCAACGTGGCCATGATCTCGGCCTCGGCCTCGAACCAGTCCTGTTCGGACGACCCGCCGATGAAGCCGCGTGCCTCGGCGCGATGGTAGGCGGCCGTTGCCACCATCTCGCGCCAAGCGTCCGACCCGGTGGCAGGCACCTTCGGAGGCGGGGCGGCTTTCGCCTTTTTCGTTACGGTCAGGGTCTTTTTCGGCGTCGCCGCGGCGGCGGGCGCCGGTTTGCTCGGGGTCTTGCTGTTTACGCTGTTGCGAGAGACAGTGCTGCGGGGTTTTCCAGACTGCACGCTGGCCATGATTTTTCCTTTCCGATTGCCGGCGGTCACCGGCGAAATCGATCTGTCGATTGCGACCAATGCAAAATCGGGACCACCGGGAAACTAGGGATGTTTACGGCTGTAGGCCCCCGAACCTGTGTAAAACACGCACAAAGAAAGCGCATGCGAAGCAAGGCATGCACGCAATCAAGCAAAACATACCGACGGGTGAGCGCGCAATCACGCAACGGTGACAGCGAGATGTCAGTAAGTCGGGGTTACAGCCCGGACGAGAAATGCTTCAGGAAGGCCTTGAGGCGATCGGTCCGCGGATCGTCGAAGATCTGCTGCGGGCTGCCCTCTTCGACGATCACGCCCTGATCCATGAACACGACCCGGTGTGCGACTTCGCGCGCGAAGCGCATCTCGTGGGTGACCACCAGCATGGTCATGCCGCTGCGTGCGAGATCGGCCATGACGCCGAGGACTTCACCCACCAGCTCGGGGTCGAGTGCAGACGTCGCTTCGTCGAACAGCATCACTTTCGGTTCCATGGCCACTGCGCGCGCAATGGCCACCCGCTGCTGCTGTCCGCCCGACAGCTGCGCTGGAAAGGAGGCGAGCTTGTCCGCCAGTCCCACGCGCTCCAGCCAGGCGACTGCGCGCTTGCGGGCACTCGCTTCGTCGAGCTTGCGCACTTCGCGCAGGCCCAGCATGACGTTCTGTAATGCGGTCATGTGCGGAAAAAGATTGAAGCCCTGGAACACCATGCCGACATCGGCGCGCATGCGTGCGACCACCGCGTCCGTGAGCCTGGCGCGGTTGACCGAATCGCGGTAACCGACGAGCGCACCATCGACCAGGATGCGGCCGCCCTGGTACTCCTCGAGAAAATTGATACAGCGCAGCAGCGTGGTCTT
>JBDTTE010000372.1:0-2816 GCA_039930785.1 Betaproteobacteria bacterium | reverse complement strand
CGCTTCGAGAAGTATTACGACCAGGGTTTCCGCAAACGTCACGGCATGGCGGACGCGTGTTTTTTTGACAAGAGCGTTTTCGGCAAGGACACGCTGGCTCGCAATCAGGTCGGCGTCGATTTCAACGATCACCACTTTGACGCGAAGAAGCTGGAAGCGTTCCTCATCGAAGCGCCATTCAGTGAGCAGGGTAAGTCCGACATGCGGCGCCTGTTTCTGGAGGAGCGAGACTACTTGCCGGGAATGTCGATAGACGAAAAGCGCAAATTGCTTCGCGGCATCAGCATCAAGACCTTCCTCGAGAAGTACGCCAAGGTCGCGCCTGAAATCCTGCAGTACTATCAGCAGCGGACGCATGGCTCCTTCGGTTCGGGCGCGGACTCAGTCGATGCAGAAGGCGGTATTTTCGTCTTGCCTTCGGCGGTCGCGGTGGGGCTTGGGTTCGGGGACGGTTCATCGATGTTCGATAGTGAGCCGTACATCAATCACTTTCCCGATGGCAATGCGTCGATCGCGCGGCTGCTGGTGCGCTCCCTCGTGCCGGGCTCCGCTCCAGGGAGCACGATGGAGGACATCGTCACTGCGCAGATGGACTATTCCCGGCTCGACCGGCGCCAATCGAGGGTGCGGATTCGCCTGAACAGCACCGTGGTTGCGGCGAAGCATGTCGGTGACGTGGAGAACTCATCCGCGGTTGAGGTCACCTACGTCCAGAAAGGTGAGGCCCGCAGCGTTCGGGCAGACAAGGTGATTCTTGCCTGCTGGAACATGGTCATTCCCTATATTTGCCCGGAGATGTCCAAAGCGCAGCGCGACGGGCTTGCCTATTGTGTCAAGGTGCCGTTGGTGTACGGGACGGTCGTCATCCGCAACTGGCAGGCGCTGAAAAAGCTCGGTGTATCGACGGCGTATTGCGCTGGCAGCTATTTTTCCGAAGTCTATATGGACTTCCCCGTGAGCATCGGCTCCTACCGGTTCACGCAGTCGCCGGACGAGCCGTGCGTTTTGCACCTGGTCCGCGTGCCAACGTTTCCAGGATTGCCGCTCAAGGATCAGTATCGAGCCGGCCGTGCCGAGATTCTGGCCACTTCATTTGAGACTTTCGAACAGCAGGTACGCGATCAGCTCGGCCGGATGTTCGGCCCGGGCGGTTTTGACCCCCTGCGGGACATCCTCGCGATCACCATCAATCGCTGGCCTCACGGCTACGCCTACAGCTACTCCTCGTTATTCGACCCGGAGTTTGCCCCGGGGCAGGAGCCGCACATCATCGGCAGAAAGCGATTCGGGCGCATCTCGATTGCCAATGCGGATTCAGGGGCAATGGCTGAAACTTCGGTCGCCATCGAACAGGCGATGCGAGCCGTTCAAGAAGTCAGTGATCAGGCCTCGTAGACGGTCCGACCGCCGGTGACCGTGCGCACGATCTTGATGTCCTTGATGGATTCCACCGGCACCTTGTGGGGGTCCTTGTCGAGGACTACGAAGTCGGCGAGCTTGCCGACGGTGATTGAACCCTTGATGTTTTCCTCATGCGAGGCGTATGCGCCGTTCAGCGTGTTGATGCGGATCGCTTCGTCCACGCTCACCCGCTGATTGACCCCCCACTTCTCGCCGTTCCATCCCGTGCGCGTGACCATGCCCTGGATGCCCATCAGCGGCGCGAACGGTCCGGGCGAAAAGTCAGAGCCCGCCGCAGGCGTAATGCCCGCGTCGATGAACGAGCGGTAGGCCATGCTCCGGCGCATGAGGTCTTCGCCATAGAAGTGGAATTTGTCTGCGTTGTAGTAGGCGTATGTCGTGAACGGCATCGGCACTGCGCCAACTTGCTTTATCCGCCTGACAAGATCGTCGTTGATCAGCGTGCAGTGCGTGATCTTGGGCCGCGCGTCCGCGACCGGGAACACCTTTTGCGCGCGCTCGATGGCAGTCAGCGTTGCATCGATCGCCACGTCGCCATTGGCATGGCAATTGATCTGGATTCCCGCTCGGTGGACTCGCTCCACCCAGGCGTCCAGTACTTCCTGCGTTTCGGTGAGGTTGCCCTTGTACCCGTCCTTTCTGCCGGGGTAGGGGATGCTGAGCGCCATCGTGCGCTCGGAGAATGAACCGTCCACGGTGTGTTCCATGGTCGCGCCGATGCGCAACCATTCGTCGCCGAGACCGGTGTGTGTGCCCGTCGCGATCATCGACTCGAGCGCATCGCGACCGAGCTGGTAGTTCACCCGGTGCAACAAGTCACCCCGCGCTCGAACTTCCTGCAAGGAGGCGAGCGGACCGGATTCGTGGTGCACGCTGGTGAGTCCGTAACGCACGAACTGCTTGGAGATGTGCGCCATGCCGTCCTGGCTGCGCTTGCGCGCTTCCGCATCGCTGAACGCGGGTCTCATGCCCGCGGCACGCAGTTTCGCCAGCGCCTGATCAGTCACGCGGCCATTGAGATTGCCCGCGGCATCCTTGTCGTAGGTGCCACCCGGCGGATTGGGCGTATCGCGTGTGACGCCTGCCAATTCAAAAGCCTTGCTGTTGTAGTAGCTGGTATGGCCGCCGCGATGATGAACCGCGACAGGATGTTCACGCGATACGCCGTCGAGATCCTGCAGGGTGACGGGGCGCTTGTCCTTCACCTTGGTGTCGTCATAGAAAAATCCCTCGACCACGTAACCGGGCGGTGTACGACTCGCCTTTTCGCGCAGCTTGTCGACGATGCTCGCGATGGTGACGAACTCAACGTCGAAGGGATTGCCGACGAGCACCTCGAACAGCAGCACTTCGCCTACCGCGTGGTTGTGACAGTCGATGAATCCGGGAACGAC
>JBDTTE010000371.1:0-2837 GCA_039930785.1 Betaproteobacteria bacterium | reverse complement strand
GGCGCCCCAACGCGATGCGGAACTACCTCTACGCGCAGGTGACCCAGAAGGAACCATTCGACATTCTGTATTTTTCGCCAGCTATCACGACCATGGTCAACCTTGATGATCACAGTTTCCAGGTCACTCCGGAGTTGCTCTATACCGGAGTCAAGGACCTGGAACTTCGGTTGCGGCTCTACGCCCTCGTTGGAGGTGCGGGCACCGAGTTCGGGGAGAAGGCGAATTCGCGCCGCCTGGAGCTTCGCGTGCGCTACTACTTTTGACGGCTCTGCGGAGTCGCTCGCGGTCGCGAATGTGCATTCCATCAACTTCGCGCTGGGCGCGGCGACTACCGGGCAGCGGGACGCCATCGCACGGGAACTCGCCGACCACCGCGGTCCCGTGATCGTGGCCGGCGACTGCAATACCTGGAATCCGATACGCCTCGATGCCTGCACATCGCGTACCAGGTCGAGCTTGCCGATCCGAGCAGTGTCGAGTCCGGACCGATGTGGATCACCGAAGAGGATGGCAAGCCAGTGCGCTATACGAGCGAACCCGCGAGCCTCGCAAAACGCTTTTCGGCCGGCTTCCTATCGATTTTCGCGCCCGAAGACATGCTTTGATCGTTCCGGTCGGCAGAGTCGGAACCTCCGAAGCAGCGTCGCCTCCGGCGCGTGATACCACTTGGTGACGTTGTCGAAGCGTGAACCGCGATCAATAGCCGGAGCAAGGGATGCAGACCGGCTTCCCATCCTTAGTCCGGACGTAGCGATCAAAAACATATTCACCGCACACGCTGCATTTGGATTTGTTGAACGAGCCCTTGACGGGTGTGAATTTGAAGTCAGGCTTGGATTCGACCTTGAACACTGCATCGTCCGGTTGCTCGTAGGTCCACCTGAGGATTTCTTCCCGTGCCGGCGCCGGGATCTGGGAAGGTTCCAGTCCCTTCTTGCGGTGAACGAAGAAGTCGAATTTCCCCATGGCGTCGACGAACTCGGGCAGCAGCGACAAGCGCACCGAACCCTTGGCCGGGTGATGGAAGATCGCCGCGAGTTTGCCGTAGGAGGTCTTGGCCATGAGCAGCTTGCCGTAGGTGGCGCCCGTGGCCGCCTGGATGCCGTCCATCAGGCAGGCTTGCGGATGACCTTCGCCGATTTCGGGAAAGACGAAGAAGCCGTGGTCCTTCTCGCGCTCGACGCCCAATTTTTCCATGGCCATGCGGCCCATGCGATACCCGAGCGGCATGAACGGGCATTGGTGTCCATGAAATTCGAACGCCCATGCGGGCGGGACGTAGGGAGTTGTCATGATTTGTTCCTTTGAAGGATGGCTCCACAGCCCGAGCCCTTGACGAACCACAAGCCGCCCACCTGATGTCACGTTCCCGCATCGAACGGGATCCGGTCACAGCAGGCTCCAAGCGGTTTTTGCGGCCACCGCCATCAGCACGACGGCGATGATCCGTTTGAGTTGATCACTGCGCAGTTTTTCGCTCGCGAGCCATGCACCAAGCGCGGCGCCCGCAGCGGTCGCTATTGCGGTGGTGCCAAGCAAGTCGAGGCCGATGTGCGCGGTCTGGACGTGGGCAAAAAATCCGGACAGCGAGGCGAAGATCACCACGAACGAGGCGCTTGCCGATGCCCGCTTTGGCTCGATGCCAGCGGCCACCAGTGCCGGAACGATGATGTTGCCGCCACCAACGCCCAACAGGCCGCCCACGAAACCTGCCACAGCGCCTACCGGCAGACCGAGTGTCAGCGCCTGCGACAACGTGCGGCGTTCGGTCCGTGGTCTGGGTCGATAGAACATCATCATCACCCCCGCAAAGACCAGGAAGCCCACGAACAGCCAGAGCAGCGGCGTGCGTTCCATCCCCTGTGCCACCCATACACCGAACGGTGACGCCAGCACGGCAATGATCAGCATGGGAATGACCAGTCGCCATTCCACCAAGCCTTTGCGGATAAACGTCACCGAGGCAATGGTCATGCCGATGGCGTTGAGGAGCAGGGCGGTCGCCATGGCCGTGTGGAGTTCGACCCCGAGCGCGAGATAGACCGGGATCAAGATGACCGCCGCGCCAACGCCGGCCATCGAGAAGATCGTGGTCAGGACACACGTGGCGACTGCGGCAATTGCGAGCATCACGAACTCATCGAGATCTCATCACGGCATCTCGACCGAGCGACCGGTAAACTTTCGCTTGCCGGCGGAGAAGCGCCAGGCCCACATTCAAGCGGCCCTCCGGTGGGCGCGAGATGGCCGTCCGGGAAATCCGCAAGGCGGCTGCGCGCGTCGCGCATTTCCTCGGGCGGTACGCCGCCGATGACCAACCCTTCGAGCATTGTATGCGCCCATTTCGGCAAGCGCGCCCATCTGTAATGCACCCAAGTTCCCTTCGCGTCGCGACGTGATCCAACCGCCCTCGCGAAGCAGCCCGAGGTTTCTGGAAACGCCTGGCTTCGCACACGCAGACTTTACCCTCGACCGCGAGGAGGGCCAACATGGATCGGCGGGCGCGATCATCGAGGAGATCAACGCTGGGGTTCATGTTTATAACGATAGCGAATCGGTTATATATGGCGGCGCACATAGGTTGATCTGCGTCAGACTCGGACCTAATTCGATGCGCCCAACGGGAATTTGTGCGATGGCGGGGCGCTTATGAGAGGGACTGGCGCGGCGAGGAACGTACTCACGTCGTCACCGCCGTATACGCGCGTGTCCGCAACATCGACATTTCTGAACCCGGCCTTGGCGAGCTTGTTCGTGAGTCTATGGGAGCGTATGCGACGGCTTGCGATTGCGGCGGGCGACGCTCGGGACGAATAAAACGCTTGCCGGATCCT
>JBDTTE010000370.1:0-2842 GCA_039930785.1 Betaproteobacteria bacterium | reverse complement strand
CACGGCGTTCGCCGTGTCATGGAAACCGTTGACGAACTCGAAACCCAACGCAATCAGCAGCGCGACACCCAGGAGGAAGTAGGGCAGGTAAGTCGTCGTCTGGGCGCCCGAGGCGCTGACATCGCTGACCAGGCTGTAGGCCGTGACGATGATTCCGACAGCCAGCATGCCGATGAAAATAAAGGCGGTTACGGGGCTAGGGCGACCATCCAGGTTCGGACGCGGCGACGCCGCATGGTGAGAAGCGGCGAGACCCGCCGGGGCTGTGGTGGCTGTGTTCATCGACGATCCTCCGGGAAAGGTCGGATGATCCCGAATTCGCGTGTCAATTTCGTGACACTAACGTTGCACAGCAGGGTTCTTACGGACGATGAGCGAAAAAAAGGCCTGCGCGAGCGCGCCAGGCCTTGACTGAGTCCCGGTACGTTACAGGCCGTCAGTCGTCTTCCTTCGGAATCGCGTGATTCCCCTCAGCCTGCCGCCAAATTTACTTCGAAGCTTCGAGGTTTGCTTCCACGAACGAGCGGGCGATTTCGGGCCAGCGAGCCCGGTTGGGACCGTATTCATGGATTGCGCACTTTGTCACAACCGCGCGCGCATCGTGCTTTTTCTCCTGCGCCATCTCCGGATAGTGCGCGGGCGGAACGACATCATCCGGTTCATACAGCACATCCTTGATCAGCAACAGAACGTGACCCTTGCTGTCGGATTGCAGATAAATCCGCTCTCCGATTCTCACCCGCGACGCCAACATCCAACCCTCGCTAATGTTCATGCCCGATGGATCGTCATTAAAGCCCTGTGGCGAAAGAATTCATAGGGAAATTTGCGCCGTGGTTGAATCTGCCAGCACGGCACGAACAAACGAAAATGTAGGACATAGACCGACACGGGTGTCGGAGGCTGACCGACATACAGCGAAAAAACAGCGTGAAACACTACTTTCCAGTTTTACTTGTATGCCATGTCACGCGATAGCTTCATGGTTTATAAAAGAAAAATAATATAGAAAGCGCATGGGGCCTGCCGCTACAACGCTTCTGCTGCATGCTGCCACAAGCGGTTGCTTGTGGTCCGGGTTCCACCCTTCGCCTACGGCAACCCGCCAGTCCGACCCGGCCGTGACGCGCGTCCGGGACTAGAACAATGAAAAACCCTCAGGGCGTGCGCAAACTGCGCAGCAAATTGTTGACGGGTATTTTTCTCACCAGCCTGCCAGGACTGGTCATAACTGGATGCGGAATTATGTATATCCGCGCGCGCTACGGATTCGACGAGCGCACGTGGAGCTTTCTGCTGATAGCGCTTGTCGCATGCGCCCTCGCCCTCGCGGGCGCCATTCTTTCCTCGGCCTGGTTGCAGAAAAATTTCACGCGACCGATCCTCGGCATACGCGGCGTGGCCCGCCAGGTCATCGACAGTCGAGACTTCACCTTGCGCGCCACGAAAACGGCCGACGATGAAATCGGTTCGCTCGTCGATGCGTTCAACGACATGTTGGCGGAGATCAATTGCATGACGCAAGCGCTGGAATCCTCCAACACGGAAAGCAGAAGGCTGAACGCCAACCTCGAGCAACGCATTTACAGGTGCACCCTGGAACTGGAATCCACCAATCGCGAACTCGAAAGCTTTTCGTACTCGGTGTCGCACGACTTGCGGGCGCCGCTGCGCGCCATCGACGGCTATGCGCGAATGGTGGAGGAAGACTACGGCGATCGACTCGACGACGACGGCAAACGCATGCTCGCGGTCGTGCGCGGCGAAGCCGTGCGGATGGGGCGATTGATCGACGATTTGCTCTCGTTCTCGAAATTGAGTCGGCAGGCGATGGATCCGGTGCGGAACGTGAACATGACCCGCCTGGCGCAGGAGGTGGCGCAGTTGCTCGTGCGCGAGCAGGACGCGGAGCGGGTCAGGTTCGATATCCGGCCGTTGCCATCGGTGGAAGGCGATGTATTGCTGCTGCGCGAGGTGTGGACGAATTTGTTGGGCAATGCGTTGAAATACAGCGGTGGCAAACCGCAGGCGGAAATCCTGGTGAGGGGCGAGTTGCAGAACGGCAACGCGCTTTTCAGGGTCCAGGACAACGGCGTCGGATTCGACATGAAGTATGCGGCGAACCTTTTCGGTATTTTCCAGCGCCTGCACAAGGCCGAGGAATTCGAGGGTACGGGCATGGGCCTCGCCATCGTGCACCGCGTAGTGACGCGGCACGGCGGCAGCGTGCACGCCGACGCGAGGCCTGGCGAGGGCGCTACCTTCCATTTCACCTTACCTGCGGGATCAACCCATGCCTGACTACAACGAAGTCGAGATACTGCTGGCCGAAGACAATCCGCGCGACGCGGAAATGACCCAGCGGGCACTTCGTAAAATAAACTTTGCCAACAAGGTCCACTGGGTCAAGGACGGCGAGGCCGCCCTGAATTATCTGACGCGCCAGGGCGAATACATGGGTCGACCCACGTCGAGCAATCCGAAACTGGTGCTGCTCGACATCAAGATGCCCAAGGTGGATGGCATCGAGGTGCTCCGCCAGATCAAGTCGAACGAGAACCTGAAGGATATCCCGGTGGTGGTGATGACCTCGTCCAATGAGGAACGGGACGTGATCGAGAGCTACAGGCTGGGTGTCAACAGCTACATTGTGAAGCCGGTCGAATTCAGCGTCTTCGCTGAAACGGTGGCGAGGGCGGGACTCTACTGGATCCTCACCAATCGGGCGCCGGGTCCGTAAGCGGCGGGGGAGGTTCACGCAGGATGTCGCCGACGCACTCGCCGGTGCCCGTGGGAGGAACCTTTAAGCCTTTCTGAAGCAGTCGCACTGGGCGGCACGCCG
>JBDTTE010000369.1:0-2892 GCA_039930785.1 Betaproteobacteria bacterium | reverse complement strand
TACGCGCTGTATGTAATGGACTATGGCGCGCCGGTGGGATTTCGGCTCGCGACGGCGAATCCCGATCGCGTGACCGCGATAATCGTTCAGAACGGCAATGCCTATAACGAAGGCATTGAGGCCTTCTGGGATCCGATCAAGGCCTACTGGGAGACCGGTGCACCTGCTGAACGCGAAGGCA
Source organism: Betaproteobacteria bacterium (assembly GCA_039930785.1). Classification (GTDB taxonomy): domain Bacteria; phylum Pseudomonadota; class Gammaproteobacteria; order Burkholderiales; family JACQAP01; genus JACQAP01. The sequence goes on along the minus strand of JBDTTE010000369.1, from coordinate 2,711 downwards.
TCCGTTGGCTCATGACCAACAAGGCCACGCAGTGGCAGTACTCGAACGGCGTGAAGAACATGGCCCTTGTCAGTTCAGACGCGCCGGCCCTCGACCAGGCGTTGCTGGACAGGCCGGGCAATCAGGAAATCCAGCTGGACCTGTTCTACGACTATCGCACGAACATCCCGCTTTATCCGCAGTGGCAGGCTTACTTTCGCGACCGCAAACCACCCATGCTGGTTGTCTGGGGAAAGAACGACGAAATATTCGTGGCCGCGGGCGCTGCGCCGTACCAACGCGATATTCCGAACGTGGAGGTGTACATGTTCGACACCGGGCATTTTGCGCTTGAAACGAACGGGCCGGAGATCGCCCAGCTCATGAGGGATTTTCTGGAGCGGTCGCTACCGGCGGGTGATGCAGCAATGTGAGCTGCCTGTCTCGCTTTGTGCACGTGCCTGCACCCGCTTGAATGGGGGAAGCCTGGGACGTGCATCAGGCGAGGCAGTTTTCGCGGCCCAGGGCGGCGCGCCGCAGTTGCTGTATGCCCTTCTTTAACGAGGCCGGTCATTCCATTTTCTTCGAGCGTACCGCGTGTGTTTCAAACCCGCACGCAGGGCTCGATCGCCAGCTGGAATCCATTTGAACGTCACCAGGAGAACCACGTGAAAGAATACATGACGGTAAATACACCTGAAGGGAGTTTTCAGGCTTACATAGCACGTCCGAGTGTCCTTCCCGCGCCAGCCATCGTCGTCGTCCAGGAAATATTCGGGGTCAACGCTGACCTGCGGGCGACTTGCGATGAACTCGCGTCGCAGGGATATTTCGCAATCAGTCCCGATCTGTTTTGGCGGATGGAGCCGGGCGTCGACATGTCGGACCAAACCGAAGCTGAATGGAAGAAGGGTTTTGCCCTCTACTCGGCCTTTGACTACGACGCCGGCGTCGCGGACATCGTTTCAACGATGGACGCGGCGCGCTCGCTATCGGGCGTCAACGGAAAGATCGGATTGATGGGTTATTGCCTGGGCGGCCTGTTGACCTTTATCACGACGGCACGGCAACGCGCCGATGCGTCTGTCGTCTATTACGGTGGCGGCATGGAGAAGCATCTCGATGTCGCAAGCAACATCAAGAACCCCTTGCTGGTGCACCTGGGCGAGGAGGACGAGTACATCTCCAAGGATGCGCAGAAGGCCATAATCGCGGCGCTGAAGGACAACGCGTTAGCGCAGGTCCACACCTACCCGGGTTGCAGCCATGCTTTTGCCCGGCACCGCGGCAAGCACTACGACAAGGAAGCAGCCGCCCTGGCCAATGGCCGTACCGCTGACTTCTTCAGGCTGTACCTCAAGTAGCGCGGCCATTCAGGACAAGCCAATGCCAAGTGGTTTCCTGGATGCAAGTGGATTAACAACGGAGTCGCCCGCAGCGACTCCGTGCCTTGCGCTGTTACGGGCCGACCGTATTGTGATCGAGGTTGATCGCAGTCCCCGCGAACAGCCTGCCGTTGATCGTTGCGCCGGTATTCATGGTGATCGATGTCTGCGACAGGATCGTGCCCTTGAACTTCGACGTCGTATCCAGGCTCGCTGCAGCGAAGGTGGCCCAGTAGACGTTCTGGGCCAATGCACCGCCCTCCAGGATGATTTGCACACCCGGGTTGACGGTGAGTCCTTGGGCGATCTGGAAGATCCAGACATCGTGCACGCCGCCGACCAGCGTCAGGTTCGATGGTATAAGAACGCCCGTCCCCCATTTGTATGTCGCGGGCGCGAGGCGCAGGCCGCCGATATTTCCGGCGCCCAGTTCGGTGTAGTCGGGGGCCCGGCCGTTGGCGTCCGTGTACGCGGTTCCTTTGTCGTTCACGGCTGTGGTCAGAGTGGCGGCGTCGGCGAACGAGCACGGAGCAGGCCCCGCGGCGTCGACAGCGTGTACCGATAGCGGCCCCAACCCGGTTATCTCCACGCAGGTCAAGCCGATGGCGGCGCCTGTCGCCGGACTCAGGCCTACATCCCCCGTAATTACGGAGGCTGGGACGTCTGTAATCGCGGATTGCGCCAGAAGCCGAAAATTGCCGGCCGAGCCCAGGATGACGGGCGCCGGCCCTTTGCCAAGGCCGCCTTCGCCCGTGCCTATGCCGGCTCTGGTCGATGTGCTCGAATCGGAGTCGCCACCCCCGCATCCGGCCGCGCACGCGACCATTGCCAGAGCAGCCAACCACGTAAGGTTCTTCGAATAGCGGGTGCATCCGATCATTGTCGTTTCCTTCTCAAATTCGCTGCATGGATGGGAATTGCCGCCGGACTCTCCCCATGCAGTCTCTTTCTGAAATGACAACGGACGATCGGGGTGCGTGCGTGCACGATATAACGCGTGAATGCGCGAAATCTGTGCGTTATCGAACGTAAGCGAACAATCCCGGCCGGTTCGTTCAATCGCGATGCAAGGCGTGAGGCGTTGGAAACACAGCCGGCGCGCTGCGAGAACCTGCACCACCGGCCGGAATATGAATTTCGATGAGGGTTCGAATATCGTTCGAACCTCGGCGGTCTGCCACGAGTCGAACCCTCAACATACTTGCTACCGCGGTGCCGCGCGTCGGTGACAAGCCGTCGGCGCGCGCGGAGCGGAATAGTCTTCTGTGCGCCAGCACACATAGGCCCCGGCAACCCCTGATCCAGGCTCCGACCTTGAACGATGCGAAGTGGAAAAGCTGCCGGGTC
>JBDTTE010000368.1:0-2897 GCA_039930785.1 Betaproteobacteria bacterium | reverse complement strand
CCTTCAAACACCGCACCATCTCCCCCACCGTCGCGTACGCGTGCGAGCATTCGATGAGGTAAGGAATCAGATTTTCATCGTCTTTCTCCGCCGCCACTCGCAGCTTGTCGATCGATTTTTCCACTTCGGCGTTGTTTCGCGCATCCTTCACAGCAGCCAGCTTCTCCAGTACGCGACGACTCGATTCCGGGTCAGCCGCAAAGATTTCCGTAGGCGCCGAAGACTGATCCGCATGCGTGAAGCAATTCTGCCCGACGATCGCGGTTGCGCCGGAGTCTACGTCACGCTTTCTCTGGTGCGCGCGCTTGGCCACCTGCATTTGCAGCCACCCCTCTTCAATCGCCTTGACGGCTCCGCCGTACTGATCGACCTCGCCCATGACCTCGAGGATCTTGTCCTCCATCTGGTCCGTCAGCCATTCGACGTAGTAGCTGCCGCCCAGCGGATCGACGGTTCGCCCAACCCCACTTTCAAAAGCAATGATCTGTTGAGTCCGCAGTGCCAGCTCCGCAGACGATTCCGTCGGGATCTGGAAGGGTTCATCGTATGCGCAGGTAAAAATAGACTGCGCTCCACCGAAGACCGCCGCGAGAGTTTCGATGCTGACGCGGACCGCGTTGTTCAATGGTTGCGGTGCGACCAGCGACGATCCGCCGCACACCACGCCGAAGCGAAACATCTGCGCCTTGGGATCGGTCAATCCGTAGCGTTCCTTCATGGTTCGCGCCCAGATGCGCCGGGCAGCGCGAAATTTCGCCACCTCCTCGAACAAATCCATATGCACGTAAAAGAAAAACGACAATCGCTTGGCGAAATCCTCTGCCGCCCCGCCTCGGCGATTCAGCTCATCGACGTAGGCGATGCCGTTGGCGAGGGTGTAGGCGATCTCCTCGGCAGCCGTACATCCAGCGTCGCGCGCGTGGGCGCCGGCGATTGATATCGGATTGAACCGAGGCGTGGTCTTATTGGAAAAAAGTACGCTATCTGCAATCAGTCGCATGGAAGGTCGGACCGGAAAGATCCAGGTTCCCCGTGCGACGTACTCCTTCAAGATGTCGTTCTGAATCGTTCCCGTCAGCTTGTTGCGGGGCACGTTCATTTTATCGGCGCACGCCAGATACATGGCGTAGATAATGGCCGCCGTGCCGTTGATGGTGAATGAGGTGGAAATTTTGCTGAGGTCCAGATTCTGAAACAGAATTTCCATCTCGGAGAGATTCGACAGCGAAACGCCCACCTTGCCGATTTCCGGGCGGGCCATGTCTTCCGTGGGGTCCAGGCCGATTTGCGTGGGAAGATCCAAAGCCACCGACAAGCCGGTCTGGCCTTGGTCCAGCAAAAATCTATAGCGCTCGTTGGATTCCTCAGCAGTTCCAAAACCCGAATACTGCCTCATCGTCCAGGGGCGTCCGCGAAATCCATCGGCGAAGATGCCCCGGGTGAAGGGATATTCGCCAGGCTTGCCCGGGTCTGGAGTGCGGCACATCGACTGATCGACAAGTACCGGCACTTCGATTCCGGATGCGATGAAACTTGAGATGGAACGCTGCTCGTCGTTCGTCGTCCTGCCTGTCGACTTGGTGATGCTCACGATGCCTTCTCCTTGCGCTCTCGAAACATCGCGTCAACGGCATCCCAGTGATCTTGGTGTGTCCATGTTCGCGTGAACCATTCGCGTTCGATCCGGCGGCGTTCGGCCATGGGCAAACCTTCTCTTTCGGCAATCGCCATGGCCTTGTAAGCCCGGATCACTAACGGGGTTTGCTTTAGAACGGGTTGCAGGAATTGCAGCACGCAATCCTGCAGTGGTTCATCGGCAGCTGCGACTACGTCAACCAGACCCTGAACCAGCGCCTGCGTGGCCGCCAGCGGCTGCGCCGTAAGACCATGCAGCATCGCCCTGGAATAGCCGAGCCGGCCCATCAGGTCGGCGCCGCCGCCAAAGCCGCACGAAATATTCAGTCGGGCCTGGATATAGCCGATCTTGGCGTGCGCTGCGGCCACGCGGAAATCACAGGCCAAGGCCAGTTCGGCACCGCCCCCCAACGCCCAGCCATTCAAGGCGGCCACGGTTGGAACAGGACAGCGACGGATGTGATCAAGCGCGCCGGCCGCGTCATCGAAGAACGCCTCAACATCAGACGCGGCTCGCAGTTGACTGAGTTCTTTCAGATCGCCACCGGCAGCGAATGCTTCGGCACCCTCACCCGTGACAACGACGGCCTTGACCGATGTGTCCGCTGACACCGCCGCGCATTGTTTGCCGAGATCGAGCAACGTGCTGCGACTCAACGCATTGCGCGCCTGAGGCCGGTTGATTTGCAACCACGCAATGCCGCCGGCAACTTCCACGCAAATATTGTCGCCGGCGCTCGTCACTAGGTGATGCCTTCGCTCTTGAATCGAAATTGCGCCTGAATGAGCCGCGCAACTTGCTGCTCGAACTGCGGCTCCATGCGATGCGTCGGTCCCGCGATCGCCAGACCCAGCAATTCGTTGTTGACCGGCACGGCCACTGCGATGGCAGTGACGTCGGCCACGTTTTCGCCACGGGTCGTGAAGTAGCCCGCTTTAACGCCTGCCTCCAGGTCCTGCAGCAAGCGCGTCCGATGCGTGATGGTCGTATTGGTCACCTTGGGCAGCGGATGTTTATCCAGCCACGCAACCAATTCGGCGGGCTTCAAAGCGCTCAACATGACCTTGCCGATACAGGTTGAATGCAAGGGCTTGAGCGCACCGGCCCGGGAACTGTAGCGGATGGTCTGCGGGCTCTCGATCACCTCGAGATACAGGATTTGATCTTTTTGCCGCTTGCCCAGAATCACCGTCTCCTGAGTTTCAGTTCGCAACTGCTCGAGAACGGGCGACATTCGTTCCAGAAAGGGGTCATGGGCAAC
>JBDTTE010000367.1:0-2909 GCA_039930785.1 Betaproteobacteria bacterium | reverse complement strand
GTTGGTGCGGTAGTCGTAGAAGAGATCGCTCTGAATGTCGGCCTGGCCGGGCTGGTTCAGAAAATAGAATTCATCGCCCCAGAGATCGGGGTCATAGCGCTCCACGTTTGGATCGTTCCCGATGTGGCGCGTGCGCGTCGTCGCCAGCGAAAGGAGGTTCGTGCGCAGCTTGTCCTCGTAACTAGCGCGATCGGCCCAAAAGGCGCGTCGTGTCTTCCAGTTCGCTCCCAGGCCTTCGTTATGCGCCACCGCATCCTGCACGATGAGCGCTTCGATACGGTCCGGATGGGCCAGCGCCATGCGAAAACCCACGGGACCGCCATAGTCCTGCATATATAAGGTGTAGTGCGAGAGTCCGAGCACCTCGGTGAAGTGATCCATGATCTGGGCGTAGTGATCGAACGTATAGGCGAATTTTTTCGGGTCCGGCCAATCGCTGTGACCGAAGCCCGGATAATCAGGCGCAACCAGGTGGTAGCGGCCGGAAAGCCGGGTCATCAGACCCTCGAACATTCGCGATGACGAAGGCAATCCGTGCAGTAAGAGAATCGTCGGCGCGTCCTTCGGGCCGGCTTCCCTGTAGAAAATATTGAGCCCGTCTACCTGGGTCGTGCGATACGAAACCGGATGCTCGGCGGCACGTTCGTTTGCGTGAGCGGACGGCATCCAATGAACTGCCGCGATGAGCAAAGCAAACCCCGATACGACGCGCAAAAAAAGAGGCGATAGGCGAAGCGAACGGGATGCAAACATGACGTTTCTCCTTTTAATCCTTGTTGCCGCGAAATTACTTTTCGCCTTCCGCAACGGCCGCAGTACCCAGAAAGCGCCGGCGATCGTGTTTTATTTCTTCGGACATGCGCCCTCCCAATCTATGTGTCCCAAACTTGTCGAGCCCGGGTCAATCGGACGCGTTTCCACGATCACACCAGAACGATCAACATAAATCGATTACGTAAAGATATAAGCGATCTGACTGATTCTCGAAGTCGCGTGTCAGGACGCTGCCAGCACCAGTGTCAGAAGTGATATTCGGCGCGAATCAGCGGGGTCCTCGCAAACGCGCCGCTGCCGGCCGGGCCGTAATGATTGGTGCCGTACTTATTCCTCCAGTATTCAAACTCGAGGCCGACCTTGAAGGTATTCTTCGGCCCACCCATCACACGACCCACGTCGAGCATGATCTGCGTGTCGAGGTGGGTTTCCGGCGCGGTGTCTCCGCCGAATTCGTCCTTGCCTTTCGACGCGGCGAAATCGAGGTACCCCTGCCAGATAAAAGGTGAGTCGCCGATCGGAATCCCCCACACGATGTCGAGCATCGGGTGCGGGTCGTAGTTGTAGCGGTTCGATATACCGATCGGCGCGTTGCTTTCCCACAGTTCAAAGACACTGATGTTGAGGAAACCGGGTACGTCCATCATCAGCGTCGGCCCGGCTACGAGCATTCTCTTCTTGGATCCATAGAGCGCATCGTTCTTGGTGTTCCAATCGAAGCCGAGCGTGGCGCCAAATCCGCGGATGATGCCGCCGTACTTGAATTCCCTGTCCAGGACCTTGCCGATGTCGATCGTATTCCGATAGACGATGTACGCTTCCTGCGCACCTTCGCTGTTCTCGCCCGGATCGCGCTTGTCGGACAGCAACAGGTCGGCGTTGAAAAAGTTGGTGCCGTACTTGTAGCTGCTGGCGTGCTGAAAGTCGATGACGTTCTTGTGAATGTCATTGCCTTCGAACGGCTCGGCGAATTTGGTACCGTACCGCCAGCCGATCGAGGTATCGCTAAACTCTTCGGCCGACGCGTTACCCACCGACATACCGATTACCACTGCTGCAGCAAGACCCGCGATCCATTCTTGACAATGGCAGCGGTTGTTTCCGCACTCTTGGGACATTTCGCTCTCCTCGTCTAATGAACTTCAGCAACGCATCTTCGGATTTTCGAATGCGCTGGAAGCATCAAACCCTACGGACGGAGGCAAATCGATTACATAAACGTGTTGGGGAGGGTTGGTACCAATACCTTCTCCCAATATGTTTTTCCTCGCACCTCCGGTTCCATGTGGACGTTACGTACCGCGCGAGTGCGGCGTACGAATCCCATGGAGGAACCCGACCATGCAATCCGATTTTGTGCCTGGAGGCACTTTTCCAGACTACGAGCTGCCCGATCACACGGGCAAACTGCGCAAGCTGAGCGAGCTGCAGGGCGACGATCCGTTGATCCTGATGCTCTCACGCGGCCACTACTGCCCGAAGGAACACCAGCAGCATCTTGAGCTCGCCGCGTTCTATCCTAAGATCGCCGTCGCGTACACCCAGATGGTCACGATTGCCACCGACGAGCACCATTCGCTCCAGGAATTCCGCGCCTCCGTCGGCGCCCAGTGGCCTTTCCTGTCGGACACCGGCCGGACGATCCAGAAGGATCTCGGCATCCAGGAATACACCGACCCCGAACATGACCCGATGATCCCGCACACCCTGGTGCTCAAGCCCGGCCTCGCGATCCACAGCATCTACATGGGCTACTGGTTCTGGGGTCGTCCGTCTGTCGTTGATCTTTGGCACGACCTGCGCGCGGTGACAAGCCAGATTCGCCCGGACTGGAATCTGGGCGCACCCGGACTGCGGGAGGCGTGGGACGCGGGTGACTTCTCGCGATTTCACGGCTGGAGCAAGCGCGACGCATCAAATAGCAGGAAGGTATAACAAGACCATCCCCTAATTGTTCCCTGCATGCGCTGATGTTGAGATGCATTCGCCGCGTCAAATCGTTACCGCGTCGAGCGGCGAGTCCAGCGACATCAACCTAGACAGGAGAATAACTTGAAAAACATTCGCATCGTACATCGTGTAGTTGCCGCGCTAATGCTCGTCAGCATTTGCACGTTCCCCGCAGTCACCCATGC
>JBDTTE010000366.1:0-3008 GCA_039930785.1 Betaproteobacteria bacterium | reverse complement strand
CCGGAGACAATGCGCAGCCCGCGCTTCTGCAGGGTTGCGGCCATCGTGCGGGCGCTCGACAGGACCTGCACCTGATAGTCGCGAAATGCCGGTTCCATCGCTTCCTTCAGCGCAACGGCTTTCGCCGCGATGACATGCATCAGCGGGCCGCCCTGGATACCCGGGAAAATTGCCGAGTTGATGATTTTCTCGTGCTCGGCCTTGGCAAAGATGATGCCGCCGCGCGGTCCGCGCAAAGTCTTGTGCGTGGTCGTCGTCACGAAGTCGGCAATGCCGATCGGGCTGGGATAAACGCCGGCCGCGATCAGCCCGGCGTAGTGCGCCATGTCGACGAACAGATACGCGCCGACCGAATCCGCAATTTCGCGAAAGCGCTTCCAGTCGAACACCGGTGCGTAAGCCGATGCGCCCGCCACGATCATTTTCGGCTTGTGCTCTTTCGCCAGCTTCACTACCTGGTCGAAGTCGATCTCTTCCTTGTCGTTCAAACCATACGCGACCGCGTTGTAGAGCTTGCCCGAAAGATTCACCGGCGAGCCGTGCGTCAGGTGACCGCCCGCCGCGAGGGAGAGGCCGAGGATGGTATCGCCGGCCTTCAAGGTCGCCGCATAGACGGCTTGGTTGGCTTGCGAACCGGAATGCGGTTGCACATTGGCGAAGTCAGCCTTGAACAGGGCCTTCGCGCGATCGATGGCAAGTTGCTCGGCGATGTCGACGTACTCGCAGCCGCCGTAGTAGCGCTTGCCCGGATAACCTTCGGCATACTTGTTGGTCAGCACCGACCCTTGCGCCTGCAGCACGCGCGGACTCGTATAGTTTTCCGAAGCGATCAGTTCGATGTGATCTTCCTGGCGCTGGTTTTCCGCCTGTACGGCGGCCCAAAGTTCGGGGTCGAATTCCTGGATGGTCTGTTTCGAAGAAAACATGGATGGAGAGTGGCTCAATATTTAGGGAATTAATGGATCCGTTCAAAGTACAAATAAGCGTTCAACGCGAAGGACGCAAAGGTTCGCGAAGGAAAAACTTCACGTTCCGCTGCAATTGATGCTTGCAGTTGTACTCCGTTTTCCTTTGCGTACCTTTCGTTTTCCTTTGCGTCCTTTGCGTCCACGCTGTTGATCTTTTCTGGATTCCCGCCTGCGCGGGAATGACAAATCTTGGTCGACCCGGAATTGTCCGGCAATTCCACAGGCGTACGCCTCGGGAATGGGCCTACGCAAAGGCGCGAATTGTAACATCCGACCCCTGCAAATCCGCCTGCTCCCGCCCCGTTAAAGCCCCTGTGCGGCGCATGGTGTCGCGCCAGAACCTTGCTGCTATCATGCCGCGGAACAAATACCCCGCCCGCCGGGCCCGTCGCGGCCGCAGAAGCTGGCAAAAACATCCGGAGGAAGCATGCCCAAGACGTTCCTGAGCAAACTGGTCTGGCTGGCGATCGCAATCGGCGGCGCTTCGGCCATCGGCGGCATTGCCCTGCACCGCGGCGAATCGATCAATGCCATCTGGTTCGTGGCGGCGGCAATCTGCACTTACCTGATCGGCTACCGCTTCTACAGCGCCTGGATCTGCGCAAAGGTTCTTGTACTCGACGAAACCCGGGCGACCCCGGCCGAACGCTTCAACAATGGCCGCGACTTCATTCCGACCAACAAGTGGGTGACGTTCGGCCATCACTTCGCCGCCATCGCCGGCCCCGGCCCGCTGATCGGCCCCACCCTGGCCATGCAATTCGGCTACCTGCCCGGCACCTTGTGGATTCTCGCCGGTTCCGTACTCGGCGGCTGCGTGCAGGACATGGTCATCATGTTCTGCTCGGTGCGACGCGACGGCCGCTCGCTTGGCCAGATGGCGCGCGACGAACTTGGGCCGGTCGGCGGCTGGGCGGCGATGATCGGCACGATGCTGATCATGCTGATCCTGATCGCGGTATTGGGCCTCGTCATCGTCAACGCCATGAAGCACAGCCCGTGGGCGACTGCCACCGTGCTCGGCACCATTCCGGTCGCCATGCTGATCGGCATCTATATGCGCGGCATTCGTCCCGGACGCGTGCTCGAAGGCTCGCTGATCGGCATAGCGCTGCTGCTGGTGTGCGTCGTCGGTGGCGGCTGGGTCGACCACAACGAAAGCATTCGCGGGTTGTTCGACTGGAGCGGCGAGTCGGTCGCCTGGTTCGTGATGATCTACGGCTTCGCGGCAGCCACGCTGCCGGTGTGGCTGCTGCTCGCGCCGCGCGATTATCTGTCCACGTTCCTCAAACTCGGTGTCGTATTCATGCTGGCGGCGTCGATCCTGATCCTCGCCCCGGACATGAAGATGCCGGCGTTTACGCAGTTCGCGGATAACGGAATGGGCCCCATCTTCAAGGGCAGCCTGTTCCCGTTCGTATTCATCACCGTCGCTTGCGGCGCGATTTCCGGCTTCCATGCATTGGTCTCTTCCGGCACGACGCCGAAGCTGCTGCCGAACGAACGCGACATTCGCATGATCGGCTACGGCTCGATGGCGCTGGAATCGCTGGTCGGCATCATGGCGGTCATCGCTGCCTGCGTACTCGATCCGGGTGTGTTCTTCGCCATCAACAGCCCGGCCGGCGTGGTTGGCAAGGAAGCCGCCGCGGCCGTCCAGACCATCACGCAATGGGGTTTCCCGGTCAGCGTCGACCAGATGGAAATGCTGGCGAAGGAAGTCGGCGAGAAAACCCTGTTCGCTCGAACCGGCGGCGCACCTTCGCTCGCGGTCGGCATGGCGACGATTTTCTCGAACACATTCGGCAACACGCTGCTGTCGATGTGGTACCACTTCGCGATCATGTTCGAGGTGCTGTTCATCCTTACGACGCTCGACGCCGGCACGCGGGTCGGGCGCTTCATGCTGCAGGATATTGGCAAGCATGTCTGGAAACCATTCGGCAACGTCTCGTCCTATCCCATGACCGTGCTCGCGAGCCTGATCTTCGTCGCGGCCTGGGGCTACTTCCTCTGGCAGGGCGTCAAGGATCCGCTCGG
>JBDTTE010000365.1:0-3014 GCA_039930785.1 Betaproteobacteria bacterium | reverse complement strand
CCAGTGCACCGCGTGCAAAGCACAATCGGTCCGTCGCGCGATGCGTGATTTCCAGTGTTTCATCGATTCCGGCGTACAGCACCGTGTGAACGCCGACGATGTCGCCGCCGCGAACCACGGAAAAGCAGATCTGATCCTCGCGCCGCGATTCAGCGCTGCCGTGATGCGCATACACCGCGACATCCGCAAGTTGGCGACCGCGCGCCTGCGCCACCGAGTCGCCCAGGGTCAACGCCGTGCCGGAGGGCGCATCGCGCTTGTGGCGATGGTGGGCTTCGCTGATTTCGATGTCGAATCCCGGCAATGACGCCGCGGCAATTTTGGCGATGCGATTCATGACGGCGACGCCCACACTCATGTTCGAGGCCGGCAACACAGCGATGCGCTTGCCGGCGGCCTCGATGTCGGCGCGGGTGGCCGCGTCCAGACCCGTCACGGCAATCACCACCGGCACATTGGCGTCCACGCAGGCGGCCAGATTGGCGCGCACGACCGAGGCCTGACTGAAATCCAACGCCACTGCGGCACCCTTCAAAGCGACCACCGGATCGGAGGTTATGGCGACCAGACTTGCCCCACCTTCAGCGGCACCAACAGTGGTCAGACGCTGCCCCAGACTCGGACTGCGCGTCGATGCCGTAGCACCGCTCAACGCGAGCGAGGAACACTGTGACAGCGCCAGCAGCACCTTCTGCCCCATGCGCCCGGTGACGCCGAACAGGGCCAGGGTGTTCAATCAGGTCGCACCGGTGAAGAACTTCTTCACGCCGTCGAAGAAACTCTGCTCGCGCGGCTTATGGCCGCCATCGTGCGAAAGGGAGGACTCGAATTTGCGCAGCAGGTCTTTTTGCTCAGTGCTCAAGCCCACCGGGGTTTCGATGACGACGCGGCAGAACAGATCGCCGGTGGAACCACCGCGAACGGGCTTCACGCCCTTGTCCCGCACCCGGAACACGCGGCCACTCTGGGTCTCGGCCGGTATCTTCAATTGGACCGCAGAGTCCAGGGTCGGCACATCGACCGAACCGCCAAGAGCCGCAGTGGAAAAACTGATGGGAACTTCACAGGACAGATGGCTCCCCTCGCGTTCAAAGATAGCGTGCTTGCGCACGTTGATCTCGACATACAAATCGCCCGGCGGCCCGCCGTTGCGGCCTGCCTCACCTTGACCGGTCAGACGGATCCGGTCGCCGGTATCCACGCCTGCCGGCACATTGATCGGCAGCGTTTTTTCCTCGCGGATACGGCCCTGCCCGTAACAGGAATCGCAAGGGTTGCTGATCACCTTGCCGCGCCCTTTGCAGCGCGGACAGGGTTGCTGAATCGTGAAAATGGATTGCTGCACGCGAACCTGGCCCTGCCCATGGCAGGTATCGCAGGTTTTCGGCGTGGAGCCCTTGGCAGCGCCAGTGCCTTTGCAGGTCTTGCATTCGCCCAGAGTTGGAATCTGGACCTCGGTGTCGGTACCGAACACCGCCTGCTCGAGGTCGACTTCGAGTTCATAGCGCAGGTCCGCACCGCGAAACACCTGCGTGCCGCCGCCACGGCGCGCGCCACCAAAGATGTCGCCGAACATTTCGCCGAAGATGTCGCTGAACGCGCCACCGGCGTCAAAGCCGCCGCCACGGCCGCCGGCGAGGCCCTCATGACCCAATTGATCGTAGACCGCCCGCTTCTGCGCATCGGACAGCACTTCGTAGGCTTCCTTGGCTTCCTTGAATTGCCCTTCAGCCGCCGGATCGTCCGGATTGCGGTCCGGGTGGAATTTCATGGCGAGGCGGCGGTAGGCTTTTTTGATGTCGGACTCGGTCGCGTCCTTCGCCACACCCAGTACTTTGTAGTAGTCCTGCTTCGCCATTACTGATCCATAACGAGTAAACCGCCGGCGATATTACCCGCCGGCGGTCTGACTTTTCGACCTAAATGGTCACAATTGGTCCACTGCAGAGCGCAAGCCTCAGGCCTTCTTGCGATCGCCCTCTTTGACTTCCTCGAACTCGGCGTCCAGCACATCGTCCTTCTTGCCACCGGCATCCGCCGTCGCGGGTTCGCCCGCGGCACCGGCGCCCGCCTCGTACGTCTTCTGCAAGATGGCGGAGGAGGCCTGCACCAACGCTTCGGTCTTGCGCTCCAGGTCTTCGCGATCGTCGGCCGACATGGCCGCTTTGACCGCATCGAGCGCTTCTTGCGCCGGACGCTTTTCCTCGTCGCTGAGCTTGTCGCCCAGATCCTTGATGGCCTTCTCGACCGTGTGCACCGTGGCATCGGCCTTGTTGCGAGCACCAACCATTTCACGGAACAGCTTGTCTTCCTCGGCATGCGCTTCGGCATCCGAGACCATGCGCTTGATTTCGCCTTCCGACAGTCCGCTGGACGCCTTGATGACGATGCGTTGTTCCTTGCCCGTTTTCACATCCTTGGCCGATACATTCAGAATGCCGTTGGCATCGATGTCGAAGGACACTTCGATCTGCGGCAGACCGCGCGGCGCCTGTGCAATGTCGGTGAGATCGAAGCGGCCCAGCGACTTGTTGTCGGTGGAACGTTCGCGCTCGCCCTGCAGCACGTGAATGGTCACGCCGGTCTGATTGTCCTCGGCCGTGGAGAATGTCTGCGAAGCCTTGGTCGGAATCGTGGTGTTCTTCTCGATGATCTTGGTCATGACGCCGCCCAGCGTTTCGATGCCCAGTGACAGCGGCGTCACGTCGAGCAACAACACATCCTTGACGTCACCGGCGAGCACGCCGCCTTGAATGGCAGCGCCGACGGCGACCGCTTCATCCGGGTTCACGTCCTTGCGCGGCTCCTTGCCGAAGAAATCCTTGACCGCCTTTTGCACCAGCGGCATGCGCGTCTGACCGCCGACGAGAATGACCTCGCTGACGTCTTTGATCGACAGCCCGGCATCTTTCATCGCGACCTTGCAGGGTTCCATGGTCTTGTTCACCAGCTCTTCGACCAGCGATTCGAGCTTGGCGCGCGTGAGCTTGATGTTCAGATGCTTCGGGCCGCTC
>JBDTTE010000364.1:0-3078 GCA_039930785.1 Betaproteobacteria bacterium | reverse complement strand
CGGTAAACGGTAAACGGTAAACGGTAAACGGCGGGCGTCTAGCCGCAGCGCTCGGTTCCCGCTACCCTTTCACCGACTCGAGTATCTCCTGCCGTACGTCAGTAATGTTGCGGGCCTTGGTCGCTTGCACGCCCTCGCAATTCCCCAGTCGCGGGCAACGCGTGCTGCGCGGGCAGATGATTCTCGCGCTGTTGCCGAGCGACTCTTCCACCCACGCGATATTGAGCACGTTGGCCACGGCACGTATCGCGTCGGCTTCTGGTTTGCGGATCTTTGCGCTGCCGCCGCGGCGCCGGCACTCCGTCGCGATGCTGTCGACAACTTGCTTGGCATCCACGCCGTTCGCCTCGAGTGCCGGCATGAGATCGATCCCCACCGAAAGCACGTGCGGGTTGCCCGCCATGTCGCGTGCTCGCACCGAATGGCAGGAATACAGCAGCCAGCGATCGCCCTCGCGCAGCACGGAAATCTGCGAACCGGCTTCTGCCCGCGAATCGCCAATCAAGCGGAACACCGCCCAGTTCGGACAGGGGTCCGACACATGCGTCATGTTTCCCCACGGCAATGGAATGCCGTTGCCCCGATAGACCGCGCGCAGGAGGCCAGGCGGATAGGCATCGAAAAAATGCCAGTACGGATACGGTGAGACTTTGGTCATGCGGCGCATGACGACCGCCGGAGTCAGCTCCAGCTTTTTTCCGACTTCGATGCGGTACCGCTCGCGAATGAGCAGCCGTCGGAACGGCTGCTTCGGACACAGCAGTGCGCCGGCGAAAAAGCTGCACTCGAAATCGCGCCACGCGTGCAGCACATCCTTCGGATCCATCCCGTCCACGGCGGTCTCGCTCTCGGGGCTGCCCCCCATTTCCCCGCCCGTGGCGTGAGCGGACTTCATGCCATCGCCCCCGTGCAGGACCTTGTGCGCGATGTGTGATGCCAGATCGAACTTGAGGCGCGCAGGATCCGCTTGCAGCGCCTTGTTGAGGAACACGGTACCAGGCGCCTCGTAGAAGGAGCGCACCATGCTGCGCAGATCGCGATCCCGGCTTCGCGTGAGGACCGGCTTGCGCTCGAACCAGCGCAGCTCCAATCCGTGGGCCTTGCAGAGCCCCATCATATCTTCGACCGTCAGCGGAAACGCGCGTTTGCCGACGTCCTCGGCAGCCCGCTCGAGATCGGGAAATTCGTTGCGCGAACTCTCCTGGTACGAGCGAATCAACAGATGCGCCAGCTGACGCCCGGAAGTGCCGGTCTGCGACAGCAATTCCGGAATCGCGGACTGCAGCAGCTCCTTCGAAAAAAGAAACGCGGGCTCCAGCGGCACGCGCACCGACCCGCCGGCGCCGGGTGCCGCCTTCATCGGGGCGATCTCCGAGTTCTGGTCGGAGAACCATTTTGCGTCGCGCTGGAACACCTTGGCGATCAGTAGCAGCACTTCTTCGGAGGGAACGCGGCGTCCGCTCTCGATCATGCTCAGGTAGGACACCGACGGCCCGACCTGTGCGTCCACCTGGATGCAGCGCATCGACAGCTCGTCGAGCGTCATGTGGTTCTGCTTGCGCAGCGCGCGCAGCTTTGCGCCGAGAAAGTGGCTGTTCCTGGTGCTGCGTGATGTATCGCGTGCCCTTGCCATTGCCGTGAAACCCCGCCTGTGAAAATGCATCCAGCCGTTCTTGTCAAATTAACACTGTGAAATTTCTATTTGTGAAATTCTCACCTTTGCGTAGCTAGGATAGCTCCACGACGTTTTCGGATCAAACCGTTTTACCTGGAGGGAACTAGCAAATGAACACGGCAGAGGCACTGAAGAAGGAATGGAACGACAACCCGCGCTGGGCCGGCATCAAGCGCGGCTATAGCGCGGAAGAAGTGATCCGGCTGCGCGGCAGCGTCCGCATCGAGCACACGCTGGCCCGCCTTGGCGCTGAAAAGCTCTGGCAGCGGATGCACGACATGCCGTTCGTCAATTCGCTGGGCGCGTCGACCGGCAACCAGGCCATGCAACAGGTCAAGGCCGGCCTGTCCGCCATCTATCTTTCCGGCTGGCAGGTCGCGGCCGATGCCAACGACAGCCTATCGATGTATCCCGATCAATCCCTGTACGCGGTCTCGAGTGTGCCGACGGTGGTCAAGCGCATCAATAACACGTTGCTGCGCGCCGACCAGATCCAGCACATGGAAGCCAGCCAGGGTGGCAAAGCCGCAACCATCGATTATCTGGCACCGATTGTGGCCGATGCAGAAGCCGGCTTCGGCGGCATCCTGAACGCGTACGAGCTCATGCGCTCGATGATCGAAGCCGGTGCAGCGGGCGTGCACTTCGAGGACCAGCTCGCCTCCGCGAAAAAATGCGGTCACATGGGCGGCAAGGTGCTGGTATCCACCCAGGAAGCGGTGCAAAAACTCGTCGCGGCGCGACTGGCGGCGGACGTGCTCGGCGTGCCGACCGTGCTGCTCGCACGCACGGATGCCGAAGCCGCGAGTCTCGTGACATCGGACATCGACGAGAACGACAAGCCCTTCCTGACCGGTGAACGGACCGTCGAAGGTTTCTATCGGGTCAAGAACGGATTCGACCAGGCGCTCTCGCGCGGCCTGGCCTACGCCGAGTACGCCGACCTTGTGTGGTGCGAGACCGGCACGCCGAACCTGGAATTCGCCAAGCAATTCGCCGAGGGCATTCACCGCAAGTTCCCCGGCAAGTTGCTCGCGTACAACTGCTCGCCGTCCTTCAACTGGAAGCGCAATCTCGACGACGCGACGATCGCGAAGTTCCAGCGCGAACTCGGCGCGATGGGCTACAAGTTCCAGTTCATCACGCTGGCCGGTTTCCACTCGCTCAACTACGCCATGTTCGACCTTGCACACGGCTACGCGCGCCAGAACATGACGGCGTTCGTGGAACTGCAAGAGCGGGAATTCGCGGCAGCCGAGCGTGGCTTCACCGCGGTCAAGCATCAACGCGAAGTCGGCACCAGTTACTTCGACGAGATCACCCAGGTCGTGCAAGCCGGCCGCTCGTCCCTGACGGCGTTGCATGGTTCGACCGAGGATGAGCAGTTCTTCAGCCCGAAGCGC
>JBDTTE010000363.1:0-3082 GCA_039930785.1 Betaproteobacteria bacterium | reverse complement strand
AGCACGCCATTGCGTTCCATCGTGAACAGCACGTCCATGACCGGCATCTCGATGTCGCGATAGACATGCAGCAGCTTCGCGTCCTGTTCGATCTGGGGGTAGAGAACCTGGTGAAGCTGCAACGTCACGTCCGCATCTTCGGCGGCGTATTCGGTGGCGCGGCCGACCTCCACCTGCTCGAAGGAAATGCGGTTCGCGCCTTTGCCCGTGACGTCGTCGTAGGTGATCGTGGTCACGCCAAGATGGCGCGCGGCGAGATCGTCCATGTCGTGCTGGCGGTGGCTTTCGAGCACATACGATTGCAGCAGCGTGTCTTCCTGCACGCCGTCGAGGCGAATGCCGGCGTTCGCGAATACATGCTTGTCGTACTTGAGGTTCTGGCCGACCTTGCGACGCAGCGGATTTTCCAGCCACCCTTTTAATCGGCCCAGTACGAGCTCACGCGGAAGCTGCGTGGGCGCGCCGGCATAGGTATGCCCCAGCGGAATGTAGGCGCCGCGATGTGGTTGCACCGACAGCGAGATGCCGACCAGTTGCGCGGTCAGCGGATCGAGGCTCGTGGTTTCCGTGTCTACGGATACCAGCTCCGCCGCTTCGACGGTCCGCAGCCATGCATCAAGCTGTTCTTCGCTGAGTACCGCTTCGTATTCGCGAGGTATCGCGGGGTGAGGGTTTAGGGGTGAGGGGTCAGGGGTGGACTCGCTCCCTCGTACCTCGCCCCCCGCCCCTCGTCCCTCAAGTTCACGCAGCGAAGATTTGAAATCCAGTCGCTCGTACAAACGCAAAAGTTCAGGCACGTTCTCCGGCGCAGGGGCGAGCTGTTCGAAACTCAACGGCAGCGGCACGTCGCACTTGATACTCAGGAGCTTCCTCGCCATGGGCAGCCACGGCAGCGCCTTGCGAAGGTTCTCGCCCACTGCGCCGGTGAATTCGGCAGCGTGCGCGACGATCTCGTCGAGCGAACCATATTGCTGCAGCCACTTCACCGCGGTCTTCGGGCCGACCTTGTCGACGCCCGGTATGTTGTCCACGGAGTCGCCGATCAGGGTGAGATAGTCGACGATCTGCGCCGGCGAAACACCGAATTTCTGCTGGACGCCGGCTTCATCGAGTAACTCGTTGGACATCGTATTGACCAGCTTGACGGTGGGACCGACCAGCTGCGCAATGTCCTTGTCCCCGGTGGAGACAATCGTCTGCACACCCAGCGCCACGGCATCCCGTACCAGGGTGCCGATGACATCGTCCGCTTCCACGCCGTCGACCATGATCAGCGGCCAGCCCAGCGCGCGGATGCTTTCATGCAGCGGCTCGATTTGCCGCGTCAGGTCATCGGGCATCGGCGTCCGCGTCGCCTTGTATTCTGGATACCAGTCGTCCCGAAAGGTCTTTCCTTTTGCGTCGAATACGCAGGCTATATAATCCGGCGTCGTTTCCTTGCGCAGCTTCTGCAGCATGCTGAGCACGCCCCTGACGGCGCCGGTCGGTTCGCCGTGCCGGTTGCGCAAATCCGGGAGCGCGTGAAACGCGCGATACAGGTAGGAAGAGCCGTCCACCAGCACTAGCGTTTTCATTGACGATCAGCGCGGAAAATCCAACATGAGCGAAAAACAGAAGGTCCCGGTTCCACTCGCTCCCGAATTTGTCGAGAAGACATGGTCGGCGCGGGAGTCCTGGCGGGTCTTCGGAATTATGGCAGAGTTTGTCGAGGCCACCGAACGCCTCGCGCACATCCGCCCGGCGGTCAGTGTCTTCGGCAGCGCGCGCACGCCGCCCGACCATCCCTACTATCTGCTGGCCGAAACCATTGGCCGCCATCTTTCCGATGCGGGATTTTCGGTGATCTCCGGTGGCGGGCCGGGCATCATGGAAGCGGTCAACAAGGGCGCCTACGCTGGCCGCTCGCTGTCGGTGGGACTGAACATCCAGCTTCCGCACGAGCAGTACACCAACGCGTTCCAGGATGTGAGCCAGACCTTCCGGCATTTCTTCGCACGCAAGGTCATGTTCGCCAAGTTCGCCTGCGCGTACGTCGTGCTGCCCGGTGGATTCGGCACCCTGGATGAACTGGGTGAAGTCCTCACCCTGGTGCAGACGGGCAAGATCCGGCGCATTCCCATCGTGCTCGTGCAAGGCAGTTTCTGGCGCGGGCTGCTCGACTGGATCGGCGAGCGCCTGGTCACCGAGGGCATGATCGATCCCAAGGACATGGAATTGATCAAGGTCATCGACGATCCGCGCGAGGTGGCCGATGTGATATTCGATCACTACGAAAAACGCGGCTTCGCGATGACCACCGCGGAGCGCGAAGCACAACTGAACCTGTAGCGCTTCAATGTCCGTTTTCACCACCGTCACGGCAGACCAGCTCGCGGTCTGGCTCAGGAACTACTCGATCGGCATGCCCACCGCGATCGAGGGGATCCTTTCCGGCATCGAGAACACCAATTATTTCGTAACCACCCGTACCGGTCGCTATGTACTCACGTTGTTCGAGAAGCTCACGCGCAAGGAACTGCCGTTTTATCTGAACCTGATGGCACACCTGTCGAGCCACGGCTTGCCCTGTCCCAAACCCATCGCCAATCTGCAGAACGAACTGCTCGGCGAATTGAACGGCAAGCCGGCTGCGATCGTCTCCTGCCTGGCGGGCGAGCCCGTCCTGCAACCCCTGCCTGCGCATTGCGCGCGGGTGGGTGAAGTGCTCGCGGAAATGCACATGGCAGGGCGGACTTACCCCGGGCAGCTGGATAATCTGCGCGGTGCCGGCTGGTGGTCCGCCTGCGCGCCTGAAATTTATCCGTTCCTGAAGCCCGAAGACGCAGAGTTGCTCGAATCAGAGATCCGCTTCCAGGCCGGATGTAGTAGCGAAGGGCTGCCGCGAGGCGTGGTGCATGCCGACCTGTTCAGGGACAATGTGCTGTTCGACGGCGCCAGTGTCGGCGGCTTCATTGATTTTTATTTCGCGTGCGTGGACAGCTTCGTGTACGACGTGGCAATCACGGTGAACGACTGGTGCGTCGATGCGGAGGCCAAACTGGACCGTCCGCGCGCCGAGGCCCTGCTCGAGGCGTACATGACT
>JBDTTE010000362.1:0-3111 GCA_039930785.1 Betaproteobacteria bacterium | reverse complement strand
CATGCGCTGGTCGAACTCCTGCTCGCTCCAGGCGAACAATTCCACCAGCCCGGCGGCGTCCAGCGCGTGGCGCACGGCGAAATCCGGCGCTTCGGCTTTTTGCGCGAAGCGGTTCCATGGACAGACCAGCTGGCAATCGTCGCAACCATATATACGATTGCCCATCAGCGGCCGCAGTTCCTCGGGAATGTCGCCCTTGTGTTCGATGGTCAGGTAGGAAATGCAACGCCGCGCGTCGAGCTTGTAGGGTGCGACGATTGCGCGCGTGGGACAGATATCGATGCAGCGACTGCAGTTGCCGCAGTGGTCGGACTGCGGCGCGTCGACCGGCAGTGGCAGGTCCGTATAAATTTCGCCCAGGAAAAACCAGGAACCGTGCTCGCGATTCAGCACCAGCGTGTGCTTGCCGCGCCAGCCCAGCCCCGAGCGCGTCGCCAGTTCGACTTCCATGACCGGCGCGCTGTCCGTGAAAACCCGGTACTGAAACGGCGTGACTTCGGTAATGCGGTCGCAGAGCTTTTGCAACCGGGCACGCAGGACCTTGTGATAGTCCCGCCCGAGCGCGTAGCGCGCGACGTACGCGCGGCTGCCGTCGTTCATGACCTGCCAGCTGTCGGCCGCATCGGCAGGAAAATAATTCATGCTTACGCTGATGACGCGCAAGGTCCCCGGTACGAGTTCGTCAGGCCGTGAACGCAGCGTGCCATGGGCGGCCATGTAATCCATGTCGCCCTGCATGCCCTGGTCCAGCCACTCCTGCAACCGTTGCTCCGCCACACCAAGATCGCAATCGGTGATGCCAACTTGCGCAAAGCCAAGCTCGGTCGCCCACCCTCGAATGCGCTCGGTCAGTTTGTCTATTGCGAGGGGCGCTGGCGGGCTGCCGGTCGGCGTCACGGCGATCCGCGCAGCAGGAAATCGAGCTTGCGTGTCTCGCCGTGCTTCATGACAGCGAAGCTCTCCGGCGCGACGCCGGCCTGCGACAGCGCCTCGGCCAGCTTGTGCGGTGGCTCGTCGAGACGCTCGTCGGTCAGGCGAAATGTTCCCCAATGCATCGCCACCGCGAAACGCGCGTTCAAATCCTGCTTGGCGCGCACGGCTTCGTCGGGATTGGCGTGCATGACGGCCATGAACCAGCGCGGGTCGTAGGCGCCGATCGGCAGGAGTGCCAGATCGAACGAACCGAATCGCTTGCCGACATCGGCGAGATCCGGCGAGTAACCGAAATCGCCGCCGAAGAATGCGCGCATTCGCGGGTGCTCGACGACCCAGGCGCCCCACAACGTGCGATTACGATCCCACAGCCCGCGCGCACTCCAGTGCTGCACCGGAGCGAGGGTGAATTTCAAACCCTTGTAATCCGCGCTGTCCCACCAGTCGAGCTCGATGACGTTGGTAATGCCCTCCTTCGCGAACCATTCCTTCAGCCCCAGCGGCACGAAGAACTTCGGCGGGCCGCCGCTCTGCACGTTCAGGTGCGTGACGGTTTCCAGGTCGAGATGGTCGTAGTGATTGTGCGAGATGACCACAGCGTCCACATGCGGCAACGTTTCGTAGCTGAATGGCGACGCCACATAACGCTTCGGCCCGGCAAAGGACAGCGGCGAAGCGCGCTCGCTCATGACCGGATCGGTGAGGATGTTGACGCCACCGAGCTGCAGCAGGAAGGAGGCATGGCCGATCCACGTCAGGGTCGGTTCGGTTCGATTTGCGGAGAGCCACGCCGAATCCGGCTTCAGCAGCGGAAATTGATAGCCCGGCTTCGGGTCTTCCGGGACGCCTTTGGTCCAGCGCTCCCACTGCCACTTCCAGAAGCTCCCGCGCGGCGGCTCAGGATAATTATTGCGGAATCCGTCTTCGGTGTGATGCGATTTCGCCGGATTATAATGGGGACTGCTGCGACAGGCGGCGAGCAGCAATGCGCAGGCGGTAGCGATCATGATCGTTCGCGTATTCATCTCCTCGTCGGGACACGAGTATCCGGGCCAGTGTAGCGGCGCGCAAGCGGCAGCACAATCAACGAAGGGAGCAGCGAGATGGCGGCAGGCGCAAAGCAGAAGGCAGGTGTGATCGGTCTGGGCTCGATGGGCCTCGGCGTGGCGCGCACGCTGCTGAAAAAAGGTTTCGAGGTGCATGCATTCGACGTGCGCCCGGAAGTCACCAAGGCCTTCGCGAAGGAAGGCGGCGTAGCGGCCAAGAGCCCCGCCGAAGTCGGGCGAAACGCGCCAGTCGTCATCGTGCTGGTCGTAAACGCCGACCAGACCAACGAAGTCCTGTTCGGCAAGGACGGCGCGGTTTCCACGCTTGCCAAAGGCTCGATCGTCATTGCCAGCAGCACGGTCGCACCGGATTTCGCCATCGACCTGGGCAAGCGTCTCGACGCAGCGGGCCTGCTGCTGATCGACGCGCCCGTATCGGGCGGCGCTGCGCGCGCCGCCAAAGGCGAGCTGTCCATCATGGGCTCCGGCTCGAAGGCGGCCTTCAAGAAAGCCGACGCGGTGCTGAAAGCCATCGCCATCAAGGTGTACGAACTCGGGCCCGACGCCGGCACCGGTTCGAAGGTGAAGATGATCAACCAATTGCTGGCCGGCGTGCACATCGCGGCCGCGGCGGAAGCCATGGCGCTAGGCATTCGCGCGGGCGCCGACCCGAAGGTCATCTACGAGGTGATCTCCAACAGCGCCGGCTCGTCGTGGATGTTCCAGAACCGCGTACCGCACGTTCTCGATGGCGACTACACGCCGCTCTCCGCCGTCAACATCTTCGTCAAGGATCTCGGCATCGTGCTCGACTCGGCCAGGAAGATGACCTTCCCGCTGCCAATCACTGCCGCCGCTCATCAGCAATTCCTGGCAGCGGCCGGCGCCGGCCTCGGCTACGAAGACGACATCGCAGTCATCAAGGTCTATCAGGCGCAGTCGGGAATCAAGTTGCCTGCGGCGAAAAAGAAGAAGCCGTGACTGGCGTGACTGTCGTGATGACGTGACTGTCGTGACTTTCGTGACTGGCGTGACTTCGTGAATACGTAAACGTCGTAAATGCCCTAAAGCGTGATCCGCCGTTCACGATATTCACGGCTTGATCTACTTACGACAGTCACGACGTCACGGC
>JBDTTE010000361.1:0-3116 GCA_039930785.1 Betaproteobacteria bacterium | reverse complement strand
CTGATTCTTCCGCCTCGCTCGCTTACCGCGATTGCCGAAATATGGATAGGAGTATGGGCAAGCCGAAGTGGTACCGCCGCGAATTTTTTTCAATCAAGCAAATAAACCACTTGAGTGGCGGAGAAGGGAGGATTGGCAGCCGCCATAACCTTGATCGGCTGCGCCGCTAAGGGTTTAGTCGCTGCCTGAACGAGTTCGTGCCTATTGGTTGGAAAGAATCCTGATTGTTTTCGGCACGAACGCGTTGACGAACCAGGGGATTCTCACCACCCTTCTTTGCCAAATAAAAATGCCCCTCTGAAGGGGCATTTTTATTTGGCGGAGAAGGGGGGATTCGAACCCCCGTTAGGCTATTAACCTAAACACGCTTTCCAGGCGTGCGACTTAAACCACTCATCCACCTCTCCGCATGCTGGCTTGCTATTTCCGCGCCTGGATAAAGGTGCCACCCCAATCACGGAAGGCGCGAAGAATACTTGAGCGTTCCAGTCAAGTCAAAAATGCGCCTCGCCCATTCTGGGTCCCCGCCTTCGCGGGGATGACACCTCACGCGATGGGGATGACAGCCTACATTCCCTTCTTCAGCTGCTCCAGGATCGCCGGATTCTCCAGGGTTGAAACGTCCTGCGTAATGTCTTCGCCCTTGGCGATCGAGCGCAGCAGGCGGCGCATGATCTTTCCGGAACGCGTTTTGGGCAGGTTGTCGCCAAAGCGAATTTCCTTTGGCTTGGCGATCGAGCCGATTTCCTTGCCGACCCAGTCACGCAGCTCCTGCGCCATGCGTTTGGCGTCTTCTCCTGTCGGCCTCGGTCCCTTGGTGACGACGAACGCGACCACGGCTTCGCCGGTCACGTCGTCGGGACGACCCACCACGGCGGCCTCCGCGACAAGCTTGCTGTTCGCCACCAGCGCCGATTCGATTTCCATCGTGCCAAGGCGATGGCCCGAGACGTTCAGCACGTCGTCGATGCGGCCCATGATCCAGAAGTAGCCGTCCTTGTCGCGCGCGGCCCCGTCCCCGGCGAGGTAATACCTGCCCTGGAACTCCTCGGGGTAGTAACTCTTCTTGAAGCGCTCCGGATCGCCCCAGATCGTACGAATCATCGAGGGCCAGGGCTTTTTGATCACCAGGATGCCGCCTTTGCCTTTTTCGACGTCATGCCCGGTTTCATCGACGATCGCCGCAATGATGCCGGGCAGGGGCAGGGTGCAGGAGCCCGGTTTCAATGGCGTGGCGCCCGGCAGGGGCGTCAGCATGTGGCCGCCGGTTTCGGTCTGCCACCAGGTGTCGACGATCGGGCAGCGGCCGTTACCGACCGTGTTGAAATACCACATCCACGCTTCCGGATTGATCGGTTCGCCGACTGAGCCGAGCAGGCGCAGGCTGTCGAGATCGTAGTTTTTCGGGAGGTCGGCGCCGGCCTTGATCAGTGAGCGGATCGCGGTCGGGGCTGTGTAGAAGACGGTGACCTTATGGTCCTGGATCATTTTCCAGAATCGCCCCGCATCGGGAAAAGTCGGTACGCCTTCGAAAATGATTTCCGTGGCCCCAACCGCGAGCGGGCCGTAAGCAATATAGGTATGACCGGTCACCCAGCCCACGTCGGCCGTGCACCAGAACACGTCCGCCGGCTTGGCGTCGAACGTCCATTTCATCGTCAACATTGCCTGCAAGAGATAACCGGCACTGGAATGCTGCACGCCCTTCGGCTTGCCCGTCGACCCCGAGGTGTAGAGGATGAACAGCGGATGCTCCGCGCCAACCCAGACCGGTTCGCAAGCGTCCGGCTGGTTTTGCACGAGGTCGTGCCACCACGCATCGCGCGGTGCCTGCATTTTCGTGGTGCTGCCGGTGCGACGATAGACGACTACATTGCGCACGCTTTCGCAGCCTTCCATCGCAAGGGCTTCGTCGACGGTGGCCTTAAGGGGGATTTCCTTGCCGCCGCGCATTTGACCGTCCGCGGTGACGATTGCGGTGGCACCGGCGTCGATGACGCGCTCGTGGATGCTCTTCGCAGAGAAGCCGCCGAACACGACGGAATGTGTTGCGCCGATGCGTGCACAGGCCTGCATCGCGATCACGGCTTCGATCGACATCGGCATGTAGATGATGACGCGCTCGCCGGTCTTGACGCCAAGCGATTTCAGGCCGTTGGCGAACTGGCAGACGCGGTGGTAGAGCTGCTTGTAGGTGATGCGGGTGACGGCGCCGTCGTCCGCCTCGAAAATGATGGCGACCTTGTTGGGCTGGTTGTTGAGATGGCGGTCGAGGCAATTGTAGGAAACGTTCAGTTCGCCATCGCCGAACCACTCGAAGAAGGGCGCCTTGCTCGAATCGAGAATGGTCGTGAATGGCTTCTGCCAGATCAGGGTTTCCTTCGCGAGGCGCGCCCAGAAACCTTCGTAGTCTGTCTCGGCTTCGGCGCACAGGGCCTCGTAGGCCGGCATGCCGGAAATGTTCGCCTGTTTGACGAAGTCCGCGGAAGGCGGGAACACCCTGTTTTCCTGCAGGACCGATTCGATCGAACTCATGCCGTCCTCCGAAGTTTTATTTTTGGCTTGCCGCGGCGGAAATCTCGAAACGATTATAGCGAGAACTGCCCTCGGCCAGCGGCAAAGGCGGGAGATTGATGCATTGCATGGTGTAAAATCCGCGCGTCACCGCCGCTCGGTTTTTCACCTACATCCAGACCCATGGAATCGCGCCAGAACAAGCCCCACAACCCGTTCGTCGCCTTTGTTGGCAGCTTCATTTTCCTGAGCCGCTGGCTGCAGGCGCCTCTGTATGTGGGCCTGATAGTGGCGCAAGCCGTCTACGTTTACCACTTCATGGTCGAGCTGAAGCACCTCGTCCTCGGTGTGCAACAGATGGGCGCCACCGACATCATGCTGCTGGTGCTTGGTTTGATTGACGTGGTGATGATCGCCAACCTGCTCATCATGGTCATCGTGGGTGGCTACGAAACATTCGTCTCGAGGCTGAACCTCGACGAGCATCCGGACGAACCGGAGTGGCTGTCGCACGTCAACGCCGGGATTCTCAAGGTGAAGCTCGCCATGGCGCTGATCGGCATCTCGTCGATCCACCTGCTCAAGACCTTCATCAACGCGGA
>JBDTTE010000360.1:0-3118 GCA_039930785.1 Betaproteobacteria bacterium | reverse complement strand
AAAGCGGTGCTGCATCGGGCACGACAGATCCTCGCGCAGGTCGACCAGTTGAAGTCGGACATGTCCGAGTACGCCTCCGGCGACAAGGGGCACATCCGCATCCAGGCCAGCGCGTCGGCTATTTCGCAATTCCTGCCCGCCGACCTGGCGACGTTTGCGGCCGAGGCACCCCAGGTGGTGATCGCGCTCGAAGAACGCTTCAGCGGCGAAATCGTGCAGGCGGTGCGCGAGGGGGCGACCGACGTCGGCATCATCATGGAGGGCACGCCGATGGACGGGCTGCAATGGTTCGACTACAAGGTCGACCAGCTCGTCGCGGTGGTGCCGGTCAAACATGCGCTACGCAGCCGCAGCGTCGTGTTCTCCTCGCTGCTCGACTATGACTTTGTCGCGCTGGAGAGCGCGACCGCCATCACCCGGCTGCTTATCGACCAGGCCGCGCTGGCGAACAAACCGTTGCGCGCGCGCATCCAGGTCCATAGTTTTGCCGCCCTGTGCAAGATGATCGAGGCGGGGCTGGGCATCGGCGTCATGCCGGAAGGCGCCGCCAGGCCCTTCGTTGCTGCAAAGCAACTTCGCATCGTCAAGCTCGGTGACCCCTGGGCTACACGCCGCATGTATGTGTGCGTTCGCAACTTCGAATCGCTCCCCGCCATAGCCCGCAAGCTCGTAGATCACCTGCGGCGCACCAAAACCTCCGCCGAAGCATAGGACGGCGAGGCTTCGCGCCTTGCGAAGTCCGCATTGACGGATTTCGCATTCCGGCCAACACTGGCCTTCCCCAAGCTAGCGCAGCCAGCAGGCGCCATCAGCGTTCGGCGCTGCAAGGAAAAGCGGATACACAAGCCGCGGCCAATAAAACAGCTACAAACATGACAGGAGGAAACCATGTCTGACCAGCAACCATCGCTTCGCAAACGTCGCGGTTTCATCAAGGCCGCGGGTGCACTTACCGTTGCATCGGGAATGGGTTTCCCGTTCATCTCGCGCGCCGAGGACAAGCCGATTCGCGTCGGCGTACCGACGATCCTGTCGGGCCGCGTCGCGCAACTCGGCATCTCATCGCGCAATGCCATCCAGATCGAGGTCGACAAGTTCAATGCCGCCGGCGGCATGGGCGGCCGCAAGATCGAGATCATCACGCGCGACTCGAAAGGCAAACCCGACGAAGCCGCGAACAACGTGCGCCAGCTCATCAACAACGATGGCTGCGAGATCATCATCGACGCCGAGTCTTCGGCCGGCGCGTTCGCGGTGCAGGAAGTCATTCGCGAACTCAAGGTGCTCTGCATCCATACCTGCTCGGAAACCTCGGCGTTGTCTGCCGATCCCAAGATTCGCGTGCCGACCGCATTCCGTGTGGCGCGCCAGGGCATCCATGATGCGATTGTGAGCGCGGCGTATGCCGGAAATATCGCCAAGGCGAAGGGATTGAAGACCTGGATGAGTTGCTCGCCGGACTACGCTTACGGCCGCGACAACACATCGCTGTTCCTCGAGTACCTGAAAAAATTCCACCCGGAAGTGGAAATCGTTGGCGAGACCTGGCCCAAGCTGTTCCAGGCCGATTACACCGAGAACATCACCAAGATCCTGCAGGTGAAGCCGCAAGCGTTGTACTCGGCGCTGTGGGCCGGCGACCTCGTTTCCTTCGTCGACCAGTCGTCGATCTACAACCTGTTTGCGCAATCGACCGTGTTCGCCATCAACATGGCCGACTACACGACGTTGACGGCCGTAAAGAATCTCCCCGCCGGCATCCACTCTGCCGCGCGGTATCTCAAGACCTTCCCCGCAACGGCGGAGAACGCGGCGTGGGGCGAGGCCTACAAGACCAAGTACGGCGACTACCCCACCAACTGGTCCTGGGAGAACGCCCTGGCGGTCAGCTACCTGACCACGGCGTTGAAAAAGACCAACTCGACGGATGCCACGAAACTCTCGGAGGCGATGCGAGGCATGAAGGTCAAGTCGCCGTTCGGTGCGGACGGGTCGGTAACGATGCGTGCAGACGACCAGACGACGATCGGATATGGGATCGGTTGGGGAACGACAGTGCCGAAGGATCCCTGGGTGCCGCAAGTTACCCCCGGCGACTGGAAGACGATCCTCGAGCACGAAGCGGAGTGGAAAAAGAAAATGGGCTTCGCTTAAAGCGACGTTCCTTGCAGGTCGGCATGGCGGCGCGAGTGCGTCGCCGTGCTTTGTAAAAAACTCGCACTCACTTCCCGAGGCACATTTTGGATCTCCAGGCCCTTCTGTCGTGCGTTTCTTCCGCGTCCTGCCTGGTCACGCAGACGACGGGCGGCCTCATCAGCGGCATGTTGCTGTTCCTGGTCGCGGCGGGCCTGTCGCTGATCTTCGGCACGTTGAAGGTCACTAACTTCATGCACGGTTCGTTGTACATGCTCGGGGCGTACTTCGCCTACACGCTGTACAACGTGACGGGCAGTTACACGATAGCCGTGATCGGTTCGGCGCTCGGCGTCGGGTTGTTCGCGCTCATTTTCGAGAGATTGTTCATGAGCCGCGTCTATAGCGCGGACG
This sequence comes from Betaproteobacteria bacterium, assembly GCA_039930785.1. GTDB lineage: Bacteria > Pseudomonadota > Gammaproteobacteria > Burkholderiales > JACQAP01 > JACQAP01. Next base: position 571 of record JBDTTE010000360.1, on the reverse strand, counting down.
TACTCATGCAATTGCTGGTCTGCTACGCCTTCATCCTGATCCTCGACGACGCGGTCAAGATCATCTGGGGCCCTGAATTCCTGGCGATGGGCATGCCGCCCGCGTTCCAGAAGCCACCGCTCCTGATCGCCGGCGGCGTGCTGCCCGTGTTCTACCTGTTTCTCATCGGCGTGACATTGGTGGTTGCCATCGGCCTGGGGTTGCTTCTCACGAAGACGCGCATCGGCAAAATCGTACGCGCCGCGGCGGTCAACCCAACGATGACTTCCGCGCTCGGCATCAACACCGCTCTGGTGTTCGGCGGCGTGTTTGCCCTCGGCGGTATGCTGGCCGGCCTCGCGGGCGCGCTCGCGGTACCGGTGCGCTCGATGGTGGCCGGCATGGGATTTTCCATCCTGATCGAATCCTTCATCGTTACGGTCATCGGCGGCATGGGTTCGGTGATGGGCGCGCTGGTTGGCGCGCTGCTGATTGGTTTGGTGCGCAGCTTCGGCACCATCGGTTTCCCGCTATTCACCGAGGGACTCATGTTCGTGTTCATGACCGCCGTGCTGATCGCGAAGCCCAGCGG
>JBDTTE010000359.1:0-3139 GCA_039930785.1 Betaproteobacteria bacterium | reverse complement strand
TCGCCACCGGCATCTATGCGCTCTGGTATCCGCTGATGGAGCCCATGACGATGCGCGCCTTCGAGCGCGGGTTGGTCGAAACCGGCATCAGCAACATCCTGCAGATGGAGTTGACCGTGCTGCCGGAGGGATTCAACGAGGGCATGCGCGGCTGCGGAATGATCGTGGTCAATCCGCCTTTCGGGTTCGAGGAGCAAGCCCGCGCCATGATCAGCTGGATGCGGCCGCTGTTGGCACGGGAAGACCAGGGTACCGAGCGAGTCGTGTTTGGCTTGCGCCTGAGTAGCGGGAGGCGGAGAAGCTTTATCGCTCCCTCTCCCCTTGGTGGGAGAGGGTTGGGAGAGGGGCGAAGTAGATCGATCTTGGATTCCCGCCTTCGCGGGAATGACAACTACCCACGCCTTTCCTTTCCATCCCGTCGCAGCGCGCCGCTAGGCGAGGCAGCGGCAATTCTTACAACCACCCGCGACCGAATGCTTCATTTCGGGCGCCATCACGCCGAAAGTGCACCGGCGCAGTGCGAAATATCCTTCAGAAGCCTGCGTTTAGGCCGTTGAGGCATCGTGGCCTGGATATTGCGACGCAGCATTGCAACAGACACACAATAATTAATAAACAGCCGGCCCGGCGGGTCGGGGGGAAATGCCGGTCCAGGAGTAGGACATGGATACGCTTTCCCTCGCTTCACTGGCAATCCAGTTGCTGGCGTCGGTCAATTCGATTTCGGGCTATCCGGCTCATGCATCGCCCGGTCCGCTGCCTGAAATCCATCAGGCCCCACTCGCTGAAATTCGCCAGCGGTTCTGTCAGGGCAACTGTTCGGTCCAGGCGTTCTATAAACCCGAAGAAGGCATCTACATAGACGAGGCATTCGACCTCGAACATGACGAATTTGCCCGTTCGGTGTTGCTCCATGAACTCGTCCACCACCTTCAGCGCGTTAAAGGCACGTTCCAGGGGATGCCCTCGGCCTGCGATCGCTGGTACGCGGCCGAGCGGCAGGCCTACGAAATCCAGAATCGTTATCTCGAGGACGCGCACGATGCGCATCGCGTCAACGTGAATTCATGGCGCGCGCAGTGCGATCGTTGAAGGATTCTAGCGGCGGTTAGAATACGGTTGGAGGAGGGCTGATGGTGTCGCGGTTTTAGGGGGTTGTAATGGATCACTCTGCGCTCATGTCCCTGATGGTGGAATTGTTTGCCGCGATCCGTCTTGTTTCTGCTTACCCCAGCCCCGATGCGTTCCCGGAAGTGCTGGCCCTGCCACAAACCGAAATCCAGCAGCGCCTGTGCAGTGGCCGGGCCTGCCGGGTCAAGGCTTACTATCATCCCGATCTTGGCGTGATCGTCGACGAAACGCTGGACTTCGAGCGCGACGCGTTCGATCGATCCATCCTGTTACATGAACTGGTTCATCATCTCCAGAAGACTACGGGTAAGTTCGAACCCGTCGTAAGCTTTTGCAGCAGGCGGATTTCGGAGGAAATGGAAGCCTACGAAATCCAGAACCGCTACCTTGCCCAGGTGCACGTTGCGCGGCGTGCATTGGTTATGGGCTGGACGGGCAAATGCGCCGACGACGACGCAGCCATTAAGCCCGAGACGCCCGCCCGCCAGCGCGGCGATTGAGCGGGGCGGCTCTCGCCGCCAAGTCGAATACGCCTTACAGCGTTTACTGCCTCACCTTTCAATTGGCAGTTTTTTTCGCGAACTGCCCGCACATTCGCGCGTTCCCACCTTGAATTCCACCGCATCATTCCAAGGGTTTTGGGGCTGGACCAATGTCGAGCGGCCAGGAATGACCGCAACCGAATGCAGGGGGCCTTCGTATAGCTGTCTGACCGGGCCCCGGCGCAGTAAACTTGGCGGCTGAAGCGTCGCCACTGTCGCGCGGGGTTCAATTGCCCCTATCGACAGAAGGTGGGCGCGCATCGCTATCCGGCTGCAATCGTGGCCGTTGGAGAATTCGCGAATGAAAAAATTATTGATCGCTCTCGCAATGGTCGTGGCCGCGCTGTCCGCGACCACGGCTTCCGCCATGACTTCCGCCATGGTGACGTCCTGCCCGGCGGGCATGGACCAGAAAGTGGAAACCCTGAACGGCATGTTCAAGGTGCATATCATTTGCGACCACGTAATGTTCGAGATCCCGACCACTGTTCTGGACCGGGACATGCTGGTCAATACCGAGTTCGCTGCACTTTCGACTGGCAGCGATTTTGTCGCGCCGGGCTCCGTGGTCGATAACCGGGTCATCCGCTGGGTACGCCGGGGCAACAAGCTCTACCTGGAAAATGTGCGCTACGAAATGTGGGCGCACGACATGTCGCAATTGCAGCGCGGCGTGAAATCCGCTTCGCTGCGCACGGCCATCAAGGCCTTCGACATCATCATGGAAGGCGAGAACCACGCACCGGTGATCGACATCACCGGCCTGTTCGTCAGCGAGGTGCCGGACGGTTTCGCGCTGGAGTTCATGCAATATTTCCGCATGAATGCGATCGACCCGAAGCGTTCCTTCATCGAGAGCGTCAAGGTGTTTCCGCAAAACGTCGACATCCGCTTCCAGCAGACGTGGGTACCATCCCAGGCCGAACTCAGGAAGCAGGTTGAGGACGAGTCGGACCGCGTGCAGCCCGCCATCGGGTTTATTTTCCACACCAGCCTGCTGCTGCTGCCCGAACAACCGATGGCTCCGCGGTTTGCCGACGATCGCGTAGGCTATTTCGCCGTGCCGTTCGACGACTATGGCACCAACGATCATGGCAAGGTGCGCCGCGCTTTCATCCAGCGCTATCGCCTCGAGAAAAAGAATCCCGAGGCGGAAATTTCCGATCCGGTCAAGCCGATTGTTTTCTTTATCAGCGATGAGGTGCCGGAGAAATGGCGCCCCTACCTGAAAGCCGGCATCGAAGATTGGCAGAAGGTGTTCGAGAAGGCCGGGTTCAGCAATGCCATCCAGACGCGCGATGCACCTGGGCCGGAGGAAGATCCCAACTGGGATCCGGAGGACGTGCGCTTCAACGTGATCCGCTGGACGCCGAGCGGCCGCCAGAACGCCATGGGCCCCGCGGTTGTGGATCCGCGCAGCGGCGAGGTGATTTCCTCGCACGCAATTTTCTGGCACGACGTGCTGC
>JBDTTE010000358.1:0-3185 GCA_039930785.1 Betaproteobacteria bacterium | reverse complement strand
GAATCGAACTACATCAAGACGCGCCTCGATCCGGACCTTGTGGGCGCTTCGCATTGAAACCAACATGAAAAATGCGAATCTGAAAGAAGTGGCCACCGGTTTGTGGCGCTACGTGCGCCAGGTAACCGGCGACGATGCCTACGAGCGTTACGTCGCCCATCATCAACTGGCACATGCCGGCGAAGCCCCGCTCACGCAGCGCGAGTATTTCAAGAAGAGGCAGGACGAGAAGTGGAGCAAGATTACGCGCTGCTGCTAGCGCGCTGACGCGCGCGTGACGGGTGACGGGTGACGGATGCGGAGCATTTGTCATTCCCGCGAAGGCGGGAATCCACATCCCCCCTCTCCCCAGCCCTCTCCCACCAGGGGAGAGGGGGCGAGTGATGCCTGGTCAGAGACGTTTCTCCCGTTAACCGTTCACCGTTTACCGTTTACTGTTCACCGATCACCGAGCGCAGCCGCAACCGCACGCCAGGCCTTGAGCTTGGTTTCGAAATTTCGCGCAGCGTGCGCCGGGCTCGTAGACGGCAAGCGGGTGAAGCGCATTCCCGTTTCTGGCAAGTGTGGACGCACGTAACGCCGGAAGCTGGTTTCGGCCATTCCACCGTTGAAGAAGACGTGACCGATGCGCCGGTGCGTAGCAAAAAACGACTGGAAATCGTTCGGCACCATGGACGCTTCGTCGATGGCCGAATCCAGGCTCCCCTCTCGTACGCAGGACTCGAGCACATCCCATACCGCGACGCCCGCGCGCTTCAGCGTGACCACACGCTTCTCATAGGCAATGTCCGGTCCCGCATCGAACAACGCGCCCATGATTTTCCAGAAAGCGTTGTGCTCATACGCATAGTAGCGGTTGGCAAGTAGCGAGGCCGCGCCCGGCATGCTGCCGAGTACGAGCACGCGCGCGTCGCGATTCTGAATCGGCGGAAAACTGCAGACCGGCGCGACCGTGCGCAACGCAGGCGACGATCCGGAAGAATTGCGACGAATCCGCTCGTCGCGCGCTTCGCCGCTCACTTGCCCGGCTCGAGGTATTGCATGCCGGCCGGGCCTGTGGAATTCGTCTGGATTTCAGCGCCCTCTTCTTTGGTCATGGCGTAATGCGCTACGCCGCGGGATTCGATGATCACGCTGCCCGGTCCGTATGCCTGCAACTTCGACTCATCGAATTTCTCGCCGATGGCCCAGTAAAACACGCCGGAAACGACCGTCGTCACGCGCCCGTCTTCCGGATGCGTGTGTGGCGCGACCCGCCAGTTCGCAGGTAGCCGCGCCCGCGAACCATAAGGTCCCGGCTCTTTCGGGTTGCCCATGAACACGGCGACCTTCGCCCCATTCGGCAATGTTGTCCATTGCAGTGCGGCCAGATCAACCGGCCCCGCCCTGTCCTGCGCCGATACGAGCGTGCTTTGCAGTAAAAGCGCGGCGAAGACAACCGTGGCGAGGCGCATCTCAGCCACCTCGCTTGCGCGCTGTGACTTCTATCTCGATGCGCATGCGCGTCTCCGCCAGGCCGACGCAAATCATCGTCGCCGCCGGACGTACGTTGCCCAGATACTTGCGCAGGGTCGGCCAGCACAGCGGGAACTCGGCGGCGTCCGGCAGCATGTAGGTGACGCGCACGACATCCTGGAGGGAAGCACCGGCCGCGAGCAGTGCAGCCTCGATGTTCTTCAGGCATTGCTCGGTCTGTTCGACGATGCCATCGGGAATGGTCATGTTGCTGTAGTCGAACCCCGTGGTTCCCGATACGAAAATCCAATCGCCGTCCACGACGGCACGCGAATAACCGATTTCCTGCTCGAAAGTCGAACCCGAACTGATCAAACTACGCGACACGATTTCTCCTTTATACAGTACCGGACGAACATTCCTTTGAGTTGGCGCAATTCAGGTCGCCGGCGTCCGCTACCCGACTTTCGCACCCTTCTCGATGATCAACGCCCGCAGGATCGAGCGATGGCAGCGGGCCTCGTCCTCGCAATACCAACCCGCCGGGAAGTTGCTTTGATGCGACAACACGGCAAACAGTTCGATGGTGGGGCCGTTTTCGGGTGTCGCCATTTCAACACGATGCTTGCGAAGGACGCCGCCCTACGCGACTCATTTGTAGGGCGTGCCGTCCTTGTAAACGAACTGCCACCCGTCCTGGACTCGCAAGGCCCGCAAGTCGTCGTCCGGATAGCTGCCTTCGTCGCCTGCCGTGCGGTCACCAACCTCGAGATAGACGACTTCTTCCGCCGTCTCGTTGATCAATCGATGGCCATTACCCGTACCCGCCCTGAACCCTGCGCACATCCCCGGCGACAGTCTCGTTCGACCTTCGTCGGTATGAAGCGTCGGATGTCCCTGCAGGATGAAAATGAACTCATCCTGTTTCGTGTGGGCATGGCGAAGCGACGAGACGGCATTCGGGGCCAATCGTGTGCGATTGATGCCGAAGTTGGTGAGGCCGAACAAGTCCCCCAGGGGCTGTTTTCGCCTGCCCGACATCAGCGATGCAAAAGGCTCGGGATAGTTTGAAGGCTTGGTTCTGGTTGGTGCGTCGTCTGCAACGATCGCGAGCGGATAAGACGGATTCGGGTCAGTCATGATTCAGCGTGGCGTAGCGGGCAGACCACATTTGTACGAGGGGTCCGGCAGGTCCTTGCATTTCTGGAATGCCTCCGGCTTGACTGTGCCGTCGTCCCGCCTGAACGGGGCAAAGCAATCCTGGCTCTCCTTGAACAGCCGCTGCAATGTCGGGCAATCGTCCGCCGGTTTGGGTGCAGCGCGAGGCGCTGTTGCCGGATCGCGCGGAACTGGATCGTTGCGAGCCCGCGTCCGGGCAGCGTCCGCTTCGGCCTGGGCTTTTTCCACGAGTTCTTTGTCCTTCGCGGCCCGGGCTTCGGCCTCGGATCGCTGCTGCGGAGAAACCTCGGCGTTGCGTGTATCGATCTTCCTGGCCCTGCTCTTGTATTTGTCGGGGACGGTGTCCGAGACGTGCATCCCGCCCTGGTCGTCGACCCACTCGTAGATATCGGCTGCATGCCCGGTCGCAATCCAAAGAGCGGCGCACGCGACCAGGATCAGTCGTCGTTTCATCTTGGTATTCCGTGATCTGGACCTGCCTAGCTTACCAGCCCAGCGACTCCGTGCAGGCGGCGCTGATATCTGACTGCAAACCGGATTCAGAAGGATCG
>JBDTTE010000357.1:0-3187 GCA_039930785.1 Betaproteobacteria bacterium | reverse complement strand
AATGACGCTATATGTACGGCTGGGCCGCCTGCACTAGTTCTGCCAGACGGCGAAGCCTTCCTGGCGGAGTTCGGCAGCGAGGGCGATTTCGGTGGCGAGGGCGCGCTGGTGGGTCATGGGATTCAGGTGCGCGAAAAGATCGGGGAGCAGGCTTTCACCGAATTCCTGCGCGTACCAATTCGCCTTGTGGCCGGACTTGTGGTTTGCGAAGCGCTCTTCCGGCGTTAGCCCTGTCGCGCCGACATACACGCAGGGCGAGCCTTTGACGTATCCGCGATTCGCCGCGCGGAAGCGGCGGTTCTTCAGGACTGCTGCATCGAGATGGATCACGTAGACGCTCGAAGTCTCGGGTGCATCGAGCACCGGTGCCCACACACCGCAGCCTTCGCTACGCAAGCTGCGGGCGATCGCTGCTTCCTGTTCCACCGCCACATCGAACGCTGACGGGACGAAATCGGCGGTGAAGTCCGGCCGCAACGCGACGCCATACATGCGCACGAACGCGTTGTCCTTGATGCCGTGCATGTGCTGGTCGAAGCGCAGATTCACCGCGAGGTCGGTGACGTCGATGAAGTAGCACGGCTGGCCTTGCCGGTACCCGAGATTTTTCTGCGCGAATTTACGGGTGTCCATGACCTCGGGTTCGAGGGCGACGACATATAGGCGATAGAGGCCGCGGGCGGATTCTCCGTCATCGAACGCTGGATCGGGAATGTCGGCGTCGGTCACGATTTGATAGCGCTGGATCAGGACAGCACTCGCCCGGTCAAATCAGATCCCGCTCCGTGTCTTCTTGTACCCGCAGTCCTTGTCAATGCCGCCCGTTCCACGGAGTTCGAAGAACCTTCGCTGCTTGCCACCGCGACTCAATCTCCAAAGAGAGATCGATAATACTTTGCGAATTTCCACATCCAGGAAGTCCGGACGGTCAGGCAGCTCGCCGTTCCGCTCTTTCTCCAATCAGGGACTCAGCTGGAATGCCCAGTTCGCGGTGAATCTTCCGGATCATTTGCAGCGTGAGCGGACGCTTTCCGTTGAGGATTTCATATACGCGATTTAATTGCCCGATCATTGGAACGAGATCTTTGGCACTCAGGCCCTTCTGCTCCATGCTGAATCGGATCGCCTCGATCGGATCGGGTAACTCCATGGGAAAGTGCTTGCGCTCGTATGCCTCGACGAGCGTGGCCAGAACATCCAGGCGCTCGCCCTCTGGCGATCCCGCGCGAGCCATCATGAGCCGCTCGATGTCTTTCAGCGCCGCCCTATAGTCTGCCTTTGTCCTGATCGGTTTGATTTCCATGTTGGCCTCGTTAAATCGTTTGCGAATCGATGCGGTCGTATTGAGCGTGCGTCCCGATAAATCGTATGTAGACCACCCGGTAGGAATAGTTGATCCATACGACCAGACGGTATTTGTTTCCCGCAATATTGAACACGGCGCGACCGTCGCGAAGGATGCTAACGGTTCGAAAATCCCGTTTCATGTCCGCGGGAGCCTGCCAGTCCGCCTTCAACACATGCCGATACCACGCGAGCGTCGGCTCGCGTGCATCCGCATACGCCATTTTCCCGGTCCAGAACTTTTGGAGGGTCGACAGGGCGATTACTCGCATGCGCCAGATTAGTCCCATTTTGGGACAATCGCAAGTGTACGGGGAGCGGTGACCTGGTTCGCGGGAAGGGGAATAGCCCCGGTTTGGGGTCCCATTTCTTCGATATCGGAATGATTGTTATGTCTGCCCCGCTCTCATTACCGTAGGCACATCCCGATTAGCATGCTGCGCCTGCGAGTGGCGCGCTGCTGGTCACCGATTACTGTTCACCGTTCACCGATTACCAATCACCGTTTACCGTTCTTAACCGGCGGAGCGAAAGCAGTCAGGACGGCGTCAATGATCTGGCGGGCGAACGTGGCGTCGAGCTTGGCGTGTTGCACCAGCAAGCGGAACCAGACCGGGCCAAAGAGCATGTCGATCATGAGGTCCATGTCGGTGTCTTTGGCGATTTCACCGCGTTGGATGCCGCGCTTGAGGATTTCCTTGGTGGCGGCGCGGCGCCGGAGGATGAAAGCTTCGCGCAAGATTTTATTGAATTCGGGGTCGAGGATCGCGTCGGCCATGAGGCCACGCATGATTTCGCCATACCCCTTGAACAGGCGCTTGAAGCCGGCAGAAATGAACACTTCCAGGTCTTCGCGGAGGCTGCCCCGGTCCGGCGTGGGCACGAGATCGGCGGCATGGTTGGCGAAGGCCTCGAGGATGAGCTCGGCGCGCGAGCCCCACCATCTATAGATGGTCTGCTTGCCGACGCCGGCGTGGCGGGCGACGCCCTCGATGGTGACGGCGTTGTACCCCTCCTGTTGCATGAGCTGCAGGACGGAATCCAGGATGGCGCCGTGGCATTCCATGCTGCGGGGGCGGCCGCGCAGGGTTTTCTGGTCAGCGTCTTCGGGGAGTTCTCGGAGCGCGGCCTTGGACATTTATCAGGTTTCCCGTGGGATTTTGTAACGTAGTGTATTTTACAAAACGGTCCGTCTCGTTATACGATGGACTTCTGAACCGTGGCGTCTCGTTTAACCGGCGCCATCATATCACCCGATTTCCCGCCGCCGCGAGCAACATTTTTGCTCACGGTGGCGAAATCCGTTTGAGAGCATCCCCGCCATGTGGATAGTCGTACTCGCACTGCGCCGCCCCTACACCTTTATCGTCATGGCGCTGCTCATCCTGGTGCTCGGCATCGTCGCCATCAAGAACATGGCGACGGACATTTTCCCCAAGATCAACATTCCGGTGGTCAGCATCATCTGGCAGTACTCGGGTCTTCCGCCGGCGCAGTTCGAGAAGTACATCACCACATTCAGTGAATTCACGGTCTCCTCCGCCGTGAACGACGTGAAGTCGATCGAGTCGCAGACGGTCAACGGCGCGACCAACATCAAGATCTTCTTCCAGCCCGGTGTGGACATCGCCAACGCCGTGGCCCAGGTCACCGCGATTTCGCAGACCATCCTGCGCCGCATGCCGCCGGGCACGATACCGCCGCTGATCTTGCAGTACGACGCGGCCAGCGTGCCGATCATCCAGCTGCTGCTCGCCAGCAACAAATTGTCCGAAGCGCAGCTCTATGACTTCGGCCTGTATCGCGTGCGCCAGGCCATCGCGCCGGTGCGCGGCACGCGCCT
>JBDTTE010000356.1:0-3220 GCA_039930785.1 Betaproteobacteria bacterium | reverse complement strand
AGCCCCTAATCCTAGCCCCTAGCCCCTAGCCCCTAGCCCCTAGCCCCTAGCCGCACGCTCAAGCGACAGCGAGCCGTGCGGCGAATTGCGGATACGTACTGCCCACATCTGCGCGCACGCGATCGCGTATGCACGACAGGGTCGCCGCATCGGGAGCGATAGTTGATGGAACGTCATCCGGGCAATCGAATTCGAACCCGGTGTTGTCGCGAATTTCCTCTACGGTGTGATCCGGATGCACGCTTTCCAGCCGGAAGCGACGCTGCGTTCGGTCGAACGAAAACAATCCGAGATTCGTCAGCAGCGCGTGCGGTCCACCGGTGCGGTACACGCCGGCGTCGCTGACGCCCGGTGCGCTGATGAAATCGACTTTTGGCACCATCACGCGACGCGTGTGCTCTTCACGAAAGAGGATCACGCGTGGCACCAGAAAATATAGATAAGCGGAACCGAACGAGCCGGGCCAGCGGACGGGCGTTTGCGGATAGCTGCCGGTGCCGACGAGGTTGATGTTGGCGCTGCCGTCGATCTGTCCGCCACCGAGGAAGAACGCATCGATGCGCCCCTGCGCCGCGAGATCGAATAGCTCAACGCCGCCGCTGGTGAAGAAATTCTGTTTGTGCGACCCCAGCACGGTCACGCGCATCGCGTCTTCCGACTGCGCACGAGCGAGTAGCGCTCCCGTGGCGGGCACCGGAGAAGAGGCGCCGACAGCAACGTGCTTGCAACCCTGCAACAGGCGCGCAATGACGGTGACGAGTAACTCAGTGCGGGTGAAATCGCTCATGCAGCCGCTTGTGTGCCGCCGTCCCACTCGGCGAGGAATTGCGTGACGCCTTCGGGCGTGCGGGCCAGCGACACGTACCGGCCGATGGCCGAGTCATCCGTCACGTACATTCCACCCAGCGCGAGGGGCCACGCGCCGCGCTTCGCAACCGCGATGCGCGAAACATAGATGGCCGGCAACACGGCGCCGCCGCGTGCCGGATCGTCGAGCAAATTACCCTCGACTATTTCCTCGACGGTCACGAGCGTGTTTTTCGCGGCGTGCGCCATCAGCATCACTTCGCGCTCCTTGCTGATGAAGACATTGCCTTCCCGGTCGGCGCAGCGCGCATGGAACAGCGCGAAGTCGGGACGGATCGCGGGCAGCGCCACGATCGGGTCATCCTTGGCGAACGGATTGTCGATCACTTTCCAGTCCGTGCGATGGCGCAGGATGTCGGTGCCGATGATGCCGCGCAGCGGAATGAAGGGCAGGCCTTTCTCGGCCGCCTGCAATGCTGCGTAAATGGCGGGGCAGGTCGCGTCCTTCATGCGCAGCGTGCCTGCGCGGATCGCGGCGGTGAAACGCGGAGCGGTGCCGAATTCACCCATGGTCACCGCGGAGGTTTCGAGCACTGCGATCGCGCCGCTGCCGATCAGGATGTCCGCCTGCAAGCCGCCGGTCGGCACACACACCAGATGCAGGTTTCGCACGCCGCGTCGCACGAGCGCGCGGGTTGCGGCCATCGCCACGCCCGAGTTGTCCTTGGGCACGGCGAGCAGGGCGCCGTCCGGTATGGCGGCGACCAGATCGTCCAACGAGGCGGAGAACATCGCGGCAGTCATGACTTCACAGGAAAGTGGGAAGCGTGACGGCCATTATTGCGCGTAACCGGCAGGGCGTCTAAGAAATATCCGGCCTAAACCGTTTTCACCGCAAAGACGCAAAGAACGCGAAGGTTACGCAAAGGAAAACGATAAGAAATTGAGCCAAGTACTATCTGGGAAAAATAACCGGAAGCGCTGGCGACAGACGATCGACGATATTTCAATTCCCACAATAATAAAAGTGAGCGCCCTTTTTCACAGCGTCTTCTTCTTTCCTTTGCGTAACCTTCGCGTTCTTTGCGTCTTTACGGTGAGATTTGTTTAACGCTTTAGCTTTGCCGCCTGCAATGTAAGCAGGTCGATCTGTACAGAAGCCTGGCCGTCCGTCACCAGGGCCTGCTGCTCCTGGATGCTGAACTGCAATTCCATGTTGCGCGTGGCAAGGGCAGCGAGCGCCTTCGTGGCCTCGTGGGGCAGGGCGTACACCGTGAGCTTGTCCTGCTTGGCCAGAAGTTCACCGACTTGCCGCCACCACATGTCGGTCGCACGTCCGCCGTACGCGTAGACAAAAACCTCGTTGGCCCGGCCGCACGCCTTGCGCAGGCGTTTTTCGTCCGGCAGCCCGACGTCGATCCAGCAATCGATTCCGCCGGTCAGATCCTTGCGCCATAGTTCGGCTTCGTCTTCCGCGCTCAGCCCTGCGCCGAACGTCAGCGCGTCGCTGGCGTGGAGCGCGAAGGCCAGCAGGCGCACCATCATGCGCTCGTCGGTTTCGGAAGGATGGCGCGCAACGGTGACGGCATGATTGCCGTAGTAGCTGCGATCCATGTCGGCGATCTGCAATGCGGCCTTGAAGATGGTGGATTTGAGGGCCATGAACCTTACGGAAAGCGGTGGCGGGTCGCTACTGTCCCAGAAAGCGGCCGCGGCGTCGACCTGTGCGAACGCCTTGCGCGCGCGGCGGCGCCCGTGAAATAGTATTGCGGGACACGGACGGAGGTCGGCATGAAAGCTTCGTTGCGCAAGGCGGGAACCCTGATCGCGGGTGTGCTACTGGTCGCAAGGTTTGTTTCGGGCTATGCGCTCGCACAGGACAACGCCGCCAGTTTGGATGCGAAACTGGTGCAGCTTCGTGGTGAAATCGTAGGGCTCGTCGGCCCGGCGAGCTGCGCCAACCTGGTGAACTGCCGGATTGCCGCGCTTGGCGTAGACGCCTGCGGTGGCGCCGCCGGCTACATCGCGTATTCGTGGCTCTCGACCGAGAAGGACGCGCTCGAGACCAAGATCGCGGAATACAACTTCACGCAGGAAGATGCGCTCAAGGCAAGTCACGCGGTCGGCGCCTGCGTGGTGAAGCCGGAACCGGTCGCGGCCTGCGTCAATCGCCGCTGTGTGGTGTCGGGCAGCCAGTAAACGCAGGCGAAAAAAATCCCGCGAGGCTTGCGCGTCGCGGGATTTTTATTTGTCAGAACTTATTCTGGGTTCACGCCTGCGCGGGAATGACAAGTTTGTGGGTTTTGCCCTTACTCGTCACCCGTCACTTGTCACCCGTTACAGCAACGGAACGAGCAACAGCGCCACAATGTTGATGATCTTGATCAGCGGATTCACTGCCGGGCCCGCCGTA
>JBDTTE010000355.1:0-3224 GCA_039930785.1 Betaproteobacteria bacterium | reverse complement strand
AAGCAGGAAGGCACGCGCGCCGCTGGCTTTATAATCCGGAATCGCAAACGCGCTTTTTTTGGATTCTGAATGTCGCTTCTTGATGGCCTCAATCCGCAGCAACTCGAAGCGGTCACGCTTCCCCATCAATCCGCCTTGATCCTGGCCGGCGCCGGCTCCGGCAAGACCCGCGTGCTGACCACGCGCATCGCGTGGCTGATCTCAACTGGCCAAGTCAGTGCGCAGGGTCTGCTGGCCGTCACGTTCACCAACAAGGCCTCGCGCGAAATGCTGTTGCGCATCTCGTCCATGCTGCCGATCAACACGCGCGGCATGTGGGTGGGCACCTTCCACGGCCTGTGCAACCGCATCCTGCGCGTGCACCATCGCGACGCCGGCCTGCCGCAGACCTTCCAGATCCTCGATTCGGCCGACCAGCTGGCGATGGTCAAGCGGGTCATGAAGTCGATGAACCTCGACGACGAAAAATATCCGCCGAAGCAGGCGCAATATTTCATCAACGGTAACAAGGAACAGGGACTGCGCGCGGCGAAAGTCGAAGCCACGGATGATTTTCAGCGCCGGCTGGTCACGGTCTATGAAGCCTACGACGCGCAGTGCTACCGCGAAGGCGTGGTCGATTTCGCCGAGTTGCTGCTACGCTGCTTCGAACTGCTGACGAAGAACGAGATCCTGCGCGAACACTATTGCTCGCGCTTCAAGCACATCCTGGTCGACGAATTCCAGGACACCAACCGATTGCAGTACCTGTGGCTGAAGCTGCTGGCCGGTCCACATAATTCGATCTTCGCCGTCGGCGACGACGACCAGTCGATCTACGCGTTCCGCGGCGCGCGCGCCGGCAACATGCTCGACTTCGAGCGCGACTTCCACGTCGAGAAGGTCATCAAGCTCGAACAGAACTATCGCAGCCAGGGCAACATCCTGGACGCGGCGAATGCACTGATCCGCCACAACAGCGCGCGACTCGGCAAGGAACTGTGGACTTCGGAAGGCAGCGGCGAACCGCTGCGGCTCTACGAAGCGATGACCGACCTCGAAGAAGCCGGGTATGTCGTCGACGAGGTCAAGCAGCTGCGCGCGGACGGCACGTCACTCTCCGAAATTGCCCTGTTGTATCGCTCCAACGCGCAGTCGCGCGTGCTGGAGCACGCCTTGTTCAACGCCGCGATTCCCTACCGCGTGTATGGCGGCCTGCGCTTCTTCGAGCGCCAGGAAATCAAGCACGCGCTCGCCTACCTGCGCCTCGCCGCAAATCCCGATGACGATGGCGCCTTCCTGCGCGTGGTCAATTTCCCGACGCGCGGAATCGGCAATCGCAGCATCGAGCTCCTGCAGGAACTCGCCACCGGTCGCGGCACTTCGCTGTGGCAGGCGGCCTGCGCCAATACGCTGGGCGGCAAAGCCGCGACCAGCCTTTCCGGATTCATCAAGCTGATCGAGTCGATTCGCAGCGCCTGCGAAAACCTGCCATTACCGGAAATCATCGATCACGTTGTCGCCGTAAGCGGGCTGGTCGCCTTCTACAAAGGTGAGCGCGAAGGCGAAGACCGGCTCGAGAACCTGGCCGAACTGACCAATGCCGCCACCGCGTTCGTGTCTGCTGACGGGCCGATCGCACAAGTCACCGAGGACGGAGAAATAGCCTCGGAGGGTTTTGCCGCGCTCGCTGCCTTTCTCGGGCACGCATCACTCGAAGCGGGCGAACACCAGGCTATCGCCGGCGCTGACGCGCTGCAGCTGATGACCGTGCATTCCGCGAAGGGCCTCGAATTCCACGCCGTGTTCATCACCGGGCTGGAAGAGGGCTTGTTCCCGCACGACAACAGCGTGAACGAGACTGACGGCCTGGAAGAAGAGCGACGCCTGATGTACGTGGCGCTGACGCGCGCGCGCCGCCGGCTGTACCTGACGCTTGCGCAGACGCGCATGCTGCACGGGCAGACACGCTACAACGTTGCTTCGCGCTTTCTGGAAGAGATCCCGGAAGAACTGATCAAGCGCGTGAACACCACGAAGTACTCGGGTTTCATCGCCAACAGGGCGTTCGATTCCGGCTACGCCACCCCCGCGCCACAAACCCGGGTGGCGCAGGTGGAGTCCAGCGCAACCGGCTGGCGAGTCGGACAGAGCGTCGTGCATGCGAAATTCGGCAGCGGCGTCATCGTCAACGCCGAGGGTCGCGGTACGGATGCACGCGTGCAGGTGAATTTCCGCGATGGCGGCATGAAGTGGCTGGCCCTGGAGTACGCCAAGCTGGCGCCCGCCTGAGGCGGGCCGTTACCGCTCGACGGTCAGGGCGTCGAATCCGTGGGCGCAGCGGGCGCTTGCTGGAAGATGTCGCGATAGCTGGTGTAGATCGACGGCAGCACCAGCAGCGCGGTGACCCAAAGCCCGGGATTGCGGTCCATGCTGGAGAGGTCGAAAGGCAGCATCAGCAAGACCAGCGGAATGAGAACAACCAGCCCATAAACCAGGAAGGGCAGGGTGTTCTTCAGGCAGGCGCGGAAACTGTCCCGCAGCGCGGGCGCCGGCTTTGCATTCTCGAAAACCACCAGCAACGGCGAAAACCAGAGCGCCATGGTCAGCGGCACGGACAAGACCATGCCGACCAGCAAAGCCATCAGCGCCGGGCCGATTGCCTGCGCCAACATGGCCGGATCGACGTTCTGCGACTGGCCGGCCACGATCTGCTGAATGGCCGTGCCGCCGATTCCATACATCATGCCGGCGATGACGACGTTACCGACGAGGTATACGCCCCCCAATGTGATCAGGTTCAGCGTGTTCGTGCGGAAGCCCGCGAAAAAATGGGCGATCTGCAGCGCTTCGCCTTTTTCCACGGTGCGCGCGCCGATCATGAGGCCGCCGAGAAACACCGGGGTCAGCAAGGCCAGCATCACACCGGCAAAAGGTATGCGCGCCGCGATGAAGACCAGCGCCCACAGCATCAGCACGAACGCGAGCCAGATGTAGAAATTCCTGCGCAGCAGGACAAGGCCCTGCAGCAGCCATTTGAGGCCATGCGCGGCGGGGACTTTTGCGATGTTCATGCGGGCAGCTCCTGGTTCACGTCGCACCGGCCGTTCGCGACGCCGCGGCACGATGATTGGAGAGGATACGGCGAAAACGCTCCGGGTCGTGCTTGTGCGTGAGTTCCCCGGGCCGGGGCAGGTGGAAATCGTACAGGCGCGAAACCCAGAAACGCAGTGCGCCGGCACGCA
>JBDTTE010000354.1:0-3259 GCA_039930785.1 Betaproteobacteria bacterium | reverse complement strand
GACCGTGCACATCCCACTCGCCGCGGTGCCGCATCAGCAGTCTTGCGACGCCGCAACATTCTCTCGAAATTTACTGAACACTCATCGTGGACCGCGCGCTCAGGATACTGCTCGTCGAAGACTCGGAGTACGACGCCGAACTCCAGTTCCGCGAACTGCGGCGCTCGGGGATTTCTTTCGAGGCGCGGCGCGTACAGACCGAAGGCGATTACCTCGAGCAACTCCAGGGTTACAGCCCGGATATCATCATTTCGGATTACTCCATTCCGGGATTTGGCGGCCTGGAGGCACTGGCCATCGCAAGGCTGCGCGCACCTGACTTGCCGTTTGTATTCGTATCGGGTGCGCTGGGCGAGGATAAGGCCGTCGAACTGTTGCAGCGCGGTGCAACCGACTATGTACTGAAAACCAATCTGGCACGCCTGTCCGCAGCGGTGAGCCGGGCAATAGGCGAAGCCGACGCACGGCGCGCGCGGCGCAAGGTCGAGGCACGCATACTGCATGTATCCAACCTTTACGCCGCGCTGTCCGAAGCCAATGCCGCCATTGCGCGCGCGCAAGCGAGTTATCAGCTGTTTCAGGATATGTGCCGCATCGCCGTCACGCGCGGTGGCTTCCACTTTGCTTGGGTCGGCCTGAAGGATTCCGAAACCGGGCTGCTCTTGCCTGTTACCACTTTCGGCAACGCGCACGGCTTCCTGGACGACATCGAGTTAACGACCGATGCGGACAGGCCCGGCGGGCGCCAGCCTGCGGCGACCGCCGCCCGCGAGGGCACCGCCGAGGTCTGTAACGATACGCTGGAAGAGAAGGATCTCGCGTTCTGGCACGAACGCATGCGCAAGTGGTCGATTCGTTCCGCGGCGGCCGTACCGTTGTTACTGGAAGGCAAGCCGATCGGCGCGTTCAGCCTCTATGCCAGCGAGGTCGACCACTTCGACGAGGAACACATGCACCTGCTGGGGGAATTGGGCGGCGACATTGCGTTCGCGCTCGACCGGTTCCAGCAGGAAGACCGGCGGCGGCGTGCCGAAGCGGAAACCCGGGACGCCAGGCTGCAATTACAAGCCCTGTCCACGCGCCTGATCGAAGTGCAGGAGGAAGAGCGCCGCGACATCGCGCGCGAATTGCACGATGAAATCGGCCAGTCGCTGACCCTCATGAAAATCAAGCTGCAGATGTCGCTGCACCGCGATCGCCATGACGCGACGTTGACGAGCGAATGCGTGGACATTGCGAGCCAGACACTGGAGCAGGTACGCGCCATGTCGCTGAACCTGCGCCCGCCGGCGCTGGATGACCTCGGCCTCACCGCTGCCCTGAGATGGACCCTGGACCGCCAGCGGGGCGCAACCGGCTGGCAGATAGAGTTCGCGCCCGACCCCATTCCTGCGCGCCTCGCCACGCAAACCGAGACGACCTGTTTTCGTGTGGTCCAGGAAGCATTGACCAATGCCGCTCGCCACGCGAACGCCAGCAAGGTTGCGGTGCACCTGCAGGTCAACGACGAAGAGATCCGGCTCATCGTGGAGGATAACGGCAGAGGCTTCGACCTCGAAGCGGTACGCCGCCGGCCGGCGGAACGCTCCAGCCTTGGATTGATCTCGATGAAGGAAAGGGCCGCGCTCGCCGGTGGCCGGCTGGAAATCGAAACGTCCGTGGGCGCGGGCACGCGCATCGCGGCGGTGTTTCCGCTGCGCTGGCGCGATGGCCCCGCTTAACTTCGAAAAATAAGAGCTAGAACGCGAAGGACGCAAAGGTACGCGCAGGAAACCCCCGAAACGGTGCAAGCTGTGTTTGCGGCGACTTTCACGTCTTGTACCCAGGCAATCGGGGTAACGAAATTTCTACCGTCACTCGCGAGTGGGCCCCGTTCGCGTCAATTTGTTCTTGTCGTTCTTTGCTTTCCTTTGCGCACCTTCGCGTCCTTTGCGTTGAACGCCCCTAACGTTTACTGCGCCGGGAAATCCACTCGCTTGAGAAACACGATTTTCCCGCCGTCGTTCCTGACGATGTTGTAGCCGTGCAGGCCGTCGCCGTTCTGGTCGAACTCGTAAGTGCCTTCCAGTCCCTTGTAACCCTTGATCGCCAACATCCCGGCGCGCACTGCTTCGGGTTCTGTACTGCCGGCATTGCGGATCGCCTGCGCGAGGACCTGGGTCGCATCGTAGGACCAGCTGGCGAACGTGTCCGGATTGACGCCGTATTTTTCCTTGTACTTCTTCATGAATGCACGCGTCTGGTCGTTCGCGTCCGTCGTGAAGTCCGTTATCGCATAAGTACCGTGCAGCGTTTCCGCTGCGAGCTTCAGTGAAGTCACGGCGATGATGGACGGCGAACCGACCCACGGAATCGTCACGCCGAGCTGGCGCAGCTGCCGCGCGAATATGCCCACGTCCGGTTCCAGCGTCATGTAAGTCGCCAGGATGTCGGCCTCGGATTTCCTGATCGACAGCACGACCGCGGCGAAATCCTGCGAGTTGTTCGTGTATCCCTGATCGAGTACCGGTGTGATGCCCTGCGCGGCCAGGGCAGCCGTCAGCGCCTTCGCGCCGCCGGAGCCGAACGCGTCGGTCGAATGCACGACCGCCCATTTCTTCAGCTTCAGCGTATTAACACCGAAGTCCGCGATGACGCGCGAAGAATAGCTGTCGTTCGGCCGCGCGCGGAAGACCCATCGATTGTTGACGTGCGTGAGGCTCGTGTCCGTACCGCCGATCATCGTCGGAATGCCGGACTTGGCGATCGTCGGCGACGCGGCCTGCACCTGCGTGCTGCGTATCGGGCCGACGATGCCGACGATGTCGCCACGGCTGCCGAGCTTGGAAAACGCCAGTACCGTGCCGGGATTCGTGCTCTGGTTGTCTTCGATCTGCAGTTCGATCTTGCGACCCAGCACGCCGCCTGCGGCGTTGATTTCTTCCTGGGCGAGCTTGATGCCGTTGACCGTGAATTCGCCGGCCTGGGCCTGCACACCGGTGATCTCGTTGACCACGCCGATCTTGATCGGATCGGTCTTGCTCGAATCCGCCGCCACGGCCGCGCCGTTGAATAACAGGCAAGACAGAACAAGGGTGAACGCTTTTTGCGTTTTGTTCATTTTTTTCTCCTCCAAGTTTTCATCAAGCTGACGCCGGATCATCCTAGCACGGTGCTCGCACGCCCACGCCTCGACGATTTGCGCAGTGCAAGAAACGTTGCCGTAAGTTTCGCCGATTGACACCGCCCGGGGCGGGACTTACCTTTCCCCTCCCGCCGA
>JBDTTE010000353.1:0-3262 GCA_039930785.1 Betaproteobacteria bacterium | reverse complement strand
CTTCGTGCCTTCGTGATGAGACCTAAGCTGGACGGTCCTCCGGGTTAGGCTAACTCCGCACCGCCGGTTTATACTTGCCTCCATGTTTGAAATGTCCCTAGCCGTCGTCGTGGCCGGCATCACGCTGCTGGCCGTCATCGTCCTGATTTTCGTCGTGGTCACAATGGGGCGACGTCAGGACGACAATCCCGAACTGCTCGCGACGCTGCTCGAGGAAAAACACCTCGGCATGATCCGCGACCTCAATACCGGGCTGAACACGCTAGGCGACCGGTTGAATGCGTCGCAGGCGGATCTGTTCGATCGCTTGCGCAACACCATTACGCAGGAGCTCACCCAGACACGCAGCACCGTGGGTGCGTTGCAGGTTTCGCAGGTTGAAGAGCTGTCCGCAATGCGCGAATCGACGGCGCTGAAGCTCGCCGAATTGAGCGCTGACCTGCAATCGCGGCAGGACCAGATGCGCGCCGAGATCCTGACGCGCATTCTGCAGACGCTGGCGGAACAGAATCGCGCGGAACAGGAGCTTATCCAGAACACGATGCGCAACGCGGCGGCGCAGCTCGGCGCTTCCATGGAGCTGCTAACCAAGGCGGTGGATACGCGCCTCGAACAGATCAGCGGCAAGGTCAACGAGCGGCTGGAGGAAGGCTTCAAGAAGACGAACGAAACCTTCGTCAGCGTGATGACGCGTCTCGCCACAATCGACGAGGCGCAGAAGAAAATCGACGGCCTGACAACGAATGTAGTGAGCCTGCAGGAACTGCTCGGCGACAAGCGGTCGCGCGGCGCGTTCGGCGAAGTGCAACTCGAGAATCTCGTGCGCAACATGCTGCCGGACGCCGCCTACGAGTTTCAGTACACCTTCAAATCGCGCGAGGCGCGTGCCGACTGCGTTCTGAAACTGCCGGATCCCACCGGCCTGGTCGCGGTCGATGCCAAATTTCCGCTGGAAAACTACCGCCGCATGTTCGAGCCTGGACTGCCGGAGGGTGACCGCGCGAGCGCGCAGCGCCAGTTCCGCGGCGACGTGAAGAAGCACGTCGACGATATCGCGGCGAAGTACATCATTCCAGGGGAAACCTCGGACGGCGCAGTGATGTTCGTGCCGGCCGAAGCAGTGTTCGCGGAGATCCATGCCTACCACGGCGAAATCGTCGACCACGCCATGCGGCGCCACGTCTGGATTGTCTCGCCGACGACGTTGATGGCCGTGCTGAATACTGCACGGGCGGTAATGAAGGATGTTGCCACGCGCGAGCAGGTGCACATCATCAAGGACGAGCTCGGCAAGCTCGGCAAGGATTTCCAGCGCTTCGACGTGCGCATGCGCAAACTGGCGGACCACATCCGCCTTGCGCACCAGGACGCCGAGGAAGTCCGCGTATCGAGCGACAAGATCACGCGGCGCTTCTCCCAGATCGAGCGCGTCGAGCTCGACAACCCCGAACAGGTTCAGGCCCTGGAACAGGCGATGAACGATGCCGCGCCCGAAGAGGAAGCGGCGATGGGGGGCGAGGCGCAGTCCTGATCGACTGAGCTTTCGGCATGTTCGGTTTCGGGCAATGGCGCAAGCGCCGCATCGTGGCGAAATCCGGTGTCGATGACGCGATGTGGGAACGCGCGACGGCGCGGGTTGGGTTCGTAGCGCGATTGAATCCGGACGAACGTACCCGCCTGAAGGAGCTTTGCATCCTGTTCCTGCACGCCAAGCAGATTTCGGCCGCCGGTGGCCTGGAACTGAACCTCGAGATGAAGCTTGGCATCGCCGCGCAGGCCTGCATCCTGATTCTCGAACTGGGCATCGAGCACTACGACGGCTGGGTTGAAATCATCGTGTATCCAGCCGAGTTCAGGCCGCGCAGCGAGATCCGAAACGATCACGGCTTGATGGAAACCGACGAAATGTCCTATGCGGGCCAGGCTTGGCTGCGCGGGCCGGTCATCCTGTCGTGGGCTGACGTCGAGCATGCCGGCGAAATGGACGGCATGAATGTCGTCATTCACGAGTTCGCGCACAAGCTCGACATGCTCAATGGCACCGCCAACGGCTTTCCTCCGCTGCACGCGGGCATGAACCGGCAGGTTTGGTCGGAAGTGTTTACGGCGGCTTACAACGACCTTTGCAAAAGGGTCGATGCGGGGGAATATACCGATATCGATGCGTATGCCACGCAATCGCCGGCCGAATTCTTCGCGGTAGTCAGTGAATCTTTTTTCGAGTTGCCCGATATCGTGAGGGCGATCTACCCGCAGGTGTATGAGCAACTCGCCTTGTTCTATCGCCAGGATCCGGCGAGTCGAGAACTGCCGCGCGAGTGGAGGTTGAAATGAAGATCGAGGGGCGAGGGACGAGGGTCGAGGGGAGAGGGAAGAGCATTCGCGCGCTTCGCGCGTTGCTCGCGGCAGGAATGTTCGGGCTGAGCGCGATCGTTTGGGCGCAGCAGAGCGTGCTCGAAGTCATCGACTTGAAGTATCGCAGTGCGGACCAGATAGTACCGGTGCTGAAACCACTGCTGGCTCCGGGCGGCACCATCAGTTCGTTGCAGAACCAGATCATCCTGCGCACAACGCCGCAGAACATGGCGGAGCTGCACAAGGTGCTCGCTGCCGTCGACGTGAGACCGAGACGCCTGGTGATTTCCGTGCGTCAGGAAGCGGTCGGCACCGGCCTCGATTCCGAAGCCGAAGTCTCCGGGAGCATCGGCACCGGCGACGTACGCGCGACGGTGCCCGGCAGTCGCAAGCAGCAGGGCGGCAATGTCGAAATCAAGAGCGGGGGAAACAAGGTAGGCGCGCGCGTGCTGAGCACGCAATCCTCCGCGAACGACCGGGGCGTGCAATCGGTGCAGGTCCTGGAGGGCAATGAAGCGCTCATCCGCGTCGGCCAGTCGATCCCCATACGCAGCGAGAGCATCATTCAGACGCCGCAGGGCGCGCAGGTTTCCCAATCCGTTCAGTACCGCGATGCCGACGCCGGCTTTCGCGTCCGCCCGCGCGTGAACGGCGATAACGTCACCATGGAGATCAGTTCGCGGCGCGACGCCGTCTCCGAGCCGAATTCGCAGACGTTCAGCATCCAGCGTGTCGATACGGTGGTCACCGCGCGCCTTGGGGAGTGGATCGAGATCGGCGCGATCGATCAGAGCCGCACGCGCAGCGAGAACGGCACGATTTCCCGTCGAACCGGCAGTGCTACGGATGACCGGAAGATTTTTTTGAAAGTGGACGAAGTCAAATAGGCACTGGGCGCGAGGCGCTA
>JBDTTE010000352.1:0-3268 GCA_039930785.1 Betaproteobacteria bacterium | reverse complement strand
TGTACCGGGAAGAAAAACCGGCCATGGATTGCCGAGCGCGCCACCTCGGCGCCTTCCAGGATTTCGAGCAACGTCGGACCGTGGTACCAGGAAAGATGCTCGCCGCGATCGACCACCATATCGCCGAGCAGGGCCGACATCGGCAGGGCGGTGACGCGGTGGAAGCCGAAGTCGCTGGCGTATTCCGCGAACGCCTTGCTGATGTCGTCGAACACGCCTTGCGCATAATCGACGAGATCCATCTTGTTCACTGCGAGCACGAGATGCGGAATGCGCAGCAGGCTGGCGATGTAGGCGTGGTGGCGCGATTGCGCCAGCAAGCCCTTGCGCGCGTCGACCAGTACGATCGCGAGGTCGGCGGTAGAGGCACCCGTCACCATGTTGCGGGTGTACTGCTCGTGGCCCGGCGTATCCGCGATGATGAACTTTCTAACCGGGGTGGCGAAGTAGCGGTACGCCACATCGATGGTAATGCCCTGCTCGCGCTCCGCGAGCAAGCCATCGGTCAGCAGCGAGAGGTCGACGGTTTTCTGCCCGCGGCGATGGCTGTATTTCTCGATGTTGGAAAGCTGGTCCTCGAATATGGCCTTGGTGTCGTACAGCAACCGGCCGATGAGGGTGCTCTTGCCGTCGTCGACACTGCCGGCGCTGGTGAAACGCAGCATGCCGGTATCGGCGGGTTGGATTTTTTCCATCACAGACATTGTTAGATCACCAAAAAGCAATTTTCACCGCAAAGACGCAAAGGGGCGCAAAGGAACGACCATGAAAAATTCGGTTGCCCTCGTTTCCCCGTTGCCTTTGCATTTCTCCGCGTTACTTTGCGTCTTTGCGGTGAAAATCATCATTTAGAAATACCCTTCCTTCTTGCGCAGCTCCATGGACGCCTCGGAGGTCTGGTCGTCCATGCGCGTGGCGCCCCGTTCGGTAACGCGGGTCGAGGCCGTTTCCAGGATGATTTCACTCGTCGTCGCCGCGGTGGATTCCACAGGGCCCGTGCAAGTCATGTCGCCGACCGTGCGAAAGCGGACGCTCAGCGTTTCGACTTTTTCGCCGGCCCTGGGTTGCACGAGCTCCGATACCGGCAAGAACCCGCCCGAGCGCCGCACGACTTCGCGCCGGTGCGCGTAATAGATGGAGGGTACTTCCAGTTTCTCACGCTCGATGTACTGCCAGACATCCATCTCGGTCCAGTTGCTGATCGGGAACACGCGGATGTTTTCGCCCTTATGCACGCGCGTGTTGTACAGGCTCCACAATTCGGGCCGCTGGTTTTTCGGATCCCACTGGCCGAACTCATCGCGGAACGAAAAGATGCGTTCCTTCGCCCGTGCCTTTTCTTCATCCCGCCGAGCGCCGCCTATGCAGGCGTCGAACCCGTACTCGGCGATGGTATCGAGCAAGGTCACCGATTGGTGAACATTGCGGCTTTCGTCGGGCGAGCGCAGTCGAATGCGACCGGCAGCGATCGAATCCTCGAGGCTGCCGACGATCAAACGCTCGCCAAGCTCCGCCACCCGCGCGTCGCGAAACGCCATGACTTCGGGAAAGTTGTGTCCGGTGTCGATGTGCAGCAGCGGAAACGGAAAGCGGCCCGGACGGAATGCCTTCTCGGCCAAGCGCAGCATCACGATGGAATCCTTGCCGCCGGAAAACAGCAGGGCAGGATTGCTGCATTCGGCCGCCACTTCGCGCAGGATGTGGATGGCTTCGGACTCAAGCCACTCCAGGTGGTCTATGTGCGTCGATTCGATCTGTACAGCGGCGTTCACGATGTTTTTTCCCCGTCAGGTTTCGGTAGCTGCGAGACATGCAGTCCGCACTCCTTGCTGTCCCTGGATTCCCACCACCAGCGTCCGGCGCGAATGTCCTCGCCCGGCCGCACGGCGCGCGTACAGGGATCGCAGCCGATGGACGGGTAGCCTCGATCGTGTAGCGCGTTATAGGGCACTTTGCGTGCGCGAATGTACGCCCACACCTGCTCCTGCGACCAGTCCGCGAGCGGATTGAATTTTACGAGGCCGTGGGCGGCGTCGAACTCACGCAGCGCCAGCTCGGTGCGCGTCGTTGATTGCTCGCGGCGCATTCCGGTGATCCACGCGTCGCGTCCGGCCAGCGCGCGGGCCAGCGGCTCCACTTTGCGCAGCCCGCAGCAGCTTTTGCGCAACTCGATGCTTTCGTAAAATGCATTGGCGCCGTGCGTCGAAACGAACGCGTCGACTGCCTTGTCGTCCGGATAAAAAACATTTACCTGCCGCGCGTAACGGCTGCGGGTGCGTTCCAGCAACTCCAGCGTTTCACGCGGCAGACGCCCGGTATCGAGCGTGAATACCGCGATAGGAAGGTCTGCCGCGAAAATCGCGTCCGTCACCACCATGTCCTCGGCGCCGAAGCTGCTGGCGAACGCAGCGTTGCGGAACTGCGCGGCAATCTCCGTCAGCCTGGACAGCAGAACCTGCGCCGGATTCTCGAGCACGTCGGATTGCGGCTTTTCGCTCATGTCCATGGCGTTATCCCTTTTCCACCGTCGGCCAAGGACGGTTGTGGCGGCGATACGCGGGAACTGCCTGGTTCCAGGAACCCTGGTAGCTGTCGCTGAACGGGCGCAGGCTGCGCAGTGCCTGTTGAATGTCCTTGTCCGGCCGTACCGCGAAAGAATCGAAACCCACGCGCCTCATATAGAACAACTGGTCGGGCAGCACATCGCCGATCGCGCGCAGTTCGCCGCGATAATCGAGGCGCGTGCGCAGCAGGTAGGCGATCGAGAAGCCGCGGCCATCGGTGAACTTCGGAAAATCGACCGCGATCAGGGACAGTGACGACAACGTTGGCGCGAGCGCCTGCGGATCGTCAGAGCCCGCGAGCCAGACCGCGACGCTACCGCTGCGTTCCGCCAGCGCCGGCTGTTGCTCCAGCCACACGCCCAGCGGCACGATCACGCGACCGGGCAGAACGTCGACAGGCTGGCCGGCCTCCGGGCGCAGAACCTGCCAGTCATCGGCTACGACGGCATCGCGCAGGATGACTTCAGCCATCGACCGTCGCCCCTTCCGTGACGGCACGCAACGGCGACCCGTACACGCCGGATTTGAACGGCGCGATTCCCAATCGGCCGACCGTATCGATGAATCTCTCGTCGAGTTCGCGCCGATCCAGGTAGATGTCGACCAGACGCGAGATCACGTCCGGCATGTCGTTGGCCTTGAACGACGGGCCGATGACCTTGCCAATGGCGTTACGGCCGCGACCGGCGTTCGATCCATCGGCC
>JBDTTE010000351.1:0-3338 GCA_039930785.1 Betaproteobacteria bacterium | reverse complement strand
AGAAGCCCGGCAGCTTCTGCTGGTAGTAGGAAAAATCCTCGTAGCCAGTAATCTTTTGGCCGACGAATACCTTGTCCTTGCCCGCCACTCTCTCCAGGGTCGGCACCATGCGCTCGGTGAGCGGCACGTCGTTCACCGTCACCGGATAGGCGTTGTCGAAGTGAACTTGCCCGCTTGCGCCCGCACTTTGCGCGATGAGCTCGACCGTGTTGCGAATCCGGGCGTGGATATCCGCGCGCATTTGTTCGTTGAACGTCCGCACGGTGCCCAGCATTTCGACCGTATCCGGAATGATGTTGTCGCGCACACCGCCCCTGATCGCGCCGATGCTGAGGACCGCCGGTTCCAGCGACACGTCGACCTGCCGGCTGATAATGGTCTGCAGGCCCAGCACGATCTGCGACGAAATCACGATCGGATCGACGCCCCGCCACGGCAGCGCGCCGTGCGTCTGCTGCCCCTTGACCACGATGCGAATGCGATCCGAACTGGCGAGCGTCGGGCCGGGCCGGTAAGCGATCGTCCCCGCTTCCACGCCAGCGAACACGTGCAGGCCGAAAATCACTTCGGGCTTCGGATTTTCCAGCACGCCCTGCTTGATCATCAGCGCGGCGCCACCCTCCTCGCCGGGTGGCGGGCCTTCCTCGGCCGGCTGGAAAATAAACTTGATCCGGCCACGCAGCTGCTGCTTCATGCCGGCCAGCAACTCGGCCACGCCCATGAGGATTGCCACATGGCAGTCATGACCACACGCGTGCATGACGCCGACGTCCTGGCCGTTGAACGTTGCCCGCTCTTTCGAAGCGAACGGCACGTCGACCTCCTCGGCGACCGGCAGCGCGTCCATGTCGGCCCGCAATGCAATCACCGGACCGGGCATTCCGGAATCGAGCAACCCCACCACGCCAGTATGCGCGACGCCGGTTTGCACCGCGAAGCCGAGGGTACGCAAATGTTCGGCAACGACGCCAGCGGTGCGAACTTCCCGGTTCGACAACTCCGGATGCCGGTGGAAGTCCCGCCGCCAGTCGATGACTTTTTTTTCGAGCGCGGACGCCGCGGCGTCGATCTGTGCGTCGAGGCGCAATGCATCGTTCATGTTCAGGGCTTCACGAATTTGAGGGTCATGCGATCGGATTCGCCGATCGCCTCGTACTTCGCGCGGTTCTCGTCGCCGTAACGCAGGGTCGGCGGCAAGGTCCAGACACCGCCGGAATGATCCTTGGTGTCTTTGACGTTTGAATTGATCTCCGATTTGGCCGCAAGCTTGAAGCCCGCCTTCTCGGCCGTTTCGATGACGTAGGCTTCGGTCATGTAGCCGGTGTCGATCTGTTGCTGGAAAGGCGTATCGGGTTTGGCGCGATGGTCGACGACGCCGAGGACGCCGCCAGACTTCAGCGCTTCATTGAATGCCTTGAACATGGCGTCGGCGGTTCCAGCCTTCGCCCAGTTGTGAACGTTGCGGAAAGTCACCACCATGTCCGCGCTACCTGCCGGCGCCACGCGTAACGCGCCAGGCGTCAACGGGGAGAATTTCACATGCCCGTAGAATTCCGGAGCGGCGGCGAGCGCACCACGGAAATCGGCATCGTTCTTCTTGACCGCGTCGGGCGTCTTCTCGGTGATCGCCGGCACAGTGACGTAATACTGTCCGCGATCGTGCAGGACGGGCGCGAGGATCTCCGAATACCAGCCGCGGCCCGGTGAAATCTCCACGACCGTCATGTCCGGCTTCAGGCCGAAGAACAGCAGGGTTTCCTTTGGATGGCGGTATTTGTCGCGAGCCTTGTTCTCATCGCTGCGATGGCTGCCGACCAGGGTTTGGTCGATCAGGGTGGGCGCCTCCTGAGCAGCCACGAACGGCGTAACCAGCGCCAGCAACAAACCGAGCCCCAGGGCTCTTCCCGTGATGCGTTCCGACATTGCGTCTCCCATGAATGCTTCAATATTTGTCACCGGCGAGCACATCGCTCAGTGTGTGGCGGCGGTCGCCGCGCGACTCCGCCGCAGTATATCCGCAGACAACGCCTCGGCCTGACTGTCGCGCTGGTAGATCTGGGCCCGCCACTGGGTTTGCGGGATCGCCTGCGAGGGAGGCGCGTTGGCCTGCATTTGTTGACTGCCGATGAGCGTGCGCCATTGAGTATCCGCAAACTGCTGGCGACGCAGCGAATCGGTGGCAGTAACAGGCGCAGTGATGTTGACGCTTGCACCGGGCAAAGATTTCACCACAACCCGTGGCGCAGTCACCTGACGTTGATCGAGTTCCCGCAGCAGCTGTGCCCGTTCGATCTGGTCGGCAGTTTCTTCCGCATGCGCAATGGAAAATGCCACCAGGCATATAAAGGCCAACAAACCCCATAAACCTCGGACTATTTTCATAGCAATATACTCATAAACAGTTAGTTAATTAATTAACCTTAGATTATTAATTAGATTATTGTTTCGTCGCAATATTTTTCATGCTTTGGATGCCGATATTGTCGTGTTATTGTCTGATCTATATTCCTTTTGCGTTGCATCAATTTAAACTCCATGGCCCGTCAACTCCAGTCACTGAATTTCGCCTTGCAGGGCGGCGGCGCACTCGGCGCGCTGACCTGGGGCGTGCTCGATCGGTTGCTGGACGAACCCAAACTGCGCATCGAAGCCATTAGCGGGACCAGCGCCGGAGCAATGAATGCCGCGGCACTCGCATCCGGCTGGGCGACAGGCGGACGACGTGGGGCGCAAAAGAACCTGGCAGACTTCTGGACCGCCATCGGCGACTCCGCCCCGACCCTTCGCGCACCCAGCCGCTTCCTGCTGGATCTGTCGCGCCTGTTCTCGCCACAGCAACTGAACCCGTTCGACATCAATCCGCTGCGCAAGATCATCGACGAGCACATCGATTTCAAAGCGTTACGCGCCCGCCGCGCCATCCGCCTGTTCATCGCGGCGACGAAGTTGCGGACCGGCAGCCTGAAATTGTTCGAGAACAAGGAATTGTCCGCCGATGCGCTGCTAGCCTCGGCGTGCCTGCCGACATTGAACCAGGCGATCGAAATCGACGGCGAACCTTACTGGGATGGCGGCTACAGCGGCAATCCTGCGATTTATCCGCTGCTGTATCGCTGTCGCACGCCCGACGTGATGGTGGTCAGACTGCAACCTCTGGAGCGCGAAGCCTTCCCGACCTCGGCCGATGACATCCGCGCGCGCATGGTCGATTTCCAGTTCAACGCGCCCTTCCTGCGCGAGATGCGCAGTTTGGTTCTAGCCAAGCGCGCCATCGAAAAACAGTGGATGCCGATCAGCGGATTCGCGCGCAAATTGAAGCGCCTGAATTTCCACCTGAT
>JBDTTE010000350.1:0-3349 GCA_039930785.1 Betaproteobacteria bacterium | reverse complement strand
CTTCCTTCATCATCGGGGAAGGTTCGGTCACCGCGCGCGTCATGTTGACGATCAGGTGACGCAGCACGGCGTCATTGAATTTGAAGGCGTGCTCGAGCTCGTCGAGCGTCGGCTGGTCGCACTCGATGTTCACGAGCACGTAATGCGCCTTGTGGACTTTCTGGATCGGGTAAATGAGCTGGCGGCGGCCCCAATCTTCGAGGCGGTGGATGCGGCCGTTGTGGCTGGCCACCATCTGCCGGTAACGCTCGATCATCCCGGGCACCTGCTCGCTCTGGTCGGGATGGACGATGAAAACGATCTCGTAATGCCGCATCTATTTGTCTCCTTGTGGGTTGGCCTCCGGGAGGCCCCGGCGGGCGGAAAGCCTCCCGGGATGCGGCCCCGGTGAGGCAAGGAAGCGCGGCATTATACCGATTCGCTCCGCAATTTCAATTAGTTCCGGCCCGATTTCGCCCCTGCGACTCAGGGGGCGCCGCGGCAGCCCAGGAAAAGGTCCAGATCCGAGCGGTAATCCGAGGCCTTGACGTCGAGCAGGCCCAGCACCGAGTGAAACAGGTTGTCGTGCGACAACGCCGTGCCACTGCGCCGTTCCAGGCATGCGCGATCGACATGGAAACGGGTGCGAAAACCATCGGACATCCAGAACAGCATCGGGACGTGCTTCTGCGTGTCCGGCGCGATGCTCCAGGGCAGGCCGTGCAGATAGACGCCGTTCTCGCCCAGCGACTCGCCATGGTCCGAAACATAGAGCAGCGCAGTATCGAAGCGGCCCGATTGCGACTTCAACAAGTCGATGGTCGAAGACAATATGTGGTCCGTGTACAGGATGCTGTTGTCGTACGCGTTGATGATTTCCTGCGGCGCGCAATTTTCCAGCTGGTTGGTGCTGCAGACCGGCTTGAACACCTCGAAGCGCGGCGGATAGCGCAGATAGTACGAAGGGCCGTGGCTGCCCTTCTGGTGCAGGACCAGAACCGTGTCGCGTTCCGCGTGACCCAGCAGGTCGGGCAACCCCTCCAGCAGCACCGCGTCATAGCATTCGTTGGGACAAAACTCAGGTGGCCCGCCCGACGACAGGTCCTCCATGCCGGTACGCGCGCAGGCGCCCTTGCACCCGGCGTTGTTGTCGCGCCATTTCACATCGAACCCGGCGCGCGCTAGCACATCGAGCAACCCTTCGCGATTTACCACGCGCCCTTCGCTGAAGCCAGCCCGGCCGAGATCGGAAAACATGCAGGGCAGCGAGATCGCGGTCGAAGTCCCGCAGGACTGCACATTGGGGAAGTAAACCAGGTCCTGCTTGCCCAGCTGCGGGTTCGTCGGCCGCTGGTAACCGCCAAGCGAAAAATTCGCCGCGCGCGCGGTCTCGCCCACGACTATGACCGTCAACACCTTGCGTGCGGTTTTCGTCGGCACCGGGTCGCGCCGCGCATCCAGCCCCACGCGCACCAGCGGCATCGGGCGACCGTATTTCAACACCAGATATTTGCGCACCGAACCGAGATAATTCGTCGGGTTCAGCAGTTGTTTGAGTTCCGGATGGTTACGCACCACCGACGCAAATTCCTTGTACTCCGCGAATACGATCGCCGCGACACACGCAACCGATACCACGATCAGCGCCACTTTCGCGAGCAGTTCACGCCACCAGCGACGATTGCCGATCTGGACCCACGCCACCCATGCCGAGGGCAGAACCCCGAGTACCAGCACGTATGCAACCAGTTTCCAGCTAAGCAGCTCGTCGACCTCGCGCACGTCGGATTCGAATATGTTGCGGATCATCGTGTGGTCCAGCACGACGCCGTAACTGTCCATGAAATACGCGGCAACCGCAGACAGCAGCAACAGGAGAATCAGAACGGGCTTGCCGATCGGCGGAAAGACGACAAACGCGAGGAAGAAATTGACGAACAGCACCGCGACAAAGAACGCGGCCGCCAGGAACAGCACCTGCGAAAACGCGCTGCCGCCAGCCGCATTCCAGACTGCGTTCCAGAAGGAGAAATTGCAGAACAGGACCAGCCACACGGACACGACCAGTCCCGCCTGCACGGGACTCACGCGCCGCCAGCGCTGCAATGGATTCTTCAATGGACCCCGTGCACGCGGAACGAAGCCTCGAGCGCCTCGTGACTTGCAGCCGCTATCGGCTGATCAGTTGCGACGGGCAACCCTGTACAAACGCTCGTTGTACAGTTCGAAGGCTTCCTGGAAAATCGCGATCGCATCCTTCGTTCGTTCCGGCTCGATGGCCACCGGGGTCTGGCTGTGGGTCACCGGATCATATACGTATTGCGCGGAGGTCTTGCGAAAGCCGATCTCGACAAGGTTGCGCCCGTCGAACAACGCGATATCGCGATTGTGGTTCAAGGGTATCAGCCGGTCGGGGTGGCTGTCCCTGAGCACGTCGATGCCGAAGAACGTCGAGTCGTAGTTGAAGTTGAGGAGGCCGATGACCGTCGGTGCGACATCGATCTGGCTGGTCAGGGCCTCCACGCGGCCGGGCTTGATGTGCTTCGGCGAATACAGCACCAGCGGGATCTCGTAAGTCCGGATCGGAATATCCTCGCGACCGTAAACGCGCGCGCCATGGTCGGCGACAATGACGAAGATCGTGTCTTCGAACCACGGCTTCGTTTTTGCCATTTCGAAAAACGATCCGATGGCATGATCCGCGTAACGAACGCCGGCGTCCCTGCCCCCGCCCTTTTCCGGCACGCCCGGCACGCCCGGCGGAAACGTGAACGGCTTGTGATTGGACGTGGACATCACGACAGAGAATATGCGCTCGCCCCGCGCGTGCTGGTCGTCGAACACGCGAACCGCGTTGCGAAACAGGTCCTCGTCGGAAACGCCCCAGATGTTGGCGAAGTGCGCCTCGTCCATGTCCGTCCGGTCGACCACCCTGTAGCCGTTCGAGCCGAAAAAATAATTCATGTTGTCGAACGTGCCAAAACCGCCATACAGGAAGGTCGGGCTATACCCGTTCTTCGCCATCACGGTGGACCAGTTGAACATGCCCTCGTTATGCGGACGCTTGACGATGGATTCGCCCGGCACGGGCGGAAACGAGGCGGTCACGGCTTCCATGCCGCGTACCGTGCGCGTGCCGGTGGCATAAGCCCGGGTGAAGATCAACCCTTCGCTCGCCAGGCGATCCAGCTGTGGCGTCAATCCGCGCTTGTCGCCATATGCACCGACGAATTCCGCGCCCAGCGATTCCTCGAGCAGCACCACCACATTCAGGTATTTCGGCGGGCCGGCGGCGAGAACATGGCGCTCGATATGGTTGCTCTCGGGAAAATAGGTCGCATGCCGGCTACGAAGCAGGTTGCGCAAACGC
>JBDTTE010000349.1:0-3361 GCA_039930785.1 Betaproteobacteria bacterium | reverse complement strand
GATGCACAGCATCGAGGAGGGCCGCTCGCCGGGTGCACCGGAAAAGGCGCGCGAAACGATGTTGGCCGGCTTGCCACTGCGGCGTTACGGCACGGTTGAGGAGATCGCCAGGCTGATGCTTTTCCTGGCATCGGACGAATCGAGCATCTGTACCGGCGGAGCGTACACGGCGGACGGCGGGCTGTCGGCTATCTAGGGCCTAAACAATTTTCACCGCAGGGACGCCTCTGCGGTTAATTCTTTTGGCGCAGTAATCCCAGCATCGCCTCCAGCCCCAGCACGTAAGAGCGCACGCCGAAACCGGTGATGCAGCCCACTGCCACCGCCGTGAGCACGGACTCGATGCCGCGCTTCGCAATGTTCGTCATGTGTACTTCGACGTAAGGGATCGGCAGTGCGCGCACGCAATCGCGTAGCGCGTAGCCGGCGTGGTTGAAGCCCGCGGGGTTCATCACCACGCCGTGAACGCCTTCCACAACCGCGGCATACAGGCGGTTGATCGCTTCGCCTTCTATGTTGGTGTAGTAGATGTCCAGCTGATACTTGTTCGACCTGGCGTGGGCGAGCAACATCGCATCGAGTTCGGCGGCGGTGGTGTTGCCGTAGATCTCGGGCTCGCGTCGCCCGAGGAAGCTCATGTTCGCGCCCTGCACCAGCAGAATCTTTTCCATTAGATCTTCCATCCGCGGGGAAAGCCGGATTTTATCCAGTCCTCGCTCCGGCATTTGAAATTTTGCAGGATTGCCTCCTGCAATCTCCCGAACTCGTGCAGCCCGGGCTGGATGGGCGCGCGCCGCAGCGTAATCCCGCAAAAAGCTTCAGCGCGTAGAATGCGCCTTCCACTCGTGGACCTGCAGAGGAAAATCATGGCGACCCCCTGGCTGAAATGGCGCGCGATCGGCGCATGCATTGTGACCCTGGCCGTGGCGGGATTTTCCGCGCAGCCGGTATGGGCCGACGAGCCAGCCGGCGTTCAGCGGTTGTATGTCCTGAACTGCGGCGAGAACAGCACGAAGGACCTGTCGGCCTGGTCGCCGGGGTTCAACGAAGGCAAGGCGTTCGAGTTCAGCGACAGTTGCTATCTCATTCGCCATGCGCGCGGCTGGCTGCTGTGGGAAACCGGGGTGCCAGATGCCGTCGCCGACAAACCCGACGGCGTGGTCGTCGGTAACGGCGTGCTGACGATGCGCCTGCCCAGGACACTGCGCGCACAGCTATACGAAATCGGCCTTGCGCCCGCCGACATCAATTTCCTTGGCTATTCGCATTCACACGGAGATCACGTCGGCAACGCCAACCTGTTCACCTCCGCAATCCTGTACATCCAGCGCACGGAATACGAAGCGGCTTTCGGCCCGGACGCGGCGAAGTCCGGATTCAATCCGGCGCTCTACGACAAGCTGCGCGACGTGCCGACCGTAAAGCTGGACGGCGACTACGACATCTTCGGCGATGGCTCGCTGGTGATCTATTCGACGCCTGGCCATACAGTGGGCCACCAGTCGCTGCTCGTTCGCCTGCCGAAGACCGGCCCGGTCCTCCTGTCCGGCGACGTGGTGCACTTCCAGGAAAACTGGGAGAACCGTCGAGTACCCGCGCGCAACTTCAGTAAAGAGCAAAGCCTCGCGTCGATGCAGAAGCTCGCGGACATCCTGGAGCGCGAGCACGCAACGCTCTGGATCAACCACGACAAGGCGAACACGGACACGCTCAAGCACGCGCCGGAGTATTTCGAATGACCTCGTCGATCGCTCGTGCGTGGGTGTTCGCTGCGCTCACACTTATTGTTTTCGCTGTTGCCTTGCCGGCACAGGCCGGCGTCGTGGTCGCACGCGAGTTCAAGTCGGCCGCGCTGGATCGCAACTGGTCCTACGCCGCTTATCTGCCCGACGGCTACGAAAATTCGAACCTGCGCTATCCGGTGCTTTACCTGTTGCATGGGAACGGCGGCAATCTATACAGCTGGGTGAACGACGGACGTATCCAGCAGACGGCGGACGCGCTGATCGAGCACGGGGACATTCCTCCGTGCGTAATCATCATGCCGGACGCTGGCACGACCTGGTTCGTCGACCGCAAGGAGAAAATGGAAACCGCGGTCATCAGTGATCTCATCCCCGACGTGGAGAAAAACTGGAAAGTCCTGACGAGCAGGCAGGGCAGGCTGGTGGCGGGGCTGTCGATGGGCGGCTACGGCGCCATGCGATTTTCGCTCAAGTACCCGGAACTGTTCGCGGCGGCGGCGTTGCTGTCACCCGCGATCTACAACCCGGAACCGCCAGAGACCTCGTCGGCGCGACGCGTC
This sequence comes from Betaproteobacteria bacterium, assembly GCA_039930785.1. Classification (GTDB taxonomy): domain Bacteria; phylum Pseudomonadota; class Gammaproteobacteria; order Burkholderiales; family JACQAP01; genus JACQAP01. The sequence goes on along the minus strand of JBDTTE010000349.1, from coordinate 1,056 downwards.
GGTGTATTCGGCTCGCCGGATTACGATGGCGCAGTCTGGAAGGCGTACAACTATCCGCAGTTGTGGGACGCCTACCTCGCAAAAAAGCTCCCGGTGCCGATGTACATCAATTCCGGCGATGATGATGATTTCTTCATTGAAGCCGAGGCGACGCAGTTTTATTCATTGCTGCGCAGGAACAAGCAGCCTTCCGAGTTGCGCATCGTCAACGGCGCGCACGTCTGGGCGGTCTGGGAAAGCACGATCGGCGATGCCATGAAATACATCTTTCGCTTTTCCGCGCGGCCGATGGTCGGCGACCCGGCGCGCTGAAAGTCAGTCAGTCAGACTAAGACGACGCAGCCGCTTGGTCGCATGACAGAAGCCGATGCCCAATTCCACTCCGCAATCCGGATCTGATCTTGCCAGCGCCACACCCGAGATCCACTGGATCGAATCGGGCACGGAATGTTCGGCACGCTGGCGCTCCGAGCGGACCGGGTCGCCGCCGAAGCGGATTGTGCTGACTAACGACACCATCACTGCGGACACAGCTTATCGGCTGGCGTGCGAAGGAACGGCGTTGTTGTGGCGCGGCGATTTTCACAACGCCACGCAATTGATGCAGGCGATGGCGCGGCGCGCCGACAAAACGCCCGCGCGCAAGCAACGAAAAGCGCCGAAGGACGTTTCCGTTCCTGCGGCCTCTGGCGAGGCCTTTCACCAGTATCGCCAGGCGCAATCGCAACGCGCACGCATTCTTGGTTCACTTTTGATTCCCTTCAACGCCGACTACAGCATTGCGCTCGGCCGCGCGCCCGATGCGCGGGAGGCGTGCGCGGAAGCGTGGGGTTCGGTTGAAGTCGCTGCCGGTCCTTCGGTGGCTTCCCTGCGTGAATTGCAGGGGCTAATCGGCGCGCACGAGTGGCGCAAAAAAGGTGTGGAGATCCCGGCGCTCGGCAGCGCGCCCGACAACCGCATTCATCCGTATTACGGTGTGTTCTCGCCGGTGCGGGGCGAGTACGTAAGCATGGTTGCCACGGCACCGCTGCCCGAGACCGGGCAGGCGAAGTTGGT
>JBDTTE010000348.1:0-3370 GCA_039930785.1 Betaproteobacteria bacterium | reverse complement strand
CCTAACCCCTCACCGGTTTTTCCTCTCCGATGATCAATCCCCGCAAATTCCACGACCTGTCCCGCCGTGACCTGCTGATCACGATCGGTACGCTGCTGCTGGTCGCGATAGGGGTGTTCCTGTTTTCGTTTCGCTTCGTCGAACCGGCCCCGCCCAATTCGATCGTGCTCTCGACCGGGGCGGTGGACGGCGGCTATCACATGTTCGGGCAGCGTTATAAGGAAATTCTTGCGCGTGACGGCGTCACCGTGGAATTGCGTCCGTCGGCAGGATCGCAGGAAAACGTCAGTCGCCTCAATGACGAGAATTCCGCCGTCGAAGTGGGTTTCCTGCAAAGCGGCTCCGCCTTTTCGACGAATGCGCCCGGGCTGGTCTCGCTCGGCAGCATTTACTACGAGCCGCTCTGGGTGTTCTATCGCGGGCGCGAAGTCCATAATTTCGGTGAATTCCAGGGGAAGAAGCTCGCCATCGGACCCGAGGCAAGCGGAACCCGCGCCTTGGCGTTGCAGTTGCTCGCGGTCAATGCCGCCGTAATGCCGCCGACGCAGTTGCTGCCGGACAGCGGTCATCTGGGTGCGGAATTGCTGAAGCAAGGAAAGATAGATGCGCTCTTCCTCGTTGGACCGCCCGACTCGCCGCTGGTCGAGCAGCTAATGGCCGATCCCGGCATCCGGCTGTTAAGCCTGGATCGGGCGGAAGCTTACATGCGCCGCTTTCCCGCCCTGACGAAGCTGACGTTGCCGCAGGGCGTGTTCGATTTTGTGAAAAACATTCCCGCACATGACGTCACACTGATCTCGCCGACGGCGAACCTGCTGGCCGTCGAGGGATTGCATCCGGCCCTGGCTTATCTGTTGATGCGCGCCGCCAGCGAGGTGCACGGCGGGGCGGGATTACTGAATAAGGCCGGCGATTTTCCCGCGCCGATGAATGCAGAATTTCCGCTGAGTGCGGAGGCGACACGCTATTACAAATCGGGCCCGCCCTTCCTGCAGCGCTATCTGCCCTACTGGGCGGCGGTACTGGTGGATCGCCTTTGGATCACGCTGTTGCCTGTCCTGGCTTTGCTCGTCCCGCTCAGCCGCATCGTGCCCGCGGTTTACCGCTGGCGCGTGCGCTCACGCATCTACCGATGGTACGCCAAGCTCAAGGAAGTCGAACTCGAACAGGACGACGACACTCCACCCGAGAAAATTGCCGAGCTGCTCGAGCGGTTGGACGAGATCGAGCGCGCCGTGAATCGCATCAACACCCCGCTGGCTTACGCCGACAACCTGTACGCGTTCCGCCGGAACGTGAACCTGGTAAGGCAGAGCTTGCAGAGGAAGATTACATCACCCCCTCTCCCCGGCCCTCTCCCACGAGGGGAGAGGGGGTCTTGAGGATTAGGGCGAATGGCACGGTCGATCTAAAGCTCCCTCTCCCCTGGAGGGAGAGGGCCGGGGAGAGGGGGGGTCTCCATATTCTTGCGACCCGCAATTAATGATTTATGCAATGTCGCGCGCGCGCACGACCTCCTATAAAGGGCCGAGAGCCGCACTGCGTGGCCCACATTTCAGGGAGTATTCCATCATGGCCTTTGGGAACAATGAGATAACGCTATCGCGCGGATTTCCGCGCGGACGCGCGGCATTACTCGCCGCTGTAACCTGTCTGTCATTCAGCGTCGGCCCTGCGTTTGCCGACGAAAAGAGCCTGCCCGAGAAACTCGTGGACAGCTTGAACAAGGTGTCCGGCGGCCCGCACGAAGGCTACCGCGCGAACCACGCCAAGGGTGTGCTGGCGATGGGGACGTTCACGCCGACCGACATTGCATCGTCACTCAGCAAGGCGCCCCACCTGCAATCGACGACCGTACCGGTAATGGTGCGCTTCTCCGACACCACGGGTGTGCCGAACATGCCCGACGCGGATCCGAATGCCAGCCCCCATGGCATTGCCATTCGCTTTACGCTACCGGACGGTACGTTTACCGATATCGTCAGCATCTCGGTCAACGGATTCCCGGTCGCGACGCCCGAGGATTTCCTGGGTCTGCTGACCGCCGTCGCGGCGAGCGGTCCCGACGCACCGAAGCCCACGCCGATCGAACAATTCCTGGGCAGCCATCCCGCAGCGCTGAAGTTCGTTACCACGCCGAAACCTGCGCCGGTCAGCTTTGCAACGCTGACGTACTACGGCGTGAACGCGTTCAAATTCACCAACGCGCAGGGACTGAGTGAATACGGCCGCTACCAGATCATTCCGGTCGCGGGCGATCAGCGCCTGAGCGACAAAGCCGCGGAAGCGCAAGGCCCGAATTACCTGATGGAGGAGCTACCGGCACGGTTGGCGAGCGCGCCAGTCAAATTCCGCCTGATCGCGCAACTGGCAAAGAAGGGCGATTCGATCAACGACGGAACCAAGGCCTGGCCGGATGACCGGCCGCAGGTGGACCTCGGAGAAATCACACTGACGGGCCCGGTACCGAACGATGCGCAGGTGCAGAAGGCGACGATGTTCAATCCGCTGGCGATACCGGACGGCATCGCCGCTTCGGAGGATCCGGTCCTGCTGGCACGGCCAGGTGCGTATGCGATCAGCTTCGGACAGCGCCTGAAGTAAGCGCCGAACGAAAGCAATTCGCCGCATGAATTGAAAAGGCCCGCACAAGCGCGGGCCTTTTTCTTTTGCGTCGCCGAATTGTTTCAGCCGACGCCGAGCAATTCCACTTCGAACACGAGCGTCGCATTCGGCGGAATCACGCCGCCGGCGCCTCGCGCGCCGTAGCCCAGCGCTGGCGGAATGGTGAGCTTGCGCTTGCCGCCGACCTTCATGCCCTGCACGCCTTCGTCCCAGCCGCGGATGACCTGGCCCTGGCCGAGCCCAAACATGAATGGATCGTCGCGATCCTTGCTGGAATCGAACTTGGTGCCGTTGGTCAGCCAGCCGGTGTAATGCACGGTGACATGCTGGCCGGATTCGGCGAGGTCGCCTTCACCGAGGATGAGTTCTTCGATGACGAGTCCGGTGGGAGATTGGGTGGCGGGCATGGGTGGTGTCCTGAATGAGGTGAATGCCGGGATTGTAAAGGGACTAGGGACTAGGGGCTAGGGACTAGGGTTTGTGCTTCGCGCTGTAATGTGTGCTTCGATTCTTCCCTAGCCCCTTATGGTCGAAGACCGGTTATGGTCAACGACCGGTACCCCTTTTGGGGACCCAGCGAAGTCGGGAGCCCCTCGTCCCTAGCGCGCGAGCAATGCACTCCGCTCGAAGCGCGCAAGCTCGCCAATGGCTTCCACTGTCACATCGGCCGCCGGATAGGCGAGCACGACTTCCGGATCCAGCGCGAAATGTCCCTGGCGCGGAAAGACGGTCGTCAGCTCGGCGC
>JBDTTE010000347.1:0-3377 GCA_039930785.1 Betaproteobacteria bacterium | reverse complement strand
CTTCGCGTCGCCACGCTCTTCCCCCTAGCCCCTAGACCCTAACCCCTAGTCCCTTTTTTTCCGAAGGAAAAAACCATGTGCCCACTCTGCTCTCTGAATCGCCGCATGTTTCTCAGGAAATTCGGTGCCGGTGCCGTGGCGCTGGCGGGTGCCTCCACGCTCGGTGGGGTCGGTGCACTGCTCGCACCGACTGCGGCGAACGCCGACGACGATCCGGGCATCCTCGGTACCGGCTCGCATCGTTACCGCGTCTCCGAAGGCTGGGGCGAATTACCGCCGGGCTATCGCTTTGGCGATGCCGCAGCGGTCGTGGTGGACAAGCAGGACAACGTGTACGTTTTTTCGCGCGGCGGCCATCCGGTCATCGTGTTCGACCGCAGCGGTAAATTCCTGCGCTCATGGGGCGAAGACGTCGGGTTCACGAATCCGCATGGTGCGTCGATCGGTCCGGACGAACTGCTGTATCTCACCGACGATCACGGTCACGCCGTGCGCAAATTCACGCTCGACGGCAAGCTCCTGCAAACCATCGGCACGCCCAATGTGCCGGCGCAGCGCTTCAGCGGCGACCCGTTCAATCGCTGCACGCACACGGCGCTGTCCCCGCAAGGCGATCTGTACGTCTCCGACGGTTACCAGAACGCGCGCGTGCACAAGTATTCTCCCGACGGAAAACTGCAGTTCTCCTGGGGTGAACCCGGCACCGCGCCCGGCCAGTTCAACCTGGTCCACAACATCGCTTGCGACGATGACGGCTGGGTCTATGTCGCCGATCGCGAAAACCACCGCGTCCAGGTATTCGACAGCAAGGGCAAGTACGAAACACAGTGGAACAATTTGATGCGGCCGTGCGGGCTGTTCGTCGCGCGTGGCAGCAAGCCGCTGGCGGTCATCGGCGAACTCGGTCCGGAAACCGCGGCAACCTTGACCAAAGACGTGCCGAACCTGGGTCCGCGCGTCTCGATCGTCGACAATTCGGGAAAGGTCCTCGCCTATCTCGGCACGCAACCGGTCGGCGAAGGCGTCGGGCAGTTCATCGCGCCGCACGGCGTGACGATGGATTCGAACGGCGATATCTACGTCGCGGAAGTCTCGAACATCTACTGGTCGATCCTGTTCGGCAAGAAACCGGACCATGACCTGAGGGCCTTCCAGAAACTGGTGAAGGTCGCTTACCGCTGACAGCGGGGAGCGGTCGCATGTACCTCGGCATCGACCTCGGCACGTCGGAGATCAAGCTTCTCCTGCTCGACGAGGCGCATAACGTGGTTGCCGTCGCCGGCGAATCGCTGAAGGTTTCGCGTCCGCACCCGCTCTGGAGCGAGCAGCATCCGTACGAATGGTGGGCAGCGCTGGACAAGGCGATGCTGCGGCTGGCCGCCGAACACGGCGATGCGATGGCGCAGGTCAAAGCCATCGGCCTGTCAGGACAGATGCACGGTGCCGTGCTGCTCGACGCGGCCGGCGCGGTGCTGCGTCCCGCAATTCTGTGGAACGACGGCCGCAGCGCCGATGCTTGCGCCGCGCTCGCCACAGCGGTGCCGCGTTTGCGCGCCATCACCGGCAACCTTGCAATGCCGGGCTTCACCGCGCCGAAGCTGCTCTGGGTGCGGGAACATGAACCGGAAATCTTCGCCCGCATCGGCTGCGTGCTGCTGCCAAAAGACTGGATTCGCTTTGGGCTGACCGGCGCGCGTTGCACCGATTACTCGGATGCGTCGGGCACGCTGTGGCTCGATGTCGGCGCGCGAGTTTGGTCGGAGGCGATGCTTTCGGCCTGCGGCCTCAAGACAGGGCACATGCCGAAACTCATCGAAGGCCGCTCGATGGCGGGTCGGCTGCACGGCGATATCGCGCGACGATGGGGCCTGCAGGCGGACATTCCGGTCGCCGGCGGCGCCGGGGACAACGCAGCGAGCGCCGTCGGGATCGGCGCCGTGCTGCCTGGCCAGGGCTTCGTCTCCCTTGGCACTTCCGGGGTGATCTTCGTTTGCACCGATCGCTTCCTGTCGGACCCGGTCAGCGGCGTGCATGCGTTCTGCCATGCCCTGCCGAATCGCTGGCACCAGATGTCGGTGATGCTCTCTGCGGCGAGTGCCTTGCGATGGGCTACGCAGCTAACCGGTCGAAAGAATGAAGCGGCGCTGCTGGCCGAAGCGGAAGCGCTCGATCCATCGCGCCGCAGCCGTGCGCCATTGTTCCTGCCTTACCTGGCCGGCGAACGTACGCCGCACAACGATCCGGACGCCAAGGGCGTGTTGTTCGGACTGACGCACGAGCACGGCGCGGCCGACATCGCGCACGCCGTTGTGGAAGGCGTCAGTTTCGGATTGCTCGACGGATTCGCCGCGCTCGATAAAAGCGTGCGGTCAAGCGTGAAGGAATTGACTCTCGTGGGTGGCGGCGCGCGCAGCGCCTACTGGGCGCGCACCCTCGCTACGTTGCTGCAACGTCCGCTCGTCGTGCGCGAGGGATCCGAAACGGCTGGCGCACTGGGCGCCGCAAGGCTGGCGTGGCTCGCCGAAAGCGGCGACGAAGCACAGGTGTGTCGCGTCGCGCCGGAGCGGCGACGCTTCGAACCCGACGCCAACACATTCGATGCGATGCAGCCGCGCTACGAAAAATTCAGAAAGTTGTATCCTGCGCTCCGCACGCTGTTCAGCTGAACGCGAGTAACCAGAATAATAAAGTGACAATTCATGAAAACAAAAATAGCCCTCCTGCTGTTGGCAATGCTCCCCATCCCGAATGCAGTCCGGGCGGAATGCAGGGAAACCGACCCGGCGTTCATCGCACGCTTCGCCGCCAAGGGCGACCAGGCCTACGACAAGGAACTCAATCTGACCTGGCAACGCTGCGCGGTAGGCCAACGCTGGGAACAGAATTCAGGCTGCATCGGTACACCCAGGAAATTCACCTTCGACGAGGCGCAAGCGCAGGCAAGCGGGAACTGGCGGATGCCCACGATGGACGAGTTGCAATCCATCGTTGCGCAGTATTGCAGCGAGCCCGCCGTCGATCCCGCGATCTTTCCGAATACGCCGTCGGAGCAATTCTGGTCGAACGCCTTTTACTCGCCGATGGCCTTCTACGTGTCCTTCCGCAACGGCAGCCCGAACCCGACCTACTACACCGACAGCCGCTACAACGTCAGGCTGGTGCGTAGCGGGCAATAGCGCCTTCGCGGTGAACGGTGAACGGCGCAAGGAAATCACTATCATTCCCGCGAAGGTTTTCCGGTTCGCGCTTTTACCGTTCACCGATTACCGATTACCGTTCACTGGTTCCGATCACCGATCACCGTTCACCGATCACCGTTCACCGTTCACCGCGCAGGGCGCGTGAGCGGCTTCAGCCGCCAAACGCCCCCTGCGTAT
>JBDTTE010000346.1:0-3388 GCA_039930785.1 Betaproteobacteria bacterium | reverse complement strand
CCGTATCCAGCACGTGGATCACGCCGTTCGAAGCGACGATATCGGTCTTGATGACTTTGGCGTTATCCACCATGACGTCGCCGTTAGCGGTAGTGATGGTCAGTGACTGACCTTCCACTGTCTTCACCATTCCCGGCTTGACCTGCGCCGCCATGACCTTGCCCGGCACGACGTGGTAGGTCAGCACTGCGGCCAGTTTCTTCTTGTCCTTCAGCAGGGCGTCGAGCGATTCCGGGGGCAACTTGGCGAACGCCTCATCGGTCGGGGCGAATACCGTGAACGGACCTTTGCCCTTGAGCGTGTCGACGAGGCCTGCTTCCTGCACGGCCTTGACCAGCGTCTTGAATTGTCCGGCGGAGATTGCGGTGTCAACGATGTCGGCAGCAGCAAATGCCACGGAGGCGACCGCAGCAAGCGCTGTGCCGACGATAAAGCGTGAAATCAGTTTCATTTGATTACCTTTGAGGGAGATTAGGGTTGCCAGGGACGCTGGGTTGCGTCTCTGGCGGGTCTGACCCTCCCCTCGGCTGGGGGGTTACAGATATTTTGTCGGCCGCATCGCAAATAAAAATGAAACCCGCGCCCCGATCCTGAGTCTTCTGCTTTATTTGCTTTTCCCGCATGGGTTTGCGACCGTGCGGGCGACAGAGATGGGCGTTCATGGAAATGTCTCGGAGGCTGGCTTGCGATCCGTAGCGACGCGTTCGATTGCGCCGTCGGAACGGCCTGCGTATGCTGGGTCGGCCATGCTGACACCGGACCCGGACGCGGAACTCGTGCGCCTCGCGCAGGCGGGCGGCACGAAGGCGTTCGAGGCGCTGGTCGTCAAATACCAACGACGCATCGCGCGGCACGTCGCCCGCTATCTTCGTCATGCAGGCGACGTCGAGGATGTGGTGCAGGATGTTTTCATCCGCGCGCACCGCGGCCTCGCCTCCTTTCGGGGTGAGAGCGCGTTCTTCAGCTGGCTTTACCGCATTGCCACCAATGCCGCGCTCAGCCACCTGAAACGCCAGCCCGCCGAAGTGCAATTGGGGGACGACTCGCCCGAAGAACGTGCAACGGCATTCGAACCCGGCGTTTCCGATGCGGCCGATCCCGAACGCACCCTCATGGCCAAGCAAATCGCCGAAACCGTGGAGAAGGCGCTGGCGAAGTTACAACCGGATCTCGCGGAAGCCTTGCTGCTTTATGAAGTCGAGGGCAAGCCTTACGCGGAGATCGCGGTAATGCTCGACATTCCCATTGGCACGGTGCGCATCCGGATATTCCGCGCGCGTGAATTTATCGCCAGGCGCCTTGAACCAGTGCTGGGTCAGCAACGCAACAGGAGGTGGTAAGCATGTCGCTCAAAGTTTCTCTATTGCTGGATGGGCAACTGGTCGCGGGCGAAGTGAAGGCCGCACTCGACGAAGCTGTGGCGGACCCGCTGCTTCGCGACCGCTACACTGTTTATGGACTGGTCGGCGATGCATTGCGCGGTAACAGCACGCCGGACGACGGCTACAGTGAGCGCATTTTCGAGCGCATGCGCCGCGACGCGGCTCGAATCGAGCCGGGATACGATCCTTTAGCCGATAAGGGCTCGTGATAGCGCGGGTACGTCGTGTGCGGGGATTCCACTGATAAGATGTGCGCACGACGAAGCACTGAATCAGACGGCGATCCCCATGAAATCTCTCCTCGGTACTTTTTTCCTCCTGTTTTTTCTGATCCCCGTGCTCGCCCAGGCGCAGCAGGATCCGAAAAGCGAAGCCTTGCAACGCGTGGTGCAGGCACACGACCCAGCCATGTTCGTAGCAACCGGCGCGCTTTACCTCAAGCAGGAAGCCATTCGCGCGAATAAAGGCAAGGCCTTGTCCCCGGACCTTGACGCGGAAGTCGAAAGCATCATCGATGCGCGAGTGCGCGACCCGGCCTGGTTCCGTGAAACCTTGAGTGCTGTCATGGCGCCGATGCTATCGACGGAGGAGGCGGACGAAATCGCGACGCACTTTGCGACCGAGGGCGGGCAGGTGCAGCGCCGCACGGTCGAACTGGCGGTGGGCGAGATACTCACTAACACCTATAGCTTTACCGACAAGATCGACTACCGGCTTGCGCCCTACTCGAAGCGGGAGATGGACGATCTGCACCGTGCCGCGGGTCCGATGCGGGGCACCTGCAATTGTCCGACGCCGAAAGAGCTGGAGGAAATGCGGCGCGTGGCGAACGGCCGCCCGCTCGATGGCGTGCAGGATCTGTCGGCGAATCCGGACGCGGTCAAGTTCGCGAGCAGCGGTGTTGGTGTGAAGTACATGAAGATCATGAGCCTGCAAGGCATCGCGGCGATGAACGCCTATTTCGATTCCGTGGCGAAGCAGATTCGGGAAGTTGTCGCGACCCGGCGCGCTGCGAGCTGAAGCAGAGAAAAGCAAGCAACAGGAGCGGTATCGGGTCTGGCCTCGCGCATCGGCGTAGACTTTCATAATCAACGCCGGCTGCAATGATGAAATCCTTCTGCCCAAAATTTCTTCTTCTCAGCCTCGCGATTTCCGGCATCGCGCTGGCGCAACAGTATTCGAAGGACGAAGCGCTTCAGCGCATAGTCCAGGCGCACGATTCAGCTGTGTTGCTCGCGACGAGTGCTCTCAACCTCGATCAGCAATCCAGCTGCGCAACCAACAGCAAGCCGTTGCCCCTGAACAAGAAGCGCAAACCCAAGGGCGGCACGAAAAACGGACGCTCATAGCGCCGACATACTCGTCGGTCGTCTTCCGCTATCCTTACACGCAGACGTCCCTTGCTTCAGCAGCCGGCGGCGCTTCAATCCGTGTAAACCCTTAGCGAAAGAGAACTCCGATGCCGCTGTACCTCACTCAGGGCCTCCATCGCGCGGTCCAGACTCGACCGGAGCGCATTGCCACGATCTGCGGCGAGCGCCAGCGGAACTACGGAGAATACGCAGACCGCGTTGCGCGACTGGCTTCCGCGCTGCAGCAGCTTGGCATGGGGGCGGGGGATCGGGTCGGCATGCTGGCGCTCAACTCCGATCGTTATCTTGAATTCTTTTACGGCACCTGGTGGGGTGGCGGTGCCGTCAACCCGGTCAACATCCGCTGGAGCGCGGCTGAGATCGCTTATTCACTGGACGATTGCGATACACGCATCCTGCTGGTCGACGAGCAGTTCAAGTCGGTTGCGGCCGATCTGAAGAATCGCAGCAAGCAACTCGCAACCCTGGTCTATATAGGCGACGGGGATACGCCCGCCGGCATGCTCAACTATGAGCACTTGCTGGCCGATGCCTCACCGGCGCGCGACGCCGGTCGCGCCGGCAATGATCTCGCGGCTGTGATGTATACCGGCGGCACGACCGGTTTTCCCAAAGGCGTGATGCTCAGCCACG
>JBDTTE010000345.1:0-3432 GCA_039930785.1 Betaproteobacteria bacterium | reverse complement strand
TGGTACCGCGGAGCTTATCGACCAGAAATTCGGTCGCTTCCAGTTCGTCCATGGGATAAAGCAGCTTTCTCAGCACCCAGATCTTCTGCAGGATGTCCTTCTCGATCAGCAATTCTTCGCGGCGCGTGCCGGATCGATTGACGTTGATCGAAGGATAGATGCGCTTCTCGGCCATGCGGCGGTCAAGATGGATTTCCATGTTGCCCGTGCCTTTGAATTCTTCGTAGATCACGTCGTCCATGCGCGAGCCGGTGTCGATCAGCGCGGTGGCAATGATGGTGAGCGAACCGCCTTCCTCGATATTGCGGGCCGCGCCGAAGAAGCGCTTCGGCCGTTGCAGCGCGTTGGCGTCGACGCCGCCCGTCAACACCTTGCCGGAAGCGGGCACGACAGTGTTGTAAGCGCGAGCCAGCCGCGTGATGGAATCGAGCAGAATAACCACGTGTTTCTTGTGTTCGACCAGGCGCTTGGCTTTTTCGAGGACCATTTCCGCCACTTGCACGTGGCGTGTGGCCGGTTCGTCGAACGTCGAGGACACGACTTCGCCTTTCACGGAACGCTGCATTTCCGTGACTTCTTCGGGCCGCTCGTCGATCAGCAGCACGATCAGGTAAACGTCGGGGAAGTTCGCCGCGATGGAGTGCGCGATGTGCTGCAGCATCACGGTCTTGCCGCTTTTCGGGCTGGCGACCAGCAGGCCGCGCTGACCTTTGCCGATGGGGGCAATGATGTCGACTATGCGCCCCGTCAGGTTTTCTTCCGATTTGATGTCCCGCTCCATGGTGAACTGTTCGGTCGGGAACAGCGGAGTCAGGTTTTCGAACAGGATCTTGTTCTTTGAATTCTCGGGCGGCTCGCCGTTGACCTTGTCGACTTTCACCAGGGCGAAATAACGCTCGCCGTCCTTCGGTGTACGGATTTCGCCTTCTATCGAATCACCGGTGTGGAGGTTGAAGCGGCGAATCTGCGATGGGCTGACATAGATGTCATCCGGGCCGGCCAGGTAGGAAGTGTCGGGACTGCGCAGGAATCCGAATCCGTCGGGTAGTACTTCCAGGGTTCCTTCACCGAATATGCTTTCGCCCTTTTTGGCTTGATTCTTCAGGAGCGCGAAGATCACATCCTGTTTGCGCATCCGATTGGCGTTCTCGACTTCGTTGGCGATAGCCATCTCCACGAGTTCGGTGACGTGGAGGTTTTTCAGGTCGGACAAATGCATAGGGGTCGCCTACAGGGTGACTTCGGAAGGATAGGGAGAAATCGTGGGACAGGAAGGAACCTGTCCCGTAACCGGCCGCGGCGCTGTTTTGCTGCCCTGATTTCGGCTTAATTTCGCGCGTTCTGGCCAGTACGGGGTGAAGCCTAGCGAGTTTAGATATTGCTGTCAATAAACGCGGTCAGCTGCGATTTCGATACCGCGCCGACCTTCGTTGCCTCGATGTTCCCGTTCTTGAAGAGCATCAGCGTCGGTATGCCGCGAATGCCGTACTTGGGCGGCGTGCCCTGGTTTTCGTCGATGTTCAGCTTCGCGATCTTCAGGCGGCCGGAATATTCGCTCGCGACTTCGTCGAGGATGGGCGCGATCATTTTGCATGGCCCACACCATTCAGCCCAGTAATCCACCAGCACTGGAACCTGAGACTGAAGTACTTCCGGTTCGAACGTGTCGTCGGTGACGTGATGTATATGCTCGCTCATGAATGGATTGCCTCAGCAGTGGGGATTCGGGATCGGAAAAACTCGCGGTTCGGACGAACGGCGATTGAAGAGTGGAACCTATGCTAGCGAAAAAATTTTTGGAAGGGAAGCGAGCGTCCGTTGCACCGACTTTGCGCACGGATGCAAATTTGCTTGTATTTCCGTGACATAGTCATAAAGCCCGGATTCTTATCGAAGCGTTCGTCCAACGCATTTTGCTAAAATAGCGGCAATGATTGGTGCGTTGCGCCACCTGTCCGTCCAGGCGTCGTTGCCGGCGGGTGGTACCAGACGGCGCGGGCAACCGGAATTCAGCGCGCTTTCCCGATTGTATAGAGGACGAGGAATGACCTACGTAGTCACTGAAAGCTGCATCAAGTGCAAGTACACCGATTGCGTCGACGTCTGTCCGGTGGACTGCTTCCACGAAGGTCCGAACATGCTTGTCATCGATCCCGACGAATGCATCGATTGCACGCTGTGCGTCGCCGAGTGCCCGGTCGAAGCGATCTTTGCGGAAGATGAAGTGCCGGAGAACCAGCGCGCCTTCCTGCAACTGAATGCGGAGCTGTCGAAAGACTGGCCGACGCTCACTGAGAAAAAAGATGCGCCAGCGGACGCCGACGAATGGAAAGACACGAAGGACAAGGCCGACCTGCTGGAACGCTGACGCCCGTCCGCATACCATTTCGCCCCCGCCCGCGACGCCAGCCATGAAGGCACCCCCATGCGGGCGGATCTGACCGGCCTCCTCGATGCCGGAGCCACCTTACTGACGCCAAACCGTCGACTCGCGCTTCACCTCAAGCGCGACTACGACGCCATGCAGCTCGCCAGCGGTCGCAGCGTCTGGCCGACCGCCGATATCCTGCCCTGGAACGCGTGGATCGAGCGCTGCTACGAAGATCTGCTCCATTCGCCCCGCGCCGGGGAATTGCCGTCGCTGCTCGGCCCCGCGCAGGAGCAGGCACTCTGGGAGGAGGTCATTCGCGGATCCAGCATCGCCGACGCGCTGCTGGCGCCCGCCGCGGCCGCCGCGCAGTGTCGCGAAGGATGGCGATTGGTGCATTCTTGGCGGTTGCGTGCGCGCTTGCGCGAGGCCGACGCCAACGAAGACGGCAGGGCATTCCTCGATTGGGTCGAGCGCTACGAACGCCTATGCGCGCGGGGGCGGCATATCGATACCGCGCGACTCGCCGATGTCGTCGCGCCTTTGCTCGCAGACCCGGCCGTCAGAAAGTCCGGCGCGCTGTTTACCTGCGGTTTTGATGTGGTCACGCCACAACAGCGGGAATGCCTGGCGGCACTCGCTGCCGCCGGCGTGAAAGTCGACGAGGTCGAATCGGACAGGCAGGCAGGCAGCGTGGCACGCGTCGGGTTTGTTTCGGCACGCGACGAATTGCAGGCTTGCGCTCGCTGGGCGCGCGCGCGCCTGGAGCAAAATCCCGCGGCGCGCATCGGCGTGGTCGTGCCTGAATTTGCCTTGCGGCGCGAACTGGTGCGCCGCCAGTTCAGCGCGATCATGCAACTCGACTACGCGCTACCGGGCGCCGCCCGGAGCACGCCACCTTTCAATATCTCGCTGGGCATTGCCCTCAGCGACTATCCGCTGGTCCATGACGCACTGCTGTTGCTGGAGCTCGCCGGCCGCGAAATCGAATTCGCCCGCGCCAGCCGGCTGATACGTTCACCGTTTATCGAGGCGGCGGAAACCGAACTGGCCGTGCGCGCACG
>JBDTTE010000344.1:0-3447 GCA_039930785.1 Betaproteobacteria bacterium | reverse complement strand
CCCAGGATTCGACGAATTGGCCGGGCCAGAGCTGGCGATCGTCGTTCGCGAACAAGCCGCGCAGCTTGATCGTGCCGGTGGCCAGGTCGACCGCATTGTCGATGAAGGTGAGCTTGCCGGAAATGGTTTTGCCTTTTTCGAGCTCGACTTCCACGCGCAAAGGCGACTGTCGCTGGCGTGAGCGTATTTCATTCAGATAACGTTCCGGTACCGCGACGCTCACGTAGATCGGGCGCAACTGGTTGATGACGACCATGGCCACGGTATCGTTGGCCTTGACGAGGTTGCCCTCGGTCAGCAGGACCTTGCCCGCGCGACCGTCGATCGGGGAGCGGATCGTCGTGTAGCCGAGGTTGATGCGCGCGTGCTGGATGGCGGCCTGGTCGGCGTCGACGCCGGCTTCGGCGCCGCGGAAATTCGCTGCGACCTGGGCGTAGCCTTCCCTGGAAACGAAATTCTGCGCGAGCAGATCCTTGTAGCGCGCTTCCTGGCCGCGCAGGTAATCGAGCTGCGCCTGGTCGCGCCCGAGGTTTGCCTGCGCCTGATCGAGTTGCGACTGGTAGGGCTTCGGGTCGATCTGGAACAGCAGGTCGCCCTTTTTGAGGTCCTGCCCATCTCGCACCGGCGAGGAAAGGATCTGGCCGTCGACGCGCGCCTTGATTGCGACCGAGGCGACGGTTTCGACGTTGCCGATCGCGTGCAGCCGCAGGGGCACCGATTTTTCGACGACCTGTCCGGTCAGGACCGGCACCGCGGCCGGCGCTTTTTTCGCGGCGTCGGCCTGCGCGGCGCTCTTGTCACCGCAGGCGGCGAGGGTGCAAGCCGTGACGATTGCGACCGCAGCGGTAGCCAGCACGCGTAACGCGCGATGGTCGGGAAGCAAGCAATGGCGTGTCATTTCAGTCCCTCCTGGAAAACCGGGCGAATTTTTTCGTTCGCTCTGGTTTGTGTCAGCGCTGGGTCTTGTTCGTCTCCGTGTTCGTCCCTGCCGGATCCGTGTCCTTGCGCGGATAAGCCTCGCCGCGCGCCATTTCATCCTTGGTTGGCAACGTCGACGCGTTCCAGCCGCCGCCCAGCGCCTTGACGAGCAGCACGCTCGCGGCGAGGCGGCGGTTCTGGATGTCGACGGCCGTTCGCTCATTCGAAAGCGCGGTGGCCTGCACCGTGACGACGTTCAGATAACTGACGATGCCGGACTTGTACTGGTTAAGGGTCAGGGCTACCGATTGCCGCGAGTTCTGCACGGCTTCGTCCTGGATCGCAGCCTCTTCCTCGAGGATGCGCAGGGCTACGAGGTTGTCCTCGACCTCCTTGAAGCCGGTCAGCACGGTCTGGCGATAAGCGGCGACGTTTGCGTCGTACGCGGCGACGGCCTGCGCGGTCTGCGCACGCAGGAATCCGCCGTCGAACAGCGTTTGCGCGATGGAAGGTCCAAGCGACCAGAAGCGACTCGGTGCCGTGAGCCAATTCGCAAAGCTCGAACTCTGGTATCCCGCCGACGCAGACAAGCTCAGCGACGGATAGTAAGCAGCCTCGGCCACGCCGACCTGCGCATTCGCGGCGGTGACGCGCCGTTCTGCTGCGGCGATATCCGGGCGACGTTCGAGCAGCGCGGAGGGCAACCCAAGCGGCACCGGGGGCGGCTGGGCGGTAAGCGGCGCGGGCGGCAATGAGAAATCCGACGCCGGTTTGCCGAGCAACAATGCGATCGCATGTTCGATTTGCGCGCGCTGCACGCCGAGGTCGACCGCCTGTGCCTGCGTGGTCTTCCACTGTGTCTGCGCCTGGATCACGTCGACTTTCGCGACCACGCCGGCGGCGTACTGGTTCTGCGTCAGGGTCAGCGAGCGCTGGTAGGCGGCCAGCGTGTCGTCGAACAGCTGCTTTTGCGTGTCCAGTGCGCGCAACTGGAAATAGTTCTGCGCGAGCTCCGCCTGGATCGACAGGCGCATGGCTTCGAGGTCGGCTGCGCTGGCCTGTGCGCTGGCGTCATTGGCCTCAACCGTACGGCGCACGCGCCCCCATACGTCGACTTCCCACATCGCGTCGAGCGAGAGGGAATAGGTGTTGGTCGGTGCTCGCGATGCCTGCACGAAATCGCCGCTCGTGCTCTGGTTGCTGAACCCCGAGGGCGACTTGGCGCGCCGCGCGGAGGCATTGGCATCCACCGTCGGCCAGTAGCCGGCGCGCGCCGACTGCACCAGTGCACGCGCCTGGCGAAATTGCGCCGCGGCCTGCACCAGGCTCTGATTGGTCACGACCACCCGTTCCATCATCTCGTTGAGCTGCGGATCGTTGAAGGCTTCCCACCATTTGCCACGCAATTCCCCGTCGCGCGGCTGCGCCGTCTTCCATCCGTCGGCTTCCTTGAATTTCACCGGCACGTCGGCGACCGGGCGCACGTAGTTGGGCCCGACCGTGCAGGCGGCGAGGGACGCCAGAGCTACCACGAGAAATGCCGGAAAAAAATTTTTCAACGCAAAGGACGCAAAGGTCGCGAAGGAAAGAAAAGTGCGGAATCGGGAACGCGGCGTATTCATATGTTTTCACCAGCGATAGCGGATGGACGCGCGGCATGCGGCTCGATGTCGCCGGACCATTTGCGCTTGCACCACAGGCGGAAGCGGTCGAGATAGAGATAGACGACCGGCGTCGTATAGAGCGTCAGCATCTGGCTGACAATCAACCCACCGACGATGGAAATGCCGAGCGGGCGGCGCAGTTCGGCGCCGTCGCCGAAGCCCACAGCGAGCGGAATTGCACCGAGCAGCGCCGCCATGGTCGTCATCATGATCGGCCGGAAACGCAGCAGGCAGGCCTGGTAAATCGCGTCCCTGGGCGAGAGTCCGCGCTTGCGCTCAGCTTCCAGCGCGAAGTCGATCATCATGATGGCGTTCTTCTTGACGATGCCGATCAGCAGAATCACGCCGATCAGGGCGATGATGCTGAATTCGCTGCCGCAGGCGAGCAGTGCGAGCAGCGCGCCCACGCCGGCGGAAGGCAGTGTCGACAGGATCGTG
Source organism: Betaproteobacteria bacterium (assembly GCA_039930785.1). GTDB lineage: Bacteria > Pseudomonadota > Gammaproteobacteria > Burkholderiales > JACQAP01 > JACQAP01. Next base: position 427 of record JBDTTE010000344.1, on the reverse strand, counting down.
ATCGGATGCACGAAGCTTTCGTACAGCATGCCGAGCACGATGTAGACGGTCAGCAGCGCGGTCAGGATCAGCCACGGTTGGCTGTTCAGTGAATCCTGGAACAGCTTGGCGCTGCCCTGGAAGCTACCCTGGATCGATGTCGGCACTCCGATGCGGCTGAACGTGTCGGTGATCGCGCGCGTGGCATCGGAAAGCGAAACGCCGACCGGCAGGTTGAACGATATGGTCGACGCCACGAACTGCCCCTGGTGGTTCACTGCCAGGGGTGTGTTGTTTGGGCCGTAACTGGAAAAGGCCGAGAGCGGCACCTGTCCGCCGGTCGCATTGGAGACATAAACGTCGTCCAGCGCCTGCGGGCTCTGCCAGTACTGTGGCGCGGCTTCCATGACGACCCGGTACTGGTTCAGCGCGGTATAAATCGTCGAAA
>JBDTTE010000343.1:0-3458 GCA_039930785.1 Betaproteobacteria bacterium | reverse complement strand
CATGCTCCATTGGATCGACATGTTATGCCTCACACACAAAAATCAGGATAGGCCCCCGGGCAACCTGACCCTACGGCGTTAGGACATTCCGACGTGCCATCTTGGCTTCCGCTCTTCTTCGTGTTTCTTCGTGTTCTTCGTGTTCTTCGTGTCTTCGTGATGAGATAGAGGGAGTAGAAACTTCGCCCTAGAATTTCAGCAGCTTCTTAAGTGAACTCGCACCATCCTTGATCTTGTCTCCTACGCTCGGCTTGGCTTCGGGCGTCGCGGCCTTGTCGTCGGTGGCGGGCTTGTCCGCATTCACCTGCTTCTTCGCCAGATCGGCGCCGTACTTCTGGCAAATCTCGCGATACTTCGAGCCCATCATCGCGGTGTAGTCCATGCCGGCGCAATTCTGCAACGCGACGGCGCGCCCTTCGACCGGGCAGTTTTCGCTGACGAACGGCCAGTCCTTCTTGTCGACGGCGGCCTTGCAAACGGGCCCGCTGATCGTGGCGGGATCGGTCCCGCAGGCCTTCACCGCTTCGCGCCAGTTCGGATACTTCTTGTTGGCGTCGACAAAGCCGGCCGGCTCGCGCATCTGCTGGGTGACTTTCGTGGTCTGCGCGCAGAAATCAGCCTTGCGATCCTTGCAATACAACGCGCTCTCGGGAAGGTTCAAGCCGCCGAAAACCATCAGCGGTTCGAGTTTCTCGATCTGCTTGTCGCATTCCTTGGCCATCGCGGCCTTGCTCTGGCTCTGCATGGCCTCGATCTTTTTCGCGGGTTCTTCGTACGTGCAGCTGCCCACCTTCTTGCCGGAATAGGTCTGCTTCATGTCCATGCTGTCGACGTTCATCGACATCGTGCCCTGATAGGTGTCGCCGGTATGGGTGACTTCCCCGGTCCCCGTCATGGCCTGGGGTTTGGTGCAAACCATTTTCCACGAGGTCTTGTTGCCGGACTGCTTCTTGTCGGTGACCTGGCAATCGCTGTCCTTGTCCTTCGCGCCGGTTTTCGTCGGATCGACACTGCCCTTGCGCTGGCAGACATTCGAGGTGTGCGCGGGCATGGCTGGCATACCCGCCATTTCCATTTTCACGGTGATCTCCCACAACTCGTCGGGACCGTCTGCGAACGCGGGTATAGCACTGCAGCACAAGGCGGTGAAGGCAAAAACGGGAAGGAAGGATTTCATTTGCAGGCGCTCCGGCGAAAAAGTGCGCAGATTCTTACATATTCGTAAGTGAAGCGGGTGAGGGGTGAGGGGCGAGAGGCGAGAGGCGAGAGGCGAGGCAGGAGGATGTCATTCCCGCGAAGGCGGGAATCCAGTGCCGTTTCAATCAGGGCGTTACTTCGCCTGGGTTCCCGCCTGCGCGGGAATGACATTCGTCACCGCGCGGGAATGGCATGCGTCACTGCGCGGGAATGACAAAAGGGCGTCGGGCGGCGCCTTTTTTTACTGCGTCTTCGGCTGCGGATCTTCGAGCGGCATCGATTGCAGGGCGCGGAAGATTTCCTGCTGGATGACCGGCATGAGGTCGGCCATGTAGAGGCCAAACTTGCCCATTGCGGATTTGCCGGTCGGGGAGCTGAAGAAATCCGCCAGCGCGTTCATCTCGTCCGCGGTGAAGATTTTCACCATGCTCTCCATCGCGGCCTTTTCCAGCACCTCCGGATTCACGGCGCGTCGCATGAAATCCCGGAATCGGTCACGCTGGTCCGGCGGCAGCGTCTTGGCCATTTCGCTCTGCGCGTCGTCGAGGATCTTGGTCATCTGCGCTACACCAAGATAGCGGCGCGCGGCTGCCACGCGCGCTTCTTCGCTATCGACCGACGTCGCCGCATGCACCAGCGGCAGCCACAGGAACAAGACCATCGACATCAACCACAATGCCCTGCGGGAAAATTTCTGTGACGACGCCATGACACTCTCCAAACTATGGACCGGTACGGAAAACCACACTCTCAAGCACCTGCGTTGAGGTGCAAGCGCCAGTTGCGCGCGCTTGTCACCTCGAACGAAGGCATTACTTATGCACTGACCAGTTCACCGCGCGAATAGTCTTCGAATGCCTTTTGCAGCTCTTCGCGTGTATTCATGACGAACGGGCCATAACGTGCAACAGGTTCGCGTATCGGCTTAGCATTGGCGAACAGCAACTTCGCGCCAGCCTCTCCGGCTTCCAGCCGGACCCCGCCATTGCCGACCAGCACCGCTGCCGAGCCACTCGCAACGTCGAGCGCCTTGTCGTCACGATCCCTGCCACGCACATCGCCCTCGTATACGTACACGAAGCAGGCGTGCTCGTCCGGCACGTCGATCTCGAACGCCGCATTCGGCTCGAGCGCCACGTCGAGCAATCGCACCGGCGTGAGCGTTTCCGTCGGCCCCTTGACGCCATAGCCTTCGCCCGCGATCGCGCGCACCGTCACACCGTTACGTGACACGGAATCGATGGTCGCGGCGCGCACGTCCTGATAGCGCGGTGCGATCATTTTCAGCGTGCCGGGCAGGTTGAGCCAGAGCTGGAAACCGCGCAAGCGGCCCTCCGCGCGTTCGGGCATTTCGGAGTGGATGATGCCGCTGCCGGCTGTCATCCACTGCACGTCACCGGCTTCGATGACGCCTTTGTTGCCGACCGAATCGGCGTGCCTGACCCGTCCGTCCAGCATGATCGTCACGGTTTCGAAGCCACGATGGGGATGCTCCGGAAAACCTGCGATCCAGGACTCCGGATCATCGGAACCGAACTCGTCGAGCATCAGGAAGGGATCGACCATGTCCAGCGCCGGGCTGCCGATGACCCTTTTCAGCTTGACCCCGGCGCCATCCGTGGCCGGCATGCCGGCGACTTTCTTGCCTATGTATCGCATTGCATTCTCCGCGGCGGGGGTTGGGTCCGCCCTAGCGGTCAATGTGCGGCCGACGCCAGGCGTTTTCAACGGAACTTCCCCTCCGGGGACTCTGTTCCGATGAAACCGCGTGAGGGAGAGGGGTGAGGGGCGAGGGGCGAGGGGTGAGGGGTGAGGGGTAAAAGCCTTAAAAAGAGACTTCAGGCACTTACCCTTCACCCCTCACCCTTCACGCCTTGCCATCCGTTAAAGCTCCCCGTTCCCATGCCGAAATATCCCTCAGAACCCCGATCCGCAACCGCCTCCCTCCCTCATGCCCATCCTTTCGTTACGTAACGCTTACTACCGCGGCTGGTTTGCTGCCCGCGGCCGCCGCCACGCCCCGAATCCGATCATGCTCGAGGAACGGTTTTTCATCGACGTCGGTTTCACGGATGGCGAAGTGATGGAAATCATGGCGCATGTCGCGCTGAACCTGTTCACCAACTATGTGAACGTCGCCTTCGCCGTGCCGCTCGACTTTCCGCAAGTGAAGTTGCGCGCCAAATGATCCCGCGCACCATGAATGCCGCGCCGGAATTCGAGGTCGCGCACCGTGCCTTCCTGCACGTCCACGCTGCCTA
>JBDTTE010000342.1:0-3484 GCA_039930785.1 Betaproteobacteria bacterium | reverse complement strand
TCGCTGAAAATATCCTTCTCGAGGTTTTCCCGCGCACCTGCGCCTTCGGCTTCCGCGAGCCGGATCTCGATCATCTGGCGCTGGTAATTCCATTCGTAGACCGCAGAGGCAATGTCGAGGCCTTCGTAGCATTGCAGGCGAATGAGCTGGCGACCGAGGACTTGCGCCAGCACCTTGGCGATCTCCGTCTTGCCCACGCCGGCCTCGCCTTCGAGGAACAGCGGGCGACCCATGCGCAATGCGAGAAACACGGCCGTTGCAAGCGACCGCTCGGCGACATATTCACCTTTCGCCAGCAGCGCGAGGGTGTCGTCTATGGAATTGGGAATAGCGGAATGTGTGGTCATGGGGCTCTAAAGTCCACATCTCGACGCAAAGGCGCGAAGGACGCAAAGGTCGCAAAGGAATTCAGAGCAAGTTTTCGTTCGCGGACTTCGCTCATATTCGCGATCGCAATATCAGTTGGCGTCGCTCCCTCAATCTCAACTTGGTTTTGCTTTCCTTTGCGCTCTTTGCGTACTTTGCGCCTTTGCGTCGAGACGGACAGGTTTACCCTTTGTTGGCCTGATCCACGGCGCGCTTCGCCATGACGGTGATCAGGTGTGCGCGATACTCCGCCGTTGCATGGAGATCGGAATTCAGATCGTCTGCCGGGACCTTGATGTTGGCCACCGATTCGGGCGAGAAGGATTTCGCGAGTGCCTTTTCCATTTCGGCAACGCGGAACACGCAGGTTCCGGCGCCGGTGACGACTACTCGCATCCCGCCCGCCGTGTCGGCGAGGAACACCCCGACCATTGCATAGCGTGACGCAGGGTTTTTGAATTTCATGTAGGCCGCGCGCTTTGGTATCGGAAACAGGATCGACGTGATGATCTCGCCGGGTTTGAGCGCGGTTTCGTACATGCCCGTGAAAAACGTATCGCCCGAAATCCGGCGCTGGTTGGTGACGACGGTTGCGCCAAGCGCCACGACCGCGGCGGGATAGTCCGCTGCAGGATCATTGTTGGCGACGGACCCGCCCATCGTGCCCATGTTGCGCACCATCGGATCGCCAATGCCGCCGGCAAGCAGGGCCAGGGCGGGAATCGCCTTGGCGACTTCCGTCGATGCCGCGACCGAGGCGTGCGTGGCCATGGCGCCGATCGAGATGCCGCCGCTTTCGCTCTTGATGGCTCGCAATTCACCGATGCCACCGAGGTCGATGACATCCGCTGGAGCGGAGAGGCGCATTTTCATGGCGGCGATCAGCGTTTGTCCGCCTGCGAGCAGACGGCCATCGGCCGACGCCGTCAGCTTTGCGCTTGCGTCCGCGACGCTCGAAGCTTTGTGGTAATTGAATGCATGCATAATTTTTCCCGATTAAATCTCGACGCAAAGACGCGAAGGTCGCAAAGGTACGCAAAGGAAACCGAAAGAAGGGGGAACGACGGAACAACTAATCGGGGCGCAGATATCACCGTCACGGAGGGTGACCGTCATCGGGATATTCCGCTTCATGGAAATTCTATGGTCTTCTTTCATTTTTCTTTGCGTCCTTCGCGACCTTTGCGCTTTTGCGTCGAGGTGTGGTCCTGGCTAGGCCTTAGCCCCGGCCTGCACGGCCTTGACGATGTTGTGATACCCCGTGCAGCGACACAGGTTGCCGTCGAGTTCCGCGCGGATTTTTTCCTCGTCGGGATTCGGATGGCGTTTGATGATGTCGAGGGCGCTCATAACCATGCCCGGCGTACAGAAGCCGCATTGCAGGCCGTGATGATCGCGAAACGCCGCCTGCATCGGGTGCATCGTGCCATCGGCCTTGGCTAGTCCTTCGATCGTCAGGACGGTGCTGCCCTGCGCCTGGACGGCCAGCATGTTGCAGCATTTGACCGCTACCCCGTTCATATGGATCGTGCAGGCGCCACATTGCGCGGTATCACAGCCGATATGCGTGCCGGTGAGCCGGAGGGTGTCGCGGATGAAATCGACCAGCAAAGTGCGCGGTTCCACGTCGGCATTGACGGGCTTTCCGTTCACGGTCAGGGAGAGCCGGACTGGCATGGGCATTCCTTCTGGAGTGGAAATGGGCGGAGTTACACTGAAAGCAGCCGCAAACAACCGCCATCGTAGACAACCCTTGCAGGAGGGGCAACCCGGACAGTCGCCCGCATCGTGGCGTAGAATTTCGCAAACTTCCACTTCAATCCAGAAAAAAACGGGATAACCCTATGGCAAAGTTCGGCATTGGTCAGGCAATGATCCGCCGCGAGGATCAGCGATTGCTGTTTGGCACGGGCCGCTACGTCGATGACGTGGCAGTGGAAAACGAGGCGTTTATCGTATTTGTGCGCTCGCCGCATGCGCATGCCGGCATCGTCTCGATCAACGCGGCCGAGGCGAAAAAAATGCCGGGCGTCGTGGCAGTGCTGACCGGCGCGGACCTCAAGGCTGACGATATCGGCGCCCTACCCGACGGGCAGGGGCTGAAGCGCGCCGACGGCAAGGAGATGGTCGGGGCACCGCATCACGTGCTCGCGGTGGACGCCGCCCGTTATGTTGGCGAGCCGGTCGCCGCTGTCATCGCGAATACCCGCTTGCAGGCCGAGGATGCCGCCGAGCAGGTAATGGTGGACTACAAGGAGTTGCCTGCGGTCGTCACCATTGAAGCGGCCACCGCAAAGGACGCGCCAGTGCTCTGGCCGGACGCGCCGGGCAATATCGCCGCGGAGACGCAATTCGGGGACAAGGCCGCGTGCGACGCCGCCTTCGCCAAAGCCAAACACGTCACCAAGCTTTCCCTCTACAACCAGCGGCTGGTGCCGGTAAGCATGGAGCCGCGCGGCAGCATCGCTGAATTCGACGCGGCAAGCGGTCGCGTAACCTTGCGTACCAGCTGCCAGAATCCCGCCGGCCTGCAGAAAACCCTCGCGGAAGCCTGTCTGAAGGTGCCCATGAGCGACGTGCGCGTCGTTGTTGGCGACGTCGGCGGCGGCTTCGGCATGAAGACGCAGTTGTACGCGGAAGATGTCGTATGCGCGTGGGCCGCGCGCAGGCTCAAGCGTCCCATTCATTGGCGCGCGAGTCGCAGCGAGGAATTCCTCGGCGGCAACCATGGGCGCGACCAGATCAATCACGCCGAGATCGCATTCGATGCCGAAGGAAAAATCCTCGGCATGCGCGTGAACATCATCGGCAACATCGGCGCGCACGCGTCGGGGCCGGGCGCCGTCATCGTCGTGGCGGTCGGGCCGAAGGTCATCACGGGCGTCTATCACATACCCGCCCTGGACCTGCGCGGCACCGCGATCATGACCAACACCAATCTGGTGGGGGCCTATCGCGGAGCGGGGCGGCCGGAGGCGATCTATCTGCTGGAGCGCCTGATGGACCAGGGCGCCGCGGAAATGAAAATGGACCCGGCGGAGTTGCGCCGGCGCAATTTCATCCAGCCTTCGCAGATGCCGTACAAAACGCCGATGGGCGAGAAATTCGACAGCGGCAA
>JBDTTE010000341.1:0-3488 GCA_039930785.1 Betaproteobacteria bacterium | reverse complement strand
GCGCGCCGCGCGCCTGCAGTTGCGCTTCGAGGCCGGCGTTGGTATCCCCGTAGCGTTGCACCAGCACGCGCTTGTTCGCGAGATCGACGCTGCCGATCGCGGCGAGCACTTCGGTGGTCGTGAACGGCTCCGCCGCACTGATATCGATGCGGACGCTTCGTCCGCGCAGGACAGCGGTTGGCTTCGGGCCGCGCACCACAACGCGGCAGGCATCCAGCAACGCGTGCAAGCGCTCCGTCAGGCCAAGGTCATCCGTGGCGTCGAACAATGCGCGCGTGCCGACGCCCGTCTGGAAAATCGCGAGTTCGAGCGGTTGCGTCGTACAACTCTCGATCAAACGACGGATTGCGCCGGGATCGACATCCGGTTCCTCGGCCAACGCTGGCGCACGCAATACGCGCGCGCCCTGCTTCTCCAGCAGGCCGGCAAGATGTTCACCGAAGCGGCTCTCGAGCACCGCGATTGTTTTGCCTCTCATGCCGGCATTCTACGAACTGTGAGCACCTTACAACAGCACGAAACGACGAAAGCGCAGCAAGGCTGTTCTACGCGTTCGCTCTTCGCGACAACTTCAGACTAGAACACCGCAACGCGCTTCAATCTCCCTGTCAACGCGAAGCACATCATCCTTTTCACGAATCGGATGCACGCAACAAACGGCAGGACCCCGATCGAGTGAATTCCGAAAGCAAATTTTCAGGAGAGAAAAAATGAAAACCAAACTGATGTTGGCGGGTGCAGTGACGGCGATGATGGTTGCCGGTGGCGTGTACGCTGATGGCACCAAGATCATGACGCGCAGCCCGGAAGCCGCGCAAGCGGATCTGGTGCGCGATTGGAACTTTACCGGCGGCGGCGCCGCTGTTCCGGTGCGCGAACGCACGAAGGCGGAAATGCAAGCCGACCTGGTACGCGATTGGAACGGCCCGACGGCTGCACAAATGGCCGGCGAGGAAAAGAGCGTTCCGGCAACCCGTACGGCGAAGCAAGCCTACGACGACCTGGTTCGCAACTGGAACTGAAGCCAGTCGGAAGCTCTTTAGGGTAGTAAAAAAGGCCGGAGCAAACGCTCCGGCCTTTTTTTTTGCATTCGGCGCTCAGCGGCGAACCGTCGCCGCATTCTGGCCAAACAGAAGTTTCCTCGATTCTTCGTTCACCGCAGGCGTGGTGGAAATGACCTTCCCCTTTTCGTACGCACGCACGACTGCGGGCCGTGCGCGGATCGCACTGAACCAGCGCTTCAGGTTCGGGAAGTCGTCGATATTCTGCTTCTGGCGCTCGTAGGGCACGATCCACGGATACGAAGCCATGTCGGCGATGGAGTACTCCCCTGCCATGAACTCGCGATCGGCCAGGCGCTTGTCCAGCACCGCATACAGACGCGCGGTTTCGTTCACATAGCGGTCGATCGCGTAAGGCAGCTTCTCCGGCGCGTACTGGCTGAAGTGATGATTCTGTCCGGCCATGGGTCCCAGCCCGCCCATCTGCCAGAACAGCCACTGCAGCACGTCGACGCGCACGCGCAAATCCGTAGACAGAAACTTGCCGGTTTTCTCCGCGAGATAGAGCAGGATCGCGCCCGACTCGAATACCGACACGGGGGCGCCGCCGTCCGTCGGTGCGTCGTCGACGATCGCGGGCATGCGATTGTTCGGCGCGATCTTCAGGAAATCCGGCTTGAACTGCTCGCCGGTGCCGATATTGACCGGCGAGATTCGGTACGGCGTTCCGGTTTCCTCGAGGAATATCGTTATCTTGTGGCCGTTCGGCGTGGGCCAGTAGTGAAGGTCGATCATGTGTCCGTCCCGTTGATAATCAGTTTTACGTGTATTCCCGCAGCGTCTCATGCTGCATCTTCGCGCGCTACGCTGCAAGCGTGTGAATCGCCTGACTGTTATGCACGGCCAGCATAATTGGCCTGCCAGCGTGACGTTTCGGCATGCCGGGTTCGCTATACTCGACGCCTTCGCAGCATAGGGCACGCGTCCCATGAACAAACAATACGATCTTCTCGTCATCGGTGCCGGCAGCGGCGGCGTGGCAATTTCGAACCGCGCGGCGAGCTATGGCGCGAAGTGCGCGCTGGTCGAAGCCGGTCGCATCGGCGGTACATGCGTGAACGTGGGTTGTATTCCGAAGAAAATCATGTGGAACGCGGCGAACCTGATGCATGCCCTGGACGAAGCGCCGGATTACGGCATCGTCCCGGGCGACGCGACCTTCGACTGGTCGGTGCTGCGCCGCCAGCGCGACCAGTACGTACTCGAAATGAACGGCCTGTACGAACGCAATCTCGTCAAGAATGGCGTCGAGCTGATTCTCGGCAGCGCGCGCTTCGTCGGCCCCAGAACAGTCAAGGTCGGTGCCGATACCCTCACCGCGCCGCATATCGTCATCGCCGTGGGTGGGCGCCCGATGGTGCCCGAAGTGCCTGGTGCCGCTTTCGGCATGTCATCCGACGACTTCTTCGAGCTCGAAAAACAACCGAAGAAAATTGCGGTCGTCGGCGCCGGCTATATCGCCGTGGAGATCGCAGGCTTGCTGCGCGCGATGGGCACCGAGGTGACCCTGCTCTGTCGCCGGCCGCACATTCTCAATGAGTTCGATACCGTGCTGCGCGACGAACTTACGGCGCAAATGCAGGCCGATGGCGTGCGCATGATCACCGACACGAAAATCGCCAGTGTCGGGAAGGAACCGACGGGCCTGCGCATCACCCTGGCAAACGGCGCAGCTTTGGAGGGGTACGACGGATTGCTGTGGGCCATCGGACGCCGACCGAATACGGACCGCCTCGACCTGCGTGCGACTGGCGTCGCCATCGATGCCAACGGTGCGATTCCGACCGACGCGTACCAGGTGACCAATGTTCCCGGCATCTATGCGATCGGCGATGTCATCGGCAAACTCGATCTCACGCCGGTAGCGATCGCCGCCGGCCGGCGCCTGGCCGACAGATTGTTCGGCGGCATGACGGACCGCAAGCTCGACTACGAAAACATCGCCACCGTGCTGTTCACGCATCCGCCGATCGGTACGATCGGGCTGACGGAGCAGCAAGCCGTGACCCTGCATGGGCTGGCCCAGGTAAAAATCTACGAAACCCAATTCACGCCGATGTACCACGGTTTCACCAAGCGCAAGGTCAAGTGCACGATCAAGCTGGTGGTCGCCGGTGCATCGGAAAAAATCGTCGGGTGCCATGTGATCGGTCCCGGCGCCGACGAACTCATGCAGGGCTTCGCCGTGGCCGTGCACATGGGTGCAACGAAGCGCGATTTCGATGAAACGGTAGCTATTCATCCGACCGTCGCCGAGGAACTCGTCACGATGCGCGGAGCGCGACAAGCGCTCGCGCAGGGGTGAGGGGCGAGGGACGAGGGACGAGGGAAAAGCCTGAAGCAGCGGAGCCTGGTTCTTACTCGTCCCTCGCCCCTCGCCCCTCGTCCCTCGCCCCTGAGCTTTTCGCCCCTCGCCCCTAGTCCCTA
>JBDTTE010000340.1:0-3535 GCA_039930785.1 Betaproteobacteria bacterium | reverse complement strand
GCAGCACGTCGCTCGCCTGGATTTCCGTCGGCGTACCCGCCGCGGCAATCCGTCCGGTTTCGACGAGGTAGCAAAAATCGGCATGCCGCAGGGCCTTTTCCACCAGCTGCTCGACCAGCAGGATGGCGATGCCACCCATGCATAGTTCCGCGGCAACTGAAAGGATGCGATCGATGACCAGCGGCGCCAGGCCGGCTGAGGGTTCATCGAGAATCAACAGGCGCGGTTCGCCGATGACGCCTTGCGCAACGGCTAGGATCTGCTGCTGGCCGCCCGACAGGCGCGATGCGAGATCGTTGCGCTTTTCCTTCATCTCCGGGAACAGTTCGTAGATGCGCGCAAGCTTGCTGCGGTCGCCGCCCGGGCTGCGCGCGTAAGTACCGATCAAGAGATTGTCCTCGACGGTCAGCGTGGTGAACACGCGATGGCCTTCGAGGACCTGCACGATGCCGGCGCGCACGATGTCGCGCGGCGAGGCGTTGCTCAAATCGCGGCCGTCGAATTCGACAGTGCCTGACTTCTTGGCAATCAGGCCAGAGATCGCGTGCAATGTCGTACTCTTGCCCGCGCCGTTGCGCCCGAGCATGACGGTGAATTCGCCGTTGCGCACTTCCAGCGCAATGCCATGCACGACCTCGGCCTTGCCATAGGCAACGTGCAAGTTGTCGACCTTGAGCAGCGGTCGGTGGCTCCTCATCTCAGGCCCCCAGGTAGACGCGGATGACTTCGGGATCGCGCTTCACTTCGTCCGGCGTGCCGTGCTTGATGATCTTGCCGACATCCAGCGTGGTCACGCGATCGGAGACGCGAAACACGAAATCGGTGTGGTGCTCGACCAGCAGCACGCCAATACCCGACTGGCGCATGATGCCGATGACCGCGGCGAGATGCTCGATCTCGGCCGGTGTCAATCCGCCCGCTGGCTCATCGAGCAAAATGAAGCGGGGGCGCTGGGCCAGCCCGCGCGCGATTTCCAGGAAGCGCTGCTCGGCGTGCTCCAGCAGGTTCGCGCGTCGACCGATCGCATGCGAGAGGCCGACCCCATGCAACAACTCTTCGGCGCGGCCGCGCAATTCACGTTCGTCGCGACGGACCTGCGGCAAGGAGAACGCGGTCGAAATGAACCCCGCACGCGCGTCGCGCCAGCCACCAAGCATGGCGTTGTCGAGCACGGAAAGCGTCGGCAGCAGGCGTGGCTTTTGAAACGTGCGAGCCACGCCAAGGCGGGCGCGCTGTTGCACGGTTGCGTTGGAAATGTCGGTTTCGTCGACGACAATGCTGCCGCCGTCGGGACGGTAATAGCCCGACAGCAGATTCAGCAGCGTGGTTTTGCCGCTGCCGTTCGGACCGATGAGTCCGTGGACTTCACCGGGGCGCAACTCCAGAGACACATTCGCGAGCGCGGTCAGGCCGCCGAATCGTTTGGTGATTTCCCGCGCGGCAAGGCTCATCCGGCCGCCTTGCCTTTTGCGATCGCACGCGCGAGGCGCTCGAGGTCGGGCTTCACGACATGGCTTTCAACGCGACGCGGACGCAGGCGCTGCATGAGCAGCTCAAACACCCGGCCGATGCCCTCGGGTACCAGCAGCACAACCGCAAGCAACAGCAACCCGTAGAAAAAATTACCCAACTTCGCAAGCGGCGCAACCATTTCGGGCAGCGCGGTCAATACGATGGTGCCGACCATAGGGCCGATGATGTGGCCGCGCCCGCCGATGATGATGCAGACGAAAAAGAACAACCCGAGGTCGAATACGAATGTATCCGGCGTGATGTAACTCTGCAGCACCGCGAACAGCGCACCGGCCACGCCGGCGGTAAAGCCGCTGAACACGAACACAGTCAGCTTGGCGCGAAACACTGGAACGCCGACCGCCTGCGCGGTCACGGCGCTATCGCGCACCGCGACCAGGCCGCGCCCCCAGGTATGGCGGGCAACGTTCCACGTCAGCCAGGTCACCAGAGCCGCGATGGCGAGGATCAACCAGTAGGTTCCGGCGGGCGTATCAAAAGGTTCGGGGAACCCGGGCACCGCCAGGCCGACGCCGCCGCCCGTCAATGCCGTCTGCGCGAGCGTGATCTCGGCCACGATCAGCGCAAAAGCCAGCGTCGCCATCGCGAAATAGAAACCAGGCAGGCGCAATGATGGCAGGCCGAGCAGGAAGCCGCACAGCGCGCAAAGGCCGCCGGCCGCCACAATTGCAATGCCGGGATGGATGCCGTGCGTTCCGGCCAGGATTGTGAAGCAATACGCGCCGATCGACAGCAAGCCAACGTGGCCGATCGAGAGCTGCCCGGAATAGCCGACTACCAGGTTCAGTCCGCCGATCAGCACCCAGTAAGCGCAAATCAGTGCGGCCAGGTGAAGCTTGTATTGATCGCCGGACCACCACGGCAACGTCACAAGTGCGGCGGCGACCAGGAGCAACGCGAGCGTTTTGCCGGCAGGCTTCATACCGGGCGCACGCTCTGGCTGCCAAACAAACCAGCCGGCTTCACCAGCAGCACGATCATCAGCAGGCCGACGGAAATCGTCTGCTGGTATTCGCCGCCGACGAAGTACGTCGCGACCGCGCTCAGGATGCCGAGCGCCGCGCCGCCGACCAGCGCACCGACGTTGCTGCCGAGGCCGCCGACCGCCAGCGCGATGAAACCGTTCAATGTGAGCGTCAGGCCGAGCGCGAAATAGGCAAAGGTCAATTGCCCGGCTGCGAAGCCGGCAAGGCCGCCCATCGCCCCTGCGATGACGTACGACATGGAGCGGATGCGGTCAGTCGGAATGCCGCGGGCGCGAGCGGCAAAGGCGTCCTCGGACATTGCCACGAATAGCTTGCCGTAGAGCGTCCGCCGGTAAAACAGCTCGAGCGCGACGGCGAGCAGGATGGCGATGGCAATCGGCAGCCAATACTTCTGGTCGCCGAGGCCGGCGGAGAAATCCTGCGGGATCAGGCGCGGAAAGGGTTTCGGTTCAGTGCCCCACCATAAGCCTGCCGCTTGTTGCACCATCGTCGCCAGCGCCAGGGTGGATAGCAACCAGAGATGCTCGTCGCTGCGCGCCAGCACGCGACGGATCGCAATGAAATCGGTCAACAATCCGAACAACGCGCCGACGAACATCGAACCCAGCAACGCGAACGGGATCGGCCAGCCCAGCGTGGAAAGAAACCACGCGCCGAATATCCCGCCAAGCATCGAAATGTGCCCGGTGGTGACCGACAGCACCTTCGACGTCGAGAACATCACGTTGTAAGTCAGCGCCGCGGCCGCGTAGAGGGCGCCTGTTGCGAGGCCTGTAATTAGCGCGACTAGCATCGCGAGGGGCGGGGGACGAGGGCCGAGGGACGAGGGAAAATCATGCTTTGCTGACTTTGTCGTTAAGCTTTTTAGTAAGACTCTGCTGCAAACCTCTAATCATCTTTCCCACTTCGTCTGACGTGCTGATTGCAAGGGAAATGTCGCTCTCGGAGAGCAGCTGCAACCGCACACAAAGCAACAACTGCGTTTCCAATTCAGCCATCGAACCTCGCGCAATCAA
>JBDTTE010000339.1:0-3558 GCA_039930785.1 Betaproteobacteria bacterium | reverse complement strand
AACTGCGGCTGCATCGTGCCCTCCGCAAAATGCAACCAGTAGGTGTAGCGCAGGCGCTCGGGCGTATTCGCCGCGGGAATCAGGCGGCCGTCGCCATAGCGGCCGATGAGGTATTCGACGATCGCGCCGGATTCGGCGATCGTCTGCCCGTCGTCCGTGATGACGGGCGACTTGCCCAGCGGATGGACTTCGCGGAGCGACGGCGGCGCCAGCATGGTGGCCGGGTCACGCTGGTAGCGTTTGATTTCATACTCGAGCCCGAGCTCTTCGAGCAGCCACAGGATGCGCTGCGAGCGCGAGTTATTGAGGTGATGGACCGTGATCATGCGGTGGTCGGTAATGGGCAATGGGCGATGGGTGATGGGTGATGCGTGATGGGTGATGGTTAAAGGCGTTTGCAGTGTAGACGGATTTTCCCCCTTGCCCATCACTCATCGCTCATTGCCCGTCACCGTTTACCGTTCACCGATTACCGTTCACTGTTCACCCATCACCAGCCTGAACCACTCAGGTCTTGCCGAGAAAATCCTGCTTGCCGATCTCCACGCCACAGTGGCGCAGGATGGCGTATGCCGTGGTCACGTGAAAATAAAAATTCGGCGTGACGTGACTGAGCAGGTAAGGCATGCCCTGCATGCTGCGCGTGCTGGTCTGCGTTTTCCACGAGACGGTCTTGTCCTCGCTGCCGTCGATCTGCTCGGGCTTGAGGGTTTTCAGGAAGTCGACGGTCTTGTTCAGGCGTGCGACGAGATCAGCCAGCGTTGCTTCGTTGTCTTCGAACTTCGGCGGCTCGATGCCCGCGAGCCGAGCCGTACCGTTCTTCGCGCCGTCGGTGGCGATCTGGATCTGGCTCGAAAACGGCAGCATGTCCGGGTACAGGCGGTAATTGACGAGCACCTCGGGTTTGATTTTCTTCGCTTCGGCGTGCGCGATCGCCTTTTCGAGGATGACGGCAAGATTGCCTAGAGTGCGGATAAACACGGGAACAGATGCCTGGTACATCGAAATATTCAAGGGTTACTCCTGGGTTGGGTGATGGGGTAATGCAAGCGGGCCCGGCGCGGCGTTACAAGCCCGCGCCATCGTCCGGTGTATTCATCCTGCCGCGCTCGAGGCGCCATAGAACATAAATCATATAAGCCACGATGCCGACGTTTAACGCCAGCAGCAGCACTTTCAAAGGTGTCGCGTGATGCGAGAGGCCGTACAGCTCGGCAGGCACGTAAATGGCGCCGCTCAATACAGCGAACCACTCCGCCCAGCGTCGCGCGCGCCACAGGCCATAGGCTTCGATCCACCGCACGATGGCATAAGCCAGCGCGAACCCGGCGAACATCCACAGCTTTCCACTGGAGACATTGGACGCCGCGTCGATGAAAATGCGCGGATAGCCCTTGGCGGGATTCAGGTGCAGGTGGGCGACGAGTGCCTCCGCATAGTACTGCAGGTCCTGGCCCATCAGTGTCAACACGCCGAATCCCGCGACGAGTACCAGCACGCCTTTCGCGGCTTCGTAGATTGCGACTGCTTTCAGTCCATCAGTGAGTCGCATCGTCGAGGCCTAGAAATCCGTTACGAACGGCACCGCAAGCAGGATCGCGCCAACGACGCACAGCCACACCGTTCCGCTAACGACATACGGATAGACGCACAACAGTACGCCGCAAATCATCGCCGAGAATCGCGACTGCTTTTTGCCATAGACAAAATAGGCCATGCCGAAGGTACCCGCTACCAGGCCAATGAATAGTTCGGTCGCGTCGAAGCTCATGATCGGTTCACGCAACCGGCCGGCGCCAGATGGTCGCCAGCCAGGGCTGCTGTTCGCGCGGCAGGCCGGCCGGGCGGTAATAGTGCCCGAGCTCGACGAACCCCGCTTCGGAGACCATGCGTCTCCAGGTTTCCGGATCGTGATATGCGCCGTACCGTCCGCCATTCCAGCCTTCCTCGTTGCGACCGTGAGGATTGGAACTGAACAGCACGCCGCCCAGTTTCAACGTGTCACGCAACTGGGATAGCACACGCGGCAGCTGCAGCGTCGGTACGTGAAACAGCGACGCGTTGGCAAACACACCGTCGAATCGCCCATCGGGCAGATCGAGCGCGAGGAAATCCTGCCGCCAGACTTCGCAACCGCTGTCCGCCCGCGCCATCTCCGCGAATCGCTCCGTGCCATCCAGTCCGATCGCAATATGACCCAGGCTTGTGAACGTTCTGAGATCGCGGCCCGGCCCGCAGCCGAAATCGAGGATCGTGAATGGGGGGTTCCCCTCGATGCGATCCAGCAGCGCGGCGATGTTCTGGCTCACGTCGTGGTCGCGGGTGCCTTCGCGAAATGCCTCTGCTCGCTGGTTGTAGTGCGCGAGCGTCAGGGAGGAAATGTTGTCGAGGTCGACCGGAGGGGTGGTCATCGAAGGCGTGGAATTCAAAAAGAGCACAACCGCAGTACTACCCGCATCGAAGATATCGCCCGCCGACAGATAAGACAACCCTTCTCACAATCCGGATAAGGGCCCCTTACAGAATCGACGATCGGTCCAACGCCGACAAACTGGTATTGCCGGAGAGAGCCAGCGCCAGGTCGATTTCATTGCGCAGCAACTGCAGCGCTTGCGTGACGCCGGCGCGACCCTTCCCCGCCAGACCATACATGTAGGGCCGGCCGATCATGCAGGCCTTGGCGCCGAGCGCGATGGCCTTGAACACGTCGGTGCCGCGTCGCACGCCGCCATCGAGCAGCACTTCCGCACGACCTGCGACGGCATCGACCACACCCGGCAATGCCGATATCGCCGAACGCACGCCATCGAGCTGGCGTCCGCCATGATTCGAAACAATCACCGCATCGGCACCGTGATCGATTGCCGCTTTCGCGTCATCGGGATCGAGGATGCCTTTCAGCACCAGCGGACCACCCCAGATAGCCTTCGCCCACTCGATGTCCTTCCACGTCACCGATTGGTCGAACTGCGAATTGACGTAACCCGCAATGGTGGACAACGTGTCCTGGCCGGGTTTGATCAGGCTTTTGGGCACGACCTTCGGCCCGGTGAGATAGCGCCACACCCAGCCCGGCCGCATCGCGAAATTCGGCATGTTGGAAATGCGCAGGGTCGGCGGAACCGTCAGGCCGTTATGCACGTCGCGGTCGCGCTGGCCCTGCATCGCCAGGTCGACGGTGAGCACAAGTGCCGAGCACCCCGCCGCCTTCGCGCGTTCGATGAGTTCGCGCGATACGCCGCGATCGCGCATCACGTAGAGCTGGAACCATGTCGGTGTCTTCGTCACTTCGCGAATGTCTTCGACGGTCGACGTCGACATCGAGCTCAGGCAGAAACCCGCGCCCAGTTCGGTCGACGCGCGCGCGGCCTCGACTGCGCCGTTGGGCCAGAAAATGCCCGTCATGCCGGTCGGCGAAAGGATCAGCGGCAACTCGTACTTCTGTCCGAGCACCGTGACGGACTGATCGCGCGTGGTGACGTCACGCAGAACATGCTGGACGATGTTCCAGCGACTGAAGTCCTGCATGTTGGCGCGTAACGTCGTTTCGTCCTGCGC
>JBDTTE010000338.1:0-3613 GCA_039930785.1 Betaproteobacteria bacterium | reverse complement strand
TTGCGATGGATCTGGTTCACGCACAGATTGGAGTGGGCGCCGTACGACAAACCGACGGACGCCGACGCGCGCGAAACTTCCTCCATGGCGACGACATGGGCGAGGTAGCCCATTCCCGTGCCGCCGTATTCTTCGTTGACCGTCATTCCGAGCAGGCCGAGCCCGCCCAGCTTGCGCCACAGGTCCATCGGAAACTCGTTGCGCGCATCCGTCTCGGCGGCGCGCGGCGCGATCTCGCGTGCGGCAAAGGCACGCACCGAATCGCGCAGCATTTCGATGTCCTGCCCGAGATCGAAATCCAGCGTGGGAACGGAAGCCATCGAGAATTTCTCCGGACTATTCATAGGTCGGGCCGTCCATGCATGGTCATGAGGGTCTCCAGTAGCGTGGCGCACAAGGTCTCGCTGCCTGCCTTGGACACGAATACATCGATTTGGGTTACCACTAATGTGCGGCCTGCCTTCACGACCCGGCCGCGTGCGATCAACAAATCGCCGTCGCCCGGCGCCAGCAGGTTCATCTTGTATTCGACAGTCAGGACGCTGGAGTCCGCGGGCATGAGGCTGAACGCCGCATAGCCGCCCGCCGAGTCTGCGATGGTACCGATGATGCCGCCGTGAAAATAGCCGTGCTGCTGGGTCAGTTCCGGTTTGAACGGCAGTTCGATATCGCATTCGCCGGGCGCCACGCGCGCCAGTTTCGCGCCGAGCAATGCCATGGCGCCCTGCCGATCGAAGCTGGCCTGGACGCGCTGCGCATACTCGGGATTGTTCGGCTCGTACCCTGGCATCGTGCTACCCGTGATAGTCGAAGGACTCTAGTTGACGTTTACGTTAACGTCAATTCAAAACTTGATCGGCAATTCACCTTCCGGTTTGCCCGTTCTCATCGAAAATGCTGCAGCATTGAGTGCAGCAAATTTGCCCAGCTGCGCTGGCCTACTGCGCAACAAACGTTCTAATTCAGCGGTTTGATACCGACTTTCGCACTTTGCGTACGGGCTTGCCCGTGGCCTCATCGAGGAACTCGCGGCATTGGTCTTCAAGTGCAGCAATTTCCCCCAACACGGCTTCGATGTCCTCGCGCTGTTGCTCCAGGATGCTGCGACGTTTGTGCAGGAAAACCTGCAGGCGCTCGACCTGGGCGTGCTCGTCCTTGGCCGCGTCGTACATATCGATCAGCTCGCGGATCTCCGAAAGCGACAAACCGAGCCGCTTGCCGCGCAAGGTAAGTTTCAGGCGCACGCGGTCCCGGTTGCCGTAGACGCGATTGCGGCCCTCGCGGGTCGGCGCAATGAGCCCGTGATCCTCGTAAAAGCGGATCGCACGCGTGGTCAGGCCGAATTCGCGCGCCAGTTCCGAGATCGTATAAGTTTGGTCGGGCATGCCGCCGCGGTGAACGTGCACGTAAAGTAGAATCGAACTATAGCGCGGCCACCTTCCACACCGTTACCGCATCCATGCCGACCCCCGCCCTTTCGGCCGCCACCACCGGGCCGATGAGTTTTCCTTTCGCGGAGCCGCCGCCGTCCGGCAGCGTGCGCGAAGTTGCCCCCGGATTGTTCTGGCTGCGCATGCCGCTGCCTTTCGCGTTGAACCACATCAATCTATGGTTGCTGCGCGACGGGAACGGCTGGACCGCCATCGATTGCGGAATCGGCCTCGATGAAACGCGCGCGCATTGGGAAACGATTCTTCGCGATGTTGTTGGCAGCGTTGGCCTGACGCGCGTGCTGGTCACCCACTACCATCCTGACCATTTCGGCAACGCGAACTGGCTCACGCAGCGCTTCAATGCGCCGCTGTGGATGACCGAAACCGAATACCTGACCGCCCAGGCCCAATTCCGCACCCTGCCGGGCTTCGGGTCGGACGTCACTGCAACATTCTTTGTAGAGCACGGGCTGGACACGGAACGCGCCTCCGCCGTCGGCGGTCGCGGTAATTCCTATAGCAAGATCGTTGGCGAGCCGCCGCTGCGATTTACCCGCATGCTCGACGGCGACGACATCGAGATTGGTGGCAACGTCTGGCGCATTATCGGCGGCTACGGACACTCGCCCGAGCATGCGGCGCTGTATTGCAAAGCGCTTGGCGTGCTGATTTCCGGCGACATGTTGCTGCCCAAGATCAGCACCAACGTCAGTGTCTGGCCGAATAAACCGGATAGCGATCCATTGCGGCTGTTCCTGCGTTCGATCGATCGCTTCAAGGAGCTTCCCGACACGACGCTGATCCTGCCCTCGCACGGGTTACCGTTTCGCGGCGCGCAGCATCGCGTGCAAATGCTGCACGACCACCATCGCGACCGCCTGGCCGAGGTGCTCGACGCCTGTGCCCGGCCCAGTTCCGCCGCGGATTTGCTGCCGGTGCTGTTCCGGCGCGAACTCGACACGCACCAGATATTTTTCGCCATGGGCGAATCGATCGCGCATCTGAATTACCTCTGGCTGCAGGGCCTGCTTGCACGCGAACGCGACAGCAACGGCGTTCTGAGGTTTTCGAAAAAGGCCGCATGAAGGTCGATGGCGTTTCCTACCGCAGCATCTGGCGCAACGCGAACGGCGTCGCGATCATCGACCAGACTCGCCTGCCGTTCGAATTCCACACGCTGCAGCTTTCTAATTGTGCCGAAGTTGCGCACGCTATTCGCTCCATGCAAGTGCGGGGCGCGCCGCTGATTGGCGCGACGGCGGCTTACGGCCTCGCGCTCGCCATGACCGTCGATGCGTCCGACTCCGGCCTCGAATCGGCCGCGGCCTTGCTGGAAAAGACACGCCCAACGGCGGTGAACTTGCATTGGGCGATCCAGCGCGTAGTCGGACGGCTGCGTCGCACGGCCGCGTCCGAGCGCGCGAATGCGGCGTGGAACGAAGCGCAGGCCATCGCCGACGAAGATATCGCACTGAATACTGCGATCGGCCGGTATGGCGTCGAGATCCTGCAAGCGATCGCCGGGAAAAAGGGCAAGGTCAATGTGCTCACGCATTGCAACGCGGGTTGGCTCGCCACGGTCGATGTCGGCACAGCGCTAGCACCGATTTATCTCGCGCACGATGCCGGCGTGCCGGTACACGTCTGGGTCGATGAGACGCGCCCGCGCAGCCAGGGATTGCTGACCGCCTGGGAGCTGAGCGGGCATGGCGTGCCCAATACCCTGATCGCGGACAACGCGGGAGGCCATCTCATGCAACACGGCGAAGTCGACTGTGTGATCGTCGGTGCGGATCGCGTGAGTGCCGCCGGCGATGTCTGCAACAAGATCGGCACCTACCTGAAAGCGCTGGCGGCGAAGGACTGCGGCGTGCCGTTCTACGCAGCCGTGCCTTCGCCAACGATCGACTGGAACATCGGCGACGCGTTGCGCGAGATTCCGATCGAGGAACGCGCAGCGGCGGAATTACTAACGATGCGTGGAATGGTTGCCGATGGGGGGATAGCGCAGGTGCGTATCGCCCCGGACGGCACGCAAGCGGGCAACCCCGCCTTCGACGTGACGCCTGCTCGGCTTGTCACGGCGCTCATTACCGATCGCGGCATCGCCCCGGCAAGTCGCGAGGGCCTGGACGCGTTGTATCGACGCAAGGTCGCCTGAACGTGACCGAGTTGCAACT
>JBDTTE010000337.1:0-3614 GCA_039930785.1 Betaproteobacteria bacterium | reverse complement strand
AGTTAGCCTAACCCGGAGGACCGTCCAGCTTAGGTCTCATCACGAAGGCACGAAGGGCACGAAGAAACACGAAGCAAAGCAAAAACGAGAACATGCCATTGTTAATAGCGACATGGTTTACTCGAATATTGTGTGCTGCATCGAGTTGTCGATTCTCCTAATTCAACCCAATATTCAGTTCCGCCGTTGCCCTTCTTCGTGTTTCTTCACGTCCTTCGAGCCTTCGTGATGAGAAGGAGTCAGTTGGTTCGGACGAAAAAAAAGCCTTCCGGAGGAAGGCCTTCTTCTTTGCCGCATCGCTATCAAGCCGCTTCGCTGGTGTTCTCGCGCGAGGCACGCTTGCGATCGTGTTCCTTCAAGTGGCGCTTGCGAATGCGGATCGACTTCGGCGTGATCTCGACGAGTTCGTCGTCGGCGATGAATTCCACGGCCTTTTCCAGGGTCAGTTCGACCGGCGGCACCAGGCGCACCGCTTCGTCGGTGCCGGATGCGCGCACGTTGGTGAGCTGCTTGCCCTTGATCGGATTGACGACGAGATCGTTGTCGCGGGAATGGATGCCGATGACCATGCCTTCATACAGCGCGTCGCCAGGGGAGACGAACATGCGGCCGCGATCCTGCAATTTCCATAATGCGTAGGCTACCGCTTCGCCGTCATCCTGCGAAATCAGTACGCCGTTGCGACGCTCTTCCATGTCGCCCTTCAGCGGACCGTAGTCGTCAAAAATGTGTGCTGCGAGACCCGTGCCGCGCGTCAGGTTCAGGAACTCGCCCTGGAAACCGATCAGGCCGCGCGCGGGAATGCGGTATTCGAGGCGCGTGCGGCCCTTGCCGTCGGCCTGCATGTCCTGCAGGTCGCCGCGGCGGCGACCCAGCTCTTCCATCACGCCGCCCTGGTGGCCGTCTTCTACGTCCACTGTCAGCAATTCGTAGGGCTCCTGCTTTTGCCCATTCACCGTCTGCATGACCACGCGCGGACGACCGACCGCCATCTCGTAGCCTTCGCGGCGCATGTTTTCCAGCAGGATGGTCAGGTGCAGTTCGCCACGGCCGGAGACGACAAACGTATCCGAGTCAGAGGTGAATTCAACTTTCAATGCCACGTTCGATTGCAGCTCACGTTCCAGGCGCTCGCGAAGCTGGCGGCTGGTTACGTACTTGCCATCGCGCCCCGCCAACGGCGACGTGTTGACCAGAAAATTCATGGTCAGCGTGGGTTCGTCCACGCGGAGCAACGGAAAGGCTTTGGGATTCGCCGGGTCCGACAGGGTGACGCCAATACCCACGCCCTCGATGCCATTGACCAGAACGATGTCGCCAGCCTCTGCTTCTTCCACCACCGTGCGTTCCAGGCCCTTGAACACCTGCACCTGATTGACCTTCGCCATCTTCGGCACGCTATCCGGGCCATTCATGACCGCGACCTGCTGGCCCGTACGAATGCGCCCTTGCGCAACGCGGCCGATGCCGATCCGGCCAACGAAGCTGGAATAGTCCAGCGAGCAGATCTGTAACTCCAGGGGTGCTTCGGGATTTGCATCGCGTACCGGGACATACTTCAGAACGGCGTCGAACAGCGGGCGCATGTCGGTGCCGGGCTTGTTCAAGTCCATCATCGCATAGCCGTTTAAAGCGGAGGCATACACGACCGGAAAATCCAGTTGCTCTTCGGTTGCGCCGAGCTTGTCGAACAGATCGAACGTCTGGTTCACGACCCAATCGGGGCGCGCACCGGGACGATCGACTTTGTTGACCACAACAATGGGCTTCAGGCCGAGGGCCAGTGCCTTGCGCGTAACGAAACGGGTCTGCGGCATCGGGCCTTCCACCGCGTCAACGAGCAGCAGCACGCTATCCACCATCGACAGGACACGCTCGACTTCACCGCCGAAATCGGCATGGCCCGGGGTGTCGACGATGTTGATGTGGGTGCCTTCGTATTCAACCGCGCAGTTCTTGGCGAGGATCGTAATGCCACGCTCTTTTTCGAGGTCGTTGGAGTCCATGACGCGCTCCGTCATGTGCTGGTGCGCGGCAAAGGTGCCGGACTGGCGCAGAAGCTTGTCTACAAGGGTGGTTTTGCCATGGTCGACGTGGGCGATGATGGCGATATTACGAACGTTGCGTGTCATGATTGGGCAGTGCGGCGAAAAGGTCGCGCAGTGTACCATACGAAAGGTTGCAATTCGTTGAATTTCCGTACAATGCCAGCATTCGGCCGCGACGCACCATCGACCCTCGGGGAATCCATCATAACCAGCCTCTCCTTGCAGCGAAATCAGCGGTTTCCAGGGCGATGAGCATGGCAAATCGTCCTGAATCCCCCTCCATCGTCAATTTGCAAGCGATCCGCCCCCTGCTCCAGCATGCGGAAAATGGGCCCACCACCGGGAAATTCAACAGCCTTTCGATCCGCAGCCATTTTCAGCCCATCTTCAGCGTCGCCCACAGCCGCATGGTCGGCTGCGAAGGCCTGATGCGCCCGAGCGACGAGCGGGGCCAGGTCATGACGCCGATCGATGCTTTTCGCCTGGTGAGGGATGCTTCCCATGTGCTCACCGTCGACCGGTTGGCTTGCGCGGTGCACGTTCACAATTTCATGCACCTGAACGCCGAGGGCTGGCTGTTCCTGAACATGAATGTCGAGGTCTTCCTCGAAACCGCGCAGGAAGGGCATTTCCTCGGCGAACTGCTCGAGGCCGCCGGCCTTCCGCCGCATCGCGTCGTGCTCGAAATTCTCGAGCGGGGCGTACTCGACGAAACACGCCTCGCCGCTGCGGTGCAGTTCTTTCGCAAGCAGGGTTTCCTGATCGCACTCGACGATTTTGGCGCAGGCCATTCGAATTTCGATCGGGTATGGAACCTGCAACCGGACATCGTCAAGTTCGACCGGTCGATGACCACGCAGGCCGGATCCAATGTGCGCATCCGCCGACTGATGCCGGTGATGGTGTCCCTGCTCCACGAGGCCGGCTCGCTGGTGTTGATGGAAGGCATCGAAACCGAGGGGGAAGCCCTGATGGCGATGGATGCGGACGCGGATTTCGTGCAGGGCTACTACTTCGCGGAGCCCGCGCCGACACTGCCAGCCGAGGACGCGAGCCGGCGTTTGTTTGACCAGCTTTGGATAGACTTCCGCGAGGTCACATTACCCGATGTCTCGCTGCACCGGCGCGAGATCAGCCCGTACATCAATGCCATCGGCTACGCCGCGAGTCTGCTCGAATCCGGCATCCCGCTGATGCCGGCCGCTGGCGGCTTCCTGGATCTGGATGGCGCGGAGCGCTGCTTCCTGCTCGATGAACGCGGCAGGCAGATCGGCGAAAACGTACTCAATCCACGAAACACCACTGTCTCCGACCCACGCTACCAGCCAGTGTCCAATTCACAAGGGTCGAACTGGTCGCGCCGTTTTTATTTTCGCCGCGCGCTCGAGCATCCCGGCAAGGTCCAGGTTACCCGCCCATACCTTTCCATCGCGGGCGCGAACCAGTGCATCACGGTTTCGATCGGCACATTGGTCAATGGCGAAATGCGGGTGCTGTGCGGCGATGTCGCGTGGCGCGACCGGGGGCCGGTGAAGCGGTAAACGGTAAACGGTAAACGGTAAACGG
>JBDTTE010000336.1:0-3618 GCA_039930785.1 Betaproteobacteria bacterium | reverse complement strand
CATAGTTTGACTGAGTGACGGAATAATTTCTGTAAATCGCTGACGAAGGCGGGATTCAGCGGGTCATCTTCATACTTCGCATGCACACTCCCGGGGTGCGGCAGATGATGCGTCACGACCACCACGGGCTCTTGGGGTTCCTGTTCCAATTGGGTCGTGAGCCACGCGCGCTGTTCGAGGTGAATCTCGCGGGTCAATTCAGGCGACAGGGGCTGCCCGGAAACATACTCGATAAGCGCGTAGTCGCGCATGCCGCGTCGGGCGCTCGCGATCGAGCGGGCAATGCGTGCGGGGTCAGATCCATAGAACTCGAAATCGGTCCACAAAGTCGACCCCAGAAATTGCACGCCCTGGATCCGAATTCCGGCGTTGTGCAGAAAGTGAATGTCGTAGCGAGTCGCGGCCGCCCGCATCCGGTCGAGCACGGTGGGCATGTCGGCACCAAAGAACTCGTGATTGCCCGCCACGTAAACAACCGGCAATGATGCGAAATGCCGTCGAGCCCAGGCGAATGCCGCGTCGCCAATGTGAATATCACCGGCGAGGACGATGACGTCGGCTTGCACGGGCGGTGGAGTCCAGCCTTTGAACTCCAGATGCAGGTCTGAATAAATTGCAAGCCTCATCCGACGCACCATTGCCGATGATTCACACCGAGCACAGCCGTCGGGCGCCTTCCAGCAATGTGGCATCGTCTTTCGCGAAGCTCAGGCGGATCAGGCCATGATCCGTCGCGTCGCTATGGAACGCCGACAAGGGAATGGTCGCGACACGGTGATCGCGTATCAGGCGCAGCACGAAGTCACTGTCGCTTTCCTGGGAAAAATGCCGGAATCGCGCCAGCATGAAAAACGTTCCCTCGCTTGGCAGCAATTCGAAACGTGAGCTCTGCAAGGCCGCCGCGAGCAGGTCCCGCTTCTGTTGGTAGAAGGCCGACAGACCCAGATAGGACGCCGGATCCGCGAGTCGGTCGACGAAGCCGTATTGCATCGGCGTATCGGCGGCGAACATCATGAACTGATGAATCTTGCGGATCTCCACAGTGAGCGGCGCCGGCGCCAGACAATAACCGACGCGCCATCCCGTGACATGATAGGACTTGCCGAACGAGGACACGATGACGCTGCGCGCGGCGAGCTCGGCGTTGCGGGCCACGCTTTGATGTTGCGCGCCGTCGAACACCACATGCTCGTACACCTCGTCCGACAGGATGACGATCTGCGAACCTCGCGTGATCGCCGCCAGAGACTCCAGATCGGCGGGTGCAAACACGGTCGCCGTGGGATTGTGCGGCGTGTTGATGATGATCATCCGCGTCCGCGGGGTGATGGCGGCTGCAACCTCGGCCCAGTTCACCCGGAACCCAGCGTCGGGCGCTAACTTCAATCCAATCGGCACGGCGCCCTGCAATCGAACGATGGGCGCATAGCTGTCGAACGCGGGCTCGAAGTAGATGACCTCATCGCCCGGATGTACGAGCCCACTGATTGCGGCGTATAGGCCCTGACTGGCGCTGGCGACGACGGTGACTTCGTCCTCGACGTCGTAAGCGGCGCCGGTGAGGCGGTGGATCTTGTCGGCAATTGCCTGGCGCAACGCCTTCAGACCCGTCATCGGCGCGTATTGATTGTGACCCTCGCGCATCGCGCGCGCCGTCGCGTCCACCAGGGCCGGATCGCAGGCGAAATTAGGCGCGCCCTGCGACAGATTCAACGCGTCGTGTTCGGCGGCAAGCTGACCGATGACCGTGAAGATCGTCGTGCCGACGTCGGGAAGTTTGGAGCGTGGAGTGGTGAGGCTTTGCATGAGTATTCCTTCGAATTCCCACGACCTTGCCTTATTTGGGGCATCGACCTCAACCCCGGCGCTCACCGCGATCGTGAGCGTCTTCGCGCAACCGCGAATAAGGCTTATGAAATCAGTGCGTTAAAACGAGTCGGCAGGATTGATTCGGCACGTTCGAAAACCGTAGGTAAGCACCTACGTCGCAAATGACCCGCAACGGATAACCGTCTCCGCCTTTGTAGCGGATAACAGTCCGTCCGAACTAACGCGTCGGGGATTGGACCGCCTTTGCAATCACACCGATTGCCGACTGGCAAATCGACTGTTCCGCCGCTCCATTTTTCAACGAGGAAAATTTTAAGTGAAACAATCCCCGCGCAAGGCTCCCAAGGCGTCTTCGAAAGCCAACCTCAAGAACGCTGTAATAGTGAGCGCAACAGGTGCAGGCTCCACTTCCAGCGGCCCCAGCCATCCCGGCGCGCCGCTCAATGAGATGGCGGTCCAGGGTGCAGAGCAGGAGGCCATCGCGGCAGCCATGCCGGTCAACTTGCACAAATCCAGCGAGTACGGGCACCAGAACGCAATCTCTCCGGCGCGAGGCGCGACCAACGAAATGCCCTCGAAGAAAACGGGCGCCGGCACGATGAGCGAGAAGAATGCGTCGCCCAAAACCGGCGCTCCGGCGCTCGAACCCAAAGGAATGGCAGGAACCTTGGATCCCGTGCGCGTCAACGCCGCTGATCAGGCCCTGACGACGAACCAAGGCGTCCCCATTTCTGACAATCAGAATTCTCTCAAAGCCGGGCTTCGCGGACCCACCTTGCTCGAGGACTTCATCCTTCGGGAGAAAATCACCCACTTCGATCACGAGCGAATTCCCGAGCGCATCGTTCACGCGCGCGGTTCAGGTGCGCATGGCTACTTCGAATCGTACGGACCGCTGACCAAATATACCAAGGCCGCGCCGTTCGCCTCGAAGGGCAAGATCACACCCGTATTCGTCCGATTTTCGACCGTCGCGGGCGAGCGAGGCTCGGCCGACACGGCTCGCGATGTGCGCGGGTTCGCCGTGAAGTTTTATACGGACGAAGGCAATTGGGACCTGGTGGGCAACAACATGCCGGTCTTTTTCATTCAAGATGCGATGAAATTTCCTGACTTGATCCACGCGGCCAAGCCGGAGCCGAACAACGCGATTCCGCAAGCGGCCACGGCTCATGACACTTTCTGGGATTTCGTCTCCCTGATGCCAGAGTCCACTCACATGCTGATGTGGGCGATGTCGGACCGCGCCATCCCGCGATCGCTGCGGATGATGCAGGGGTTCGGGGTTCATACTTTTCGATTGGTGAACGCCAAGGGAGCCTCGGTATTCTGCAAGTTTCATTGGAAACCGCTGCTGGGCACCCATTCGCTGGTCTGGGATGAAGCAGTAAAAATCGCCGGCGCGGATGCCGATTTTCATCGGCGCGATTTATGGGAAGCCATCGAGTCGGGCAACTATCCGGAATGGGAAATGGGCCTGCAGATTTTCACCGAGGAACAAGCCGCCACCTTCAGCTTTGACGTGTTGGACGCTACGAAACTGATCCCGGAGGAACTCGTTCCCGTGACGCCGGTGGGACGCATGGTGTTGAATCGCAATCCGGATAATTTTTTTGCGGAGACCGAGCAGGTGGCCTTCTGCACGGCGCACGTGGTGCCCGGCATCGACTTCAGCAATGACCCTCTGCTGGCGGGTCGCCATCACTCCTATGTGGACACGCAGATCTCACGGCTCGGCGGCCCCAATTTTCACGAGTTGCCCATCAACGCACCGTTGGCGCCGGCCTT
>JBDTTE010000335.1:0-3618 GCA_039930785.1 Betaproteobacteria bacterium | reverse complement strand
CCGCGAAGGCGGGAATCCAGGTCGCTCGAACAAATAATTGGCGATAAATTCTGATGGAGCAATTCAGCATCTGGATTCCCGCCTTCGCGGGAATGACGGATACCCCTAGCCCCTAGTCCCTGCATTTCCCCTAGTCCCTACGCAGGGCGCGCGTGGCGGCGCTAGCCGCCAGGAGCGCCCTGCGTATTCACATAAAGCGCGTACACGCTCTTGCTCGCCGCCATGAACAGCCGGTTGCGTGCACGACCGCCAAAGCAAAGGTTTGCGCAGCGCTCCGGCAACGAGATGCGGCCGATGAGCCGGCCGTCGGGGTTGTAGATCACGACGCCGTCGAGATCCGCGTTGCCCATGCCCCAGCCGAACCAGATATTCCCGTCTGCGTCGCAACGCATGCCGTCCGGCGTTCCCGCCCTCGCATCGAGGAACTTGCGCTTGCGCGTGAGCTTCTTGCCGCCATCGGTCAGGTCATAGGCGTAGATGCCGCGCGGCGTGCTGCCGGATTCGACCAGATAGAGGATCGATTCATCCGGCGAGAAACACAATCCGTTGGGCCTGTTCACTTCGCTTTCGACGACCGTCATGGCGCCGGTCTTGCCGTCGACGCGATAGACGTTCATCGGCGATTCCTGCTTCGCGACGTAGCCTTCGTAGTTGCCAAGCAGGCCGAAAGGCGGGTCCGTGAACCAGATCGAGCCGTCGGATTTCACCACGATGTCGTTCGGCGAATTGAGCGGTTTGCCTTCGAAGCTGTCGGCAATGACGGTAACCGTGCCGTCGTACTCGGTGCGCGTTACGCGCCGCCCGCCGTGCTCGCACGTCACCAGCCGGCCCAGTCGGTCCCGCGTATTGCCATTGGCGAAGTCGGAGGGCTTGCGGAACACGCTGACAACGCCCGTTTCCTCCTCCCACTTCATCATGCGATTGTTCGGGATGTCGCTCCACAACAAATAACGGCCGTCGCCAAACCAGACCGGGCCTTCGCACCAGCGAAAGCCGTGCGCAATGCGCTCCACGCCCGCGGAATTGATGCGATAGCGCGCGAAGCTCTGATCGACGATATGGATGGCGGGATCGGGATAACGCTGGCTCGGTTGCCAGGGCACCACGTTGTCGCTGCGAAGGTCTGGAAAGTCGGACGGCATGAAGCTCTCCGTAAGTTATAGGTGCACCACCGGGCAAGGATAGCAAGAAGCGGTGAGGGGCGAGGGGCGAGGGGCGAGGGGTGAGGCGAAAGGCGTGAGAGCTATTGTCATTCCCGCGCAGGCGGGAATCCAGATCGCGCTAATGCGTGATTCAAGATTGACCTCGTGGACCATTTCGATCTGCAATCCTGGATTCCCGCCTGCGCGGGAATGACAATACTTCCTCGCCCCTCACCCCTCGCCCCTCACCCATTGTCACGAAGTGAAGCGCGGTGCACCGACAATCGATTCCGGCGTTATCGCTGGCAGGACTTCCATCCCTTCCTCAGACCATGCCAATTGTTCTCTGCCTGATACTGGTTGCCGCGAGCGTGATGATCCACTACGAGACGCTGCGATTTATGAACGATTGCTCGAAGAAATCCACGGCGGTTCCGGAGCGCGCAAAGGTCCTCGCTGCGCTGGTGGGCGCGCTGCTGAGCCATCTCATCCAGATCCTCGTGTTCGGATTCGCGTACTACCTGATGCGCGACAAGTTCGGCATGGGCGGATTTGGCGGAACGTTCGAGGATTCGCTGTCGAGCTTCATTTATTTTTCCAGC
Organism: Betaproteobacteria bacterium; assembly: GCA_039930785.1. GTDB lineage: Bacteria > Pseudomonadota > Gammaproteobacteria > Burkholderiales > JACQAP01 > JACQAP01. The sequence goes on along the minus strand of JBDTTE010000335.1, from coordinate 1,874 downwards.
GAGACGTACACAACATTGGGTTTCGGTGATATCTACCCGACCGGATCGCTGCGCCTGATATGCGGGATCGAATCGCTGGTCGGATTGCTGATGGTGAGCTGGACCGCTTCCTTTACCTATCTTGAGATGAGAAGGTACTGGTAGGCGGCTGTCGCAACACGCCTGACGGTGCGCCCGGCAGCGTCTGACGCTTGCGTTCGAATGCTATTCGGATTACAAATGCCGTAAGCCTTTGGAGGGGACGCGCTCGTTGGCAAATATTTCTGGTTTTAACCTGAATTTCCGGTGCATTTCGGCCTGTTTTTCCACATTGCCCGCTCATGCGGGTAATTGCTCCCTGCTTTTCATGCGAATCCGGCAATGCTCGATACGCTGAGCCGCCACTTTCCTGGCTATGAAGACTGGAGCCCGATCGTCGTGGGCCTTCTGGTTGTCGCTTACCTCGCTCCACTCATCATCGCCGTCGCTCGGAAGCACCGCTTCGCGACCGCCATCGGGTTGCTCAACGTCCTCCTCGGCTGGACCTTGTTTGGTTGGCTGGCTGCCGTGATCTGGGCGGTCAACAAGGATGTGAGCGAAGGCAAGGAAGCCCTGTTCGAATTCCCCGAAACGGCGTGGTCGCCGGATTACCAGAATGAGCCCAGCCTTGATGGACGGCCCGCTGCCGATGCCACCAAGCCGGCTACGTCATCCGGGCAGACGAAGCAATGTCCGTTCTGCGCGGAATCCATCAAGGTCGAAGCGATTGTCTGCCGCTATTGCGCGCGGGATCTCGGCGGCACGGGTGTCTCGCACTCTTCCCGGCTGGCGCACGAGGCCATAGAACGCCAGTTCAAGGACCTTCAGGCGCTGCTCGAGGATCGCGAGGAAACCACGACGGAGAAGTACGCCGACAATGAAGTCGAGCCCGCGATGAATTACGAACCCGAGCAGGAAGCCAGGCAGCAGGAGAATGACGCGGCTTCTCCCGCCATCGTCGCATCTCCCGAACCCGTCTCCTCCGAGGTGATTTTCGAACTTTCGAGCTGGAAGAAGTTCGGCTGACAAGCGCGGTGTGAGGTGCACCGCGCGGCTTTCACAACCGCGAGTGGCCGGTTGAGCCGACGTCGGCATTCAAGCCGTGACATGGGCACCCGCGTTCGAGTCCCTGCGTGCCGTGCGAAACGTAATCGAGTAACGCAGCGCATCGGTGGCAGCAATACTGTGCTGCCATGCCCACCGTGCTGTGTCCCGCATCAGGTAAGCCGAGCGCGGCTGCAACGGCATCGTCACGATATCGTCCCTGCTGTTGCCACCGGCAGGCCGGAATGGCCGCAATCGCATGCGCGCCGCATCTGCGAGCGAAACCCCCGCGATGACATCGAACTCCGCTACGTCACGATGCCAGCCCAGCGGCGTCCCGGGGCGGTATTCACTTACGAGACAGTGCACGAATGCCTCGGCCGGCAAGCCAGCCCATTGCGCAATGCGCGCCCGCAACGGCAACAGGAACTCCGGCAGCGGCGGCGCGGGGTCCAACGCGTTCCGGTCGAAATCGTATTCGGATCCAAACACGAACGTCCGGCGGCGTGCCGTGTATTCCTTGTATCGCGCTTCTTCCAGCGGCAATGCTTGGATATGCTGGAGGAGTTCGGATTCCTCTTGCGGCGTAATGAACTCGGCGACGTAAACGAACCCGTCGGGCCCGTGCATGGGCGCATCGAATATTTCCGATTGCGACCCCATCACTGCGTGCTCCAGAACATTGCGCGATACCCTCCCCCTCTCCCCGGCCCTCTCCCGCCAGGGGAGAGGGAGTTTTGAGGACTAAAGCAAAAGCATAAATCGTTCAAGAGCTCCCTCTCCCCTGGAGGGAGAGGGCCGGGGAGAGGGGG
>JBDTTE010000334.1:0-3624 GCA_039930785.1 Betaproteobacteria bacterium | reverse complement strand
GTCGGGCGTCGAACCCGGCGGCATCACATCGACGAATGGCTCGCTCGCGTAGCGCTGTTCATACAGGGCCTGCAGGTCGACATCGGCGCTTGTCAGGCGGGCGTACAGCGTGGCATGGATCCCGCGGATCATCGGCGTCAGATGCGGCACGAACAAGGCGCCGACCTTCTCGCGGGTAAGACGTTGCAGACCCTGTACGATCTCGGGCTCGTGGCGATGGCCTTTGATGCCGTAGGCCTTGAAATTGTCGCCGGCTTCGGAAAAGAGGATGCCCACCTCGGCTTTCCGGCCGGCCCCGGAGACGCCGGATTTCACGTCCGCGATCAGATGCCCGACATCGACTATTCCCGACTCGACGAGCGGCAGGAAACCCAGCTGGGTTGCCGTCGGATAACAACCCGGCATTCCGACGATGCGGGCGGTGCGGATCGCTTCGCGGTTGACTTCGGGCAAGCCGTAAACCGCTTCCCTGAGCAAGTCGGGACAACTATGCGGCATCCCATACCACTTCTCGAACACGGCAGTGTCCTGCAGCCGGAAGTCCGCCGCCAGGTCGATGACTTTCACGCCCTTTTCGACCAGTTCCGGCGCCTGTGCCATGGCGACGCCGTGCGGTGTGGCGAAGAACACTACGTCGCAAGACTTGAGGTCCGCCGCCGCCGGATCGGCGTACCGCAGGCTTACACGGCCGCGCAAGCTGGGAAACATCTCGGCGACCGGCATGCCTGCCTCCTTGCGCGAGGTGATCGCAGTGAGTTCAGCGCCAGGATGCTGGGCGAGCAGGCGCAGCAACTCGACGCCTGTATAGCCGGTGCCGCCGACGATTCCAACCTTGATCATGGCACCGTTTCCCTTTCATGTATTTCGGGCGATGCGGCAAAGCTCGCTCACCCAGATGAAAAAGGCCGCCCGCGGGCGGCCCAAAGCCTTGCTACGGGCTCAACGCTTGCTGAACTGCTTGCGGCGTCGCGCTTTGTGCAAGCCGACCTTCTTCCGTTCGACCTCGCGCGCATCGCGCGTGACCAGCCCGGCTTTCGAGAGTGTGGGCTTGAGCGCCGCGTCGTATTCGATCAGCGCCCGCGTGACGCCATGGCGTACCGCGCCGGCCTGCCCCGATTCGCCGCCGCCGCTTACGTTCACCATGATGTCGAACGTCGTCTCGTGATTCGTGAGTTTGAGCGGTTGACGGACGATCATTCGTCCGGTTTCGCGTGCGAAAAATTCGTCCAGCGGCTTCTCATTGACAACGAACTTGCCGGTTCCCCGCTTGATGAACACGCGAGCGACAGCGCTCTTGCGCCGCCCCGTACCGTAATTGTAGATGCCGATCATGATGCGCTTGTACCTTTGTTCGGTTGAGTTGCGTCGGGATTGGTGTTCATTCGCTCAGAACCAGCGGCTTGGGCTGCTGCGGGGCGTGCGGGTGTTCGGCGCCCGCGTAGCATTTGAGCTTCTTGAGCATCGCGTAACCCAACGGGCCCTTCGGCAGCATGCCCTTTACCGCTTTCTCGAGAACGCGGGCCGGGAATTTTTTCTGCATCGTTGCGAAGTTCATTTCGTAGATGCCGCCAGGGTAGCCGGAGTGGCGGTAGTACTTCTTCTGCAGAGCCTTGTTTCCGGTCACGCGCAGTTTTTCGACATTGGTGACGATGATGAAGTCACCAGTATCCATGTGCGGCGTGAAAATCGCCTTGTGCTTGCCGCGAAGGCGGTGGGCGATGGCGCTGGCAAAGCGCCCGAGCGTCTTGCCGGATGCATCGGCCACATACCACTCGTGGGTGATGTCGCTGGGTTTTGCTGAAAAGGTCTTCATGTCAAATGGCTTATTAGGAGATGTTTAGTTATGCCTGCACATACCGGGACTGTTTGTTTCAGATCCTGACTGGAATTGCTGTGCGGCCAGTGATGGAGGCTTCGAACAAAAAGTCTTGTATTATAAGGGTTTGGTCGAAACGCTGACAAGGTTGACGCCCGTTGAAGCTTTGTTGTCCTCTTGGGAGTCAAAAAATTGTGCGGTGCAAAAAAGACGCCACCGTTAGTCGGTGGCGCGAAGATTTTTCCGCCACAGGAGGAGGTGGGCAGAAAAAGAAGATTCGTCGGTGAGAAGGAGGAGACTCAGCGACAACGAATCATGCGCACATTAGAGCATACTGCAGCGCACAAAGCAAGTGGTTGCGCTGCCGCAAACTGGAATCCATCGTCAGAAAAGAGGGCTTATGCAGGCCAGAATCAAGTGGAGTGAAGGGATGAGTTTTGTGGCGGAATCCGGTAGCGGTCATGCCATCGTGATTGATGGTGCGCCGGAGCACGGCGGACGCAACCTGGGTCCGCGACCGATGGAGGTCGTATTGATGGGCACCGGAGCCTGTACCGCCTTCGACGTCGTGATGATCCTGAAGAAGGCGCGGCAGCCGATCCTGGATTGTGTAGTCGAGATCGAGGCCGAGCGCGCGGAAAGCGACCCGAAGGTATTCACGCGCATCCACATGCACTACAGGATCAGGGGCGAAGGGCTGAACCCCAAAAAGGTTCAGAGCGCGGTCGAGTTGTCCAAGGAGAAGTACTGCTCGGCAACCATCATGCTGGCGAAAACCGCCGAGGTCAGTTATGCGATCACGATCGACAACGGAGTGACGGCGTGAGCGGGAAATCCGTCGCCGGCGCGCCACCGCAATTGGCGACCCGTCTTGTGCACAGCGAGTTTACCCCCCCGCCGGGGTTCGCATCATTGACAACGCCAGTGCACCATGCGTCCACGGTGGTGTTTCCCAGCGTGGCGGAAACGCGCAGTCGCTTCGGACCCGACGCTTATACGTATGGGCTGCATGCAACGCCTACGACGCTGGAGCTCAGCCGGCAGATTGCCACCCTCGAGGGGGGCCACCGGACGTTGCTGGCGCCGTCGGGGCTGGCCTCGATCGCCATCGTCGACCTGACGTTTCTGAAGGCTGGCGATCATGTGCTCATTCCCGACAACGTCTATCGTCCGAACCGTGAACTCGCGCACCGGTTGCTCGACGGGCTGGGGATAGAAGCAAGCTTCTACGACTCGCTGATCGGCGCCGGTATCGCCGGCCAGATCCGGGACAACACGCGGCTGCTGTGGATCGAAGCACCGGGATCGCTCACGATGGAAGTTCCCGATGTTCCGGCAATGGTCGGGGCGGCACGCGATCGGGACGTGACCGTCGCCCTCGACAACACCTGGTCGGCCGGCGTGTTTTTGCGCGCTTTCGAAAAGGGCGTCGACATCAGCGTGCAGGCGGTGACGAAGTACATCGGCGGCCACAGCGACTTGCTGATGGGATCGGTCACCGCACGCAATGCCGAAATCTTCGATCGGCTCGCCGCGGTGCGCCGCCTGCTGGGAATGGCCGTGGGTCCGGACGATGTCTTTCTGGCGCTGCGCGGCATGCCGACGATGCTGACGAGACTCAAGGCGCACGAGGCCGCCGCCCTGGAGGTCGCCGGATGGTTGCGGCAACGTCCTGAGGTCGCCCGGGTGCTGCATCCGGCTTTCCCCGAATGTCCCGGCCACGAGAACTGGAAGCGGGATTTTACCGGCTCTTCCGGCTTGTTTTCGATCGTGATCGACCAGCGCTACACCCAGCAATCCGTCGAGGC
>JBDTTE010000333.1:0-3653 GCA_039930785.1 Betaproteobacteria bacterium | reverse complement strand
AACGGAATGAGCAGTAACAGACATAATCCTGATAGTAAGCGGGACATGGATGGCTCCTTGGTTCTTGTTGTGTAGCCGGTGCGGACTATAACGCATCGGGTCGGCGTGAGGGTTGCCGCCTCGCCTTGCATCGCTGGATGCGATCCATTGTTAGCTCGCCCTGCACTCAACGCTATAAGAAGTGACAGGCAGACAGGATGATCAGGACCGACATTTACTGCTAGATATCGTGGGTATCGCACTCGCCCTGTCATTCCCGCGCAGGCGGGAATCCAGAGGAATTCGCCGTCGCGGAATTCAATTGCACTCGATGATTCGACCTGGATTCCCGCCTGCGCGGGAATGACAGCCTGCGATCAACGATGATCATCGCCATAATTCATTCACTGAGCGAGCGCGAAGGGATCACGAACGCGAAGTGAGTGAACAGGGTCAAACTCGAGTAAAACTTTGCGACCGCACTGGCGCTATTAGTTCGATCAAGGGAGTAGCGATAGCCCTCCACTACTTGGTGCGGCTCGCTGCTCGTGGCCAACCGTTTTCCTTTTTGAGGCCGAGATCAAGACACTGACGCACCCTCATTGCGGCCTCGGCTTTTGTAATGTCGCCGTCTTTGTTGTAATCGAGTCCAGCATTCTGCACATAACGCTTTGGATTGAGCGCGTCGTTCTTGCGAAAAAGCACGTAGTCGAGGGGCTTGCCGATGGCCGCGGGCCAAAGGATCGCCATATAGAGGTCCTCAAGCGAGGCTAGCCTTCCCTTGCGTGGCAGAAAATATTTTTCGACGTAATCCAGTTGCCTGGTTGCACTCATGGCAGCAAGCCGGTCCGTTGTCGTGCCCAGTGCCTGCGCGGTGCCCGGCATGAACTGAATGAGCCCGGTAGCGCCGCTGCCCGCAGCGTTGCGTATCGAGGGATCGAACGTATTGCCGGTCTCAAATGCCATGCAAGCCATGAGGAAGCTTGGTTCGATCTTGAGATTGCTTCCGACCTGATTAACCCTCTTTCGGAACTGCCACGATACTCTCGCGCCCCATGCAAGCAAGTTGGCCCTCCTTCGCTACTCTCCGGGTTACGCCCCAGATCGAAAAATCTACGTCGGTTCCGCGGCCGTGGCAAGCAAGCTGAAGTGAAATGTTGCGCCTGACCCGGGGATGCTGGTGACCCACAAGCTTCCGCCGTGTGACTCGACGATCGAACGGCTGATGCGAAGCCCCATACCCGTGCCATGGGGCTTCGTCGTAAAGAAGGGATCGAAGATCTGTTCCACAAGCTGCTGTGGAACCCCAATGCCGGTGTCGCTGACTGAAACAAGAATTTTCTCGTCTTCGACCCGCTGCGATTGGATGACCATCTCCCGTGGTCCCTCCACATCCTTCATCGCCTCGATGCTGTTGACGATCAGGTTCATTGCCACCTGCTGCAACTGGACGCGGTCTCCGACTATCTGGGGAAGATCGGCCGCCAGTTCCGTCCGCACCGATATGCCGTATCGACCTGCCTCGCCGCGCAGCAGGTCGACGGTTTCCTGGATGATCTCGCTTACCCCGAGAATCTCCCGATTCGGCGGACCCTTTTCGAATTGTGCGCGGATCTTGCCGATGATCTGGGCTGCACGGTGTCCGTCCCGCACGATCCTGGTGGCGGCGGCGCGCACTTCATCGAGATCCGGCTTGTCACGATCGAGCCATCGCAGGCAAGTGTTGGCGTTGGTGATGGCACCGGTGAGGGGTTGATTGATTTCATGGGCAAGGGTCGCCGTGAGCTCGCCCATGGTTGTCACGCGGTTGATACGCGCGAGATCGGTCATCGCCTGGCGCAAGGAATCTTCGGCGCGCTTCTGATCGTCTATGTCGGTCGTCGTACCGACGAATCGAAGGACTTTTCCTTCGGCATCCCGAAAAACCACAGCTTGTTGCAGGTGTCGGCGATACGCCCCGTCCCGCGCGCGGAGGGACCGGGTTTCGAACGCGAAATCTTTTCCCGCGTTCACGCCTTCCCAAAAGATCCTGGTTGCTGTCTCCCGATCCTCGGGGTGAACTGCGGCCATCCAGGCCTCGGGATGCGACCTGACGAACTCGAGGGTGTGACCGGCGAATTCGAGCCAGCCTTGATTCACGAAATCCGGCGTCCCGTCGGGGTTGAGCGTCCAGGCGGATACGGGAAGATGGTGCAGCAGCCCAACCTGGAGTTGCAGGTCGCTATACAGGGCAGCGTTCTCCAGTGAAATGGCGGCTTGCGAAGCCAGCAACTCCAGAACGGAAACGCGGTTCGGCGTGAAAGCCCCCGGCGTCAGGTTGTTCTCCAGATAGAGTGCGCCGACCAGCTTCGCCTGCTTGACAATTGGCAGGCACAGCACCGACCTCGAGCGCTTCAACCGCACGTATTCATCCCTGGAGTACACGGGGTCGGCCGAGGCATCATCCAGCAGCACGCGATCCTGCGTCCGCACCACATAATGCAAAGCGGATTGCGGCAGGTCAGATGACGTGACCGCTGCCTGTCGAATGGCGACCTCGATCCCGCCCGGTGTACCGATCGCCTCCGCTTCAATGCGCGGTTCGCCGTCCTGCGCGCCATGTCGAAGGAGGATGAGCAGCCCTCGCCCTGCCCCTGCATTTTCCACCGCGAGCCGCAGCAGCTTCTCGATAAGCGTGGGAAGGACGATCTCGCTTGAAAGTGTCTGCGAAGCTTTGACGACGGTTTCGACATCGAACCGCCCGGTCGCCTCGCCAATCGCAACTGCGGAACCCGCCGTTCGTTCCTGGCGCAAATTCGGATAGCGTTCGTCAAGCTGCTTTACTTTCCCGTCAGCGCCCCAACGGTCGTAGCAGTTGCGCGCGTTGCGTAGATAGGCATAGCCCGCGGTTTCGATATCGCGAGCCAGGAAAAAACGTCCTGCAAGCTCGTGTGCGATGGCCTCGTTGTGCACGAAGCCGTTTGCGCGCGCAGAGCGGATCGCCAGTTCGTAGAGGCGCATGGCGTCGGCGTCGCGCCCGCCGATCCGGGCGATTTCCGCGTCCACCAGTGCCAGGCGATTTTCAAAATTCTCCGGGCAATTCTCTGCCCATACCGCAAGCCGCTTCCGGTGACCGGCCAGCGCCTCCAGATGCTCCGTTCGCGCGTCCCCGGATGCGGAATCAAGCGCTCCCGCCCGGGCGAGCGCGCCGTAGAAATGATATTCGGCCGCTTCGAAGTAGTAATCGCACGACCAGAGCAGCTTTTCGGCTTTCACTGACGCTTCGATCGCGGGGGCGTAATCCGACGCAAAGAAGCGCGCCTGTACCTTTCGGATCCAGTACCAGCACGCCGGCACCGCGAGGGTCGGGTTGCCCGATACATGCTCCTCGAACTGAACCTCGTCAAACTGCCCGTCATCGAACGAGCCGAATTTCTTCGTTAACCCTCGCAGTGTGCGAACCAGCGCGAGCTGCGTCGATATCTGATCGACGACGCGGAGGAACCGCGCCTTCGCTGCAAATTCAAGGCCGCTTTCGGCTTCATGCTGTACCTCCGCCAGCGGATCGCCCGCGGCGATGAGCAGCGTGTTGAGAAAGTTGCCGCTGTAGGAAGCGAAAGTGAAATCACCGATCCTGTTTGCGGCATCGAAGGCGCGCCGAATGAGCCCGCGTCCCGTGTTCAGGTGCTGCCGCC
>JBDTTE010000332.1:0-3657 GCA_039930785.1 Betaproteobacteria bacterium | reverse complement strand
TGCGACTGCGTCTTTGCTCTTGTTCGCCTGCGAAGCCTGTCCGTTCCCGGTGTTATTGTCGTCCGCGAACGTAACCCAGGCGGAACGGCCGTAAGTACCGGTGTCCAGGCGCAACCCGTAGAAGAAATCGCTGCCGACATCGCCGCGCACGCCAAGCCGGAACGCGTAGCGCCAACGCTGGCGCTCCAGCTCGGAGGCATTCGGGGCAATCGCAATGCGATCTTCGTAGCGCAAGCGCAAATCGCCGTACAACTCCATGCTCTTGATGGCATCGCTCATCTTGAACTTGGCGGAATCCGGCGCGGGCTGTGCCTTCTTCTCTTCGTCCTTGGCATCCTTCAGCGCCTGGTTGCGGCGCTCAGTACGAGCTTCGGTGCGCATTTCCTGATAGTCGTCATCGCTCAACACGCCCTTCTCATGCAGCTTATCGAGCAAGGTTTCCATGTCGGCCGAGGCAGGAGCGCTAGCCGCTCCCAGCGCGGCAATGGCTGCCGCCAGAACGAGGCGCCGGGACTTCTTCGCCATAACTTCCATCGTGGGCTTCTCCAAGTTATAAGTCCGCCCACGACAGTGGGCAGGACTCGATGGAAGCGGATTCTGGGGGGCGAATGTGACAACTACATGAACGCACCATATCCCCCGGATGACGGGGGTGTTGCGCTCAGCCGGGTCAAATGAACCAGCCGGCTCAGAAGTACAGCGCCAGTCGCATGGTGATGGCCCTTTCGTCATCCGCCTGACCGCCGACAACATTGACCGGTGTATCGAAATTGGTGTCGACGTAGTTCAGCATGACCCGGGTATTGGTATTCGGGATCCACTTCAGGCCTACCGTGATGGCATCCGCCTTATTGGTAAACCCCGCCGAAGGCGCAAAGTCGCCCGCATCGAAATTGGTATAGCGCACACCCAGTTCCCAGGCGCCCCAGCCTTCGGCACCACGGCGGAACGGCCTGTTTGGCTTGATGGCCGCGTAGGCGCCGCTGCGATACGCATCGGCATACTTCTCTCCGGTCAGCATGATCAGGGCTTCCGCATAGTAGACATCGATGTCCTTGTCGATGCTGGCGGTTTGATAATTGGTCTTGATCCATTCCCCCTGCAGCTTCACCCCGTTCCACGCGATCGAAGTCTCAAGCTGGTTGCGCTCGCGATCCAGGCTCACGCCCGCCGCACCCATATTGGCAGTCTGGAAAAAAGTCATGCCGCGTCCTTCTGTACGCAGACCGCCGCCGACGGGCGACTGGGCGGCGGACAACGTTCCGGACGCATAGGCACCCCCGGCATGCAGCACCATATTTTTGTTGCCGATCATTTCCGCCACGTTGACTGCAACGCGGCCCACGTGGTCCTTGTCGTCTATCGTGGCGTCGCCTTCGTTGGTGTTTTTTCCCGCGCCGTTGGCGAGGGCGACCGCGTAGTACAAGCCCTTCGTGACTTCGCCGTGCAACATCGCGCCGCGCTCCTTGCCGAAGACAAAACTGTTAACCAGGCTGCGTTCCTGAAAATCGATGAAGCGGGAACTGGTGAGTTCCTCCAGGCTCATCGGCATCTTGAATTGACCGGCACGGAATTGGACCTGCTTGTATCCACCGTAATTGATCCAGCCCACATCGAGATGGGAGTTGTTGGAAAGCGCGCCAAAGTCCGCGGTCACGTCGAATGTCCAGTCCTCCGCGATCCTGCCCTGTACACCGATGTAGGCGCGACGCACATCGAAGGTATCAGCCGAGTTGGCATTGAGTGAATCGTTCGAGAATGAGCGATGATCGGCGTGGACCCGCCCGGTAACTGCGATTGAATTCTTCCCGTCGCCCGTTTCCCAACTGAAGCCGTCCCTGAATTTTCCGGTGAGTTCGGTGGGTGCGCTTTCCTTCTTCTTCTCGGCTTTCTCGGCCTCATTGGCTTCCTTCAATGCGTCTGCCCGTCGATTGGCCCGGACGTCCGTACGCATCCGCTGATACTCCTCTTCGGATAGCACGCCCTTGCCATGCAACGTATCGAGCAATTCTTCAAGGTCCGCGTACGCGGGTGTGGCTAAACCGAAAAATGCAGCCAGGCCGCCAGCGATCATGCTGCGTTTCGGTTGTCGCATCGAAAAGCGGCTATTGCAGAGCAATCCTTGCATTGATATTTCCCTTTCGTTGTCTTGATGGATGCGTGATTCGTTCGCAACGAATGTGCTGACGTTCACGCGAAGGCGCACGGTGATACCGGTGCGTCAACGGAGGGAGAGTCTGGTTTTCGCTTATGACATTCCTGTTAAATAGCGAAAATTGTTACATTGTTTCAAAGAGTAACCGTTGCAATTGGTAACAGACGCTCGTATCCCGATTGAATAATCGGACCCAGCGCGTCAGAGCAGAATCACAGGCATTGCGCGCGCGTCCATCGCGAACGCCGCAGGAATCGCGGATCGCCTGATCAGGTGAAGAAGAGGAGGTAAAGCTGGATCAGCAGGTAAGCAATCAGCACGGCGAGCACTCCACCGAGCAGGCGATTGCGTTTCCGCTGGGTGCCGAGCAGCGCAAGCAAGGCCGCGAGCTGGGCCGTGTTGCCCTGGCTGACGGACAGCGCCCGGTGCACCAGGCGTGGCAACTGCGGCAGCAAGGCCGACCATTGCGGCGCCTCTTTGGCGATATTGCGCAACAGGCCGCGCCAGCCCACCTGGTCGGCCATCCAGCGCTCGAGGTAGGGCCTTGCCGTCGTCCACAGGTCGAGATCGGGATCGAGGTCGCGGCCCAGGCCTTCGATGTTCAGCAAGGTTTTTTGCAGCAGCACGAGTTGCGGCTGGATCTCGATGTTGAAGCGGCGCGAAGTCTGGAACAGCCTCAGGAGCACCTTGCCGAAGGAAATTTCCTTCAGCGGCCGGTCGAATATCGGTTCGCACACCGCGCGGATTGCCGTCTCGAACTCCTCCAGGCGCGTATCGGCGGGAATCCACCCGGATTCGAGATGGACCTGCGCGACGCGGCGATAATCGCGGCGGAAGAAGGCCAGGAAGTTCTGCGCGAGATAGTTTTTGTCGGTTTCGTTCAGCGTCCCCATGATGCCGAAATCGAGCGCGATATAACGGCCATCGGCGGCGACGAGGATGTTGCCCGGATGCATGTCCGCGTGAAAAAACCCGTCGCGGAATACCTGCGTGAAGAAAATTTCGACGCCAGCGCGTGCGAGGTTCGGAATGTCGATGCCCTGCGCGCGCAGCTTATCGACCTGGCTGATCGGCGTGCCGATCATGCGCTCCATGACCATGACCTCGGTGCCGCAGAAATCCCAGAAGACTTCCGGCACGATCAGTAGCGGGGAGTTCTCGAAATTGCGGCGCAGCTGGCTCGCGCTGGCGGCTTCGCGCAGCAGGTCGAGTTCGTCCTTGAGGTGGCGCTCGAATTCCGCGACGACCTCGCGCGATTTCAGGCGGCGCGCGTCGGCCCACAGTTTTTCCATGATGCTGGCGGCCGTGTTGAGCAACGCGACATCCTCTGCGATGACCGGCTCGATACCCGGCCGCAGGACTTTCACGGCCACTTCCCTTCCGCCCGGCAGCACCGCGAAATGGACCTGGGCCACCGACGCGCTGGCGATTGCGACGGGATCGAAATGCTCGAAGACCTGCTCCACCGGCCGGCGATAGGTACGCTCCAGCGTGCGGTAAAC
>JBDTTE010000331.1:0-3660 GCA_039930785.1 Betaproteobacteria bacterium | reverse complement strand
GTTTCTCAAGGCAGAAAAGTCACACTGGGCCGCGGCCGCGACAGCCGGTCGCCTGTACTTCGCCGTTAGCGCGGATGCGCCGGTGGGCTTCGTGGCACTGGGTTTTCGCGACGGCAAACCGTATTTGGAACAAATGTCGGTGCTACGCGCGCACATGCGACGAGGTGTGGGCACCTTCCTCCTGGCAAGGTCGATTGAGTGGAGCGCTGCCTACGGCAGTCTGTGGCTCACGACCTACGATCATGTAGCGTGGAACCAGCCTTATTACGAACGCTTTGGCTTTGTTGCGGTCGCGGAACAAGACTGCGGCAGCGAATTGGATGCGGTACTTCGCGTGGAACGCCAAGCGCTTCCAGCGCCGAACCACCGAACCGCAATGGTATTTCGTCACCCCCTGAAAACTTTGGGTTAGCAATGCGCCAGTTCGACACCCACCCATCCACCGTCGAATCGGTGGTCGAATCAAGTTTCGACAGGAGAATCCACTATGCCTAGAATTTCGCTATTTCCGAGGGCGCTCATCGTTCTCATTGCGGTGTTGGTCTGCAACACAGGTTCCGCACGACCAGGTCCCGTCTTGCGTTATAAGGCGGTCGCGTTCGATTTCTTCGTGCTATTCGACGCGAATTCCGTTGCTCCGGCGGTAGAAAAAGCATACCCGGGGCGCGGTGCAGAGTTCGTCCGAACGTGGCGCTCAAAACTGTTCGAGTATGGATTTCTCCGCTCCATCACCCAGCGGCAAACGGATTTTCTTAAAGTGACCGACGATGCGCTGATTTATACGGCGAAATCCATGAATCTCCCTCTTGCGCCAGAAAGGCGTCAAGAACTCCTGCACGCCTACCTCAATCTAAAACCATGGCCCGATACGGAGGCAACCCTAAAAAGACTGAAGGCCGCCGGCATTCGCATTATTACGATCGCCAATTTCAGCCCGCAGATGCTGCACGCGAACGCGGATGCTGCCGGAATCACAGGTCTGTTCGACGAGCTCGTCAGCACCGAGTTCAACGGTAGTTACAAGCCCGAACCACGCGCCTACGGGCTCGGAACGGAACGGCTCGGTCTGAAAAGAAGCGAAATTCTGTTTGCCGCCTTCGGCGGATGGGACGCGTACGGCGCGAAGAATTTCGGTTACACCACCTATTGGGTGAATCGATTCGACCTCCCCACAGAAGAATTGGGTTTGCTGCCAGACAAAGCGTCGAACAACCTCGATGGGCTTTTGAATTTCGTGTTGGGAAACCCCTGAGCTCAAAGAACGAGTCCGGCAATTCACCACAGACTTTCACCCGGCAGGCGCATATGGCTCCCCTGTTGCGACCGCACCAACCCGAGATTCCAAGTAGTGATCACGGGATGGGCGACCAAGCTGGTGGCAGCTGGCATGTCAAGCGAAGGAGACCGGCAATCCAACCGCAGAAAAAGAAAGGCCTCGCGGATCTATCGATCCGCGAGGCCTGAATGGCCGCCTTACAACTTTCTCAACGCTCTAACTACGAGGCGCGCGTCGCGCAGCGTGCGTCAGTCGCCAACCTCGTCCAACGCGGCGACCGCATCGACGAAGCCGAAGCCGGAATCAAAATCAAAGCCACGGCTGCCGAACGGGAACGGAGTCGGTCCGATCGTGCGTGCGGCGCTGAAGCGCATGTCCTTCGCCGTGTTTTCCAGAATCTTGTAGATCCGATCCGGCGATAGCGGACGCTTACGCGCACGGTTCTGCTTGTCGATCATCAATGCAGCAATGGCCGCCACATGCGGCGCAGAGGCCGAGGTCCCAAAGAAGTTCGGGAACGCATCGGGCTCCGTCGTTCCTGGAATGGTCGGCGTGTACAACGAATAGAAAAACGTGCTGTTGCCGCCATCCGGTCCGACGACCTCAGGCTTCAGACGGACTTGCGGGTTGCGCAAGCGATTGCCGTCCTTGTCGAAGAAGGTCGGCACGCCGCCTGCGGAGGAAAAAGTCTCCAGGCAGGCCGGCACGCATTGCTTCCAGAAGGGCGTATTCCAGGCAGCCGTGTTGTACCAGGCGGCTGCACCCACGGATTCCGCACCGGCTGCGATCGGGTGACCATAGGAAGAACCGCTCTGCGTGTCGTACTCGTCGACGAACATGGTGCCGTCGCCGAAGTCGAAGTACACGTATTTCAGATAGCCGGGGGTGGGGCCTTCAAACAACTCCACGCTCAACAACACTTGCACGTCTTGCTCGCTGGTGTTGAGGATATCGCCTTCTTCGAACGCGTCGCCGCCCACGTTGGCACTGACACCGGGGAACTGGCAGACAGCGGGTTGCAGATTGTCATCGCAGACGGGAATCGGTTCGCCGGTTGCGGCATCGTAATAGATGAGATCCACGTCCGAGCGCGAGCCTTTGCCGCCGGCGGATTTGAAGGGTTCATCCCAGTTCAAAAAGACCGCTTCGATAGCGCCGGCCGTCAGCGTGATGGTCTGAAACGGGTCAGGTCGTTTCTTGGTGCCGAAGTTGTGTTGGACACCACTGACACCGACGCTGTTGGACTTTCGGAACTGCGATTCGTAAGACGCGCGCGCGCTATTGCCAGAGGAGGAGAAATAGGCCACGCCGCGCTTTTTCACGGTGTCGACGGCCTGCGCCACGATGCCATCCTGGAACATGGGTTCGTCGAAGTAACTCACGTCATCGACGATGACCGTTGCACCAGCATTCGCGAGATCGATGATACCTTGCGCAAAATCGGCTTCGCCGTTGAACGCCGTGTGATAGGCAATGGAGGCGCCTGGAGCGACGTCATGAATGATTTGCGCGATGGCGCGACCTTCATCTGCACCTTGAGGAACGCCTTGATCGTTCTTACACGGCGACTGGTCACTTAGGATTTTTACATCGGCGGGCAGATCGCCGTTTCGAATGTCATCCGCTGTCGTGGTGAACGCCTGGCCGGGAAAAATCGGGTCGGTGAGGCAGCCAAAGCTGTCGGACAGAATGCCGACTGTGACGCCACGGCCATCGACATTGAAAAGGCGTCGCGCACGATCCGAGCGCTGCGCGCGATCTCCTTGTGAAGTGACCAGACCCGCATGCGTCCGGGCCATTGCCGGGCGTACCGACTGCACGCCGGGCACCGCGGCCAATGCCTTCAATCCGGTGATCGACATGCGGCCTGACACCATTGAACCGTAAGTCTTTG
Organism: Betaproteobacteria bacterium; assembly: GCA_039930785.1. Lineage (GTDB taxonomy): Bacteria > Pseudomonadota > Gammaproteobacteria > Burkholderiales > JACQAP01 > JACQAP01. The sequence continues at coordinate 490 of JBDTTE010000331.1, read as the reverse complement.
CGTTGCTCAACCCGAGCGATCGCAACTGGGCTACCAATGCATTGGCATCGCCATTGGCAACGACGTTCACCGCCACATCGGCGCTGGCGAATTGCGTCAGACGTCGTGTGAGATTTTCACGGGCCCGTGAATTCGAACTGCTGTTCGCAAGCACCCTCAGCATCGGATGCAACTTCACCGAGTCGCTGGCACGCAGACGTTGCAGATCGGCGGCGAACGCTTGCCGCTTATCGGCCTGCGCGACCGAGCACAGCAGCACCGCCGCGCCCAGACATGAAACAATGGATCTGATTCCCATCGAAAGTCTCCCTGTTTTTTATTTGGATGCGCCGCTCGCGCCATGCGCACAAAGCGGCGAAAAAAGTATCGCGAGAAGCCGACCTTACTCTCTGCATTGTTAGAGCGCTAGTTCCCGCGCGCGCAGTGGACGAAGCGGCCAACTGGTGGTAATCGCGAATTATGTTATGTTCGAACCTAAATAATGCACCGC
>JBDTTE010000330.1:0-3673 GCA_039930785.1 Betaproteobacteria bacterium | reverse complement strand
CGGCCGCCGGGGCGGAGTAGCGTCGCTGCGGCGTTCAGGATGGCTTTTTGCTTGATTGCGAGTTCGTCGATCGAGGTCGCCGACTGACGCCATTTCAAATCGGGATTTCGCCGGAGGGTGCCGAGCCCACTGCACGGCGCGTCGACGAGTACGCGATCAATTTTTCCGGCGAGGCGTTTGACGCGGATATCGTTCTCTGTCGATATGAGCTGCGGATGGACATTCGACAGCCCCGAGCGCTTGAGGCGCGGCGCAAGGTTGTTCAGGCGTGTTTCCGACACGTCGAATGCGTACAGGCGACCCTGCGATTGCATCATCATGCCCATGTGCAGGGTCTTGCCGCCGGCGCCAGCACAGAAGTCGATCACCATTTCGCGGCGCTTTGGCGCGACCAAATAGGCGAGAATCTGGCTGCCTTCGTCCTGCACTTCAATGGCCCCGCTGGTGAACAGTTCGCTGCGATTGATCGCCGGTTTCCCGGCCACGCGGATGCCCACGGGCGAGAATTTCGTTGGCTTTGCGTCGACGCCGGACGCGATAAGCTGCTCGATGACCTGCTCGCGATTTGCGAGCAAGGTATTCACGCGCAAGTCGAGCGGCGCTTGCTTGAGCATTGCGCGCCCGAATGCGACCGCCTCCTGGTCCGAAGACTCCGCAACCAGCCGTTCATAAAGCCAGTCGGGCAGGCTCAAGCGCATTGCCGGCGCAAGGGACTCGATGTCCGCGGACTTCAGCGCAATCGCCCACTCGCGATCACCGTCCTTGATATAGGTTTCCAGTTGTCCAAGGCTGTAACCCTGGATCTTGATCAGGGCGGCATACACGAGTCGGCGCGGCGTGGGTTTGTCGACGAGGTGTTCGAGCAATCGTTTGTGGCGCAGGACGGCGAAAACCGTCTCCGCGATGAAAGCGCGGTCACGCTGGCCGAGGGATCGGTCCCCCGCGAAGAAATTTCGCAGTACGGAGTCGGCGGGGTGGGCCATCGACAACGCGAGGTCCGCGGCCATCGTGGCCGCCTGCATCATCGAGGCGCTGGGTTGCATTTACTGGTAGGCGATGGCTGTGACGGTCGACTCGATCACCGTGCCATCCTTTTCGATCAAACGAATCTGTACGGGCAGGTAATGATGTTCAACGGCGAGCCAGACCTCGAAACCGCGCTTGTCGTCGGCTTCGCGGATTTTCTCAAAGTGCACGGTATCGAGTTCGCCCATGGCGGTCTTGATTTTCTCTTTACCGACCCTCTTGTACTTGTAGTCGGATAGCTTGCGGCCGTCCGTCAGGTGAACGGGCGGAAGTTCCTCTTCCGGGGACCGGAAGGCGAACGCATACGCGAAACTGGTCTGATCGAACGAGTTGTCCGGTAATTCGACCGTCGAAACCTTGTCTCCGTCGGTCAGTTTGAGCTGGTGCGCATCCCAATCGAAATCCGCTGCGCGTTTGGGCTTGCGGCTGTTTTCTTCCTGGAAGTGCAACGGTCGAAGGCCCGCCTTCGTAATGAGGCCGCGGCTTTCACGCTTGATATTCAGGCCATAGATTACGGCGGCGAGGCCGACGGTTTTCGACTCGCTGACCACGGAATACTGTTTGCCATCGTGTTCGAGCACATCATGACCTTGGCCTGCGCGCATGCCGCGAATATGCACTTCGAGATCGATCTGCACGCGCTGTGGAGGTTGGGCGCCCCAGGCCGGCGCACCCAGCACCAGCGCCGCGATCAGCAGCAGGTGCTTCATTGCGGCAGCGGCGAGATCATCGCCCCCGGCTGGCGAATTACCCCGGAGACGGTGACGCGTCCGTCAACGACTGCGAGCCGTCCCTCGATGAACCAGCGGATGGCCTGCGGATAAATCAGGTGTTCCTGTTCGAGCACGCGCGCCGCCAGCCGTTCCTCGCTATCTTCCGGTAACACGGGCACGGCGGCTTGCACGACGATGGGCCCGTGGTCGAGCTCCGGCGTGACGAAGTGCACCGTGCAGCCGTGGAACCTGACGCCTTCGGCGAGTGCGTGCCGGTGCGTATGGAGGCCCGGGAAGGCCGGAAGCAGGGAAGGGTGGATGTTCATGATACGGCCCTCGAATCTGGTGATGAACTCCGCCGTCAGGATACGCATGAAGCCCGCCAACACGATCAGGTCGGGACGATGCGCGGCAATCGCATCAGCCAGCGCAAGATCGAAATGCGCGCGATCCGCGAACTTGCGATGCTCCACGACTTGCGTCGGTATGCCTGCTTTTGTGGCAACTTCAAGTCCTCCAGCCGACGCCTTGTTGCTGATCACCGCGCAGATATCGGCATTGAGCCTGGCATCGAGTATCGCCTGCATGTTGCTGCCTCGACCCGAAATCAGGATGACGATGCGCTTCATCGTCCACGATCAGACAACGATGGTCTGCGATTCGTTCGCCTGCCGGCTGCGTATCGCACCGATGCGATATACCGTTTCGCCTTCCCGCTGGAGTGCCTGCATTGCAGCGGAGGCCTGATCCGACGCGACCACGATTGCCATTCCGATTCCGCAATTGAATACGCGGTGCATTTCCGCTTCGGCGACGTTGCCCTGCTTTTGCAGCCATTCGAAAACCGGTGGGCGCGGCCATGCGTTCTTTTCCAGCTGCGCGCAAACGTTCTCGGGCAGCACGCGGGGCACGTTCTCGACCAGGCCACCACCGGTGATGTGGGCGAGCCCCTTCAGGCGAACTTCCTTCAGTGCCGCGAGCACGGGCTTTACGTAGATGCGCGTGGGTTCAAGTAATGTTTCTCCCAACGTGCGTCCATTGAATCCGGATGCCAGGTCTGCCCGCGCGGTTTCGACGATCTTGCGGATCAGCGAATAGCCGTTCGAATGCGGGCCGCTGCTGGCAAGTCCCAGCACCACGTCTCCGGATGTTATGTCCTTGCCATCGATGATCAGGCTTTTTTCCACGGCACCCACTGCGAAGCCGGCGAGGTCGTACTCCCCGTTGGAATACATGCCCGGCATTTCCGCGGTTTCGCCGCCGATCAGCGCGCAACCCGCGCGCTCACACCCTGCCGCGATGCCCTTGACCACTTGCGTGGCGGTTTCCACGTCGAGCTTGCCGCAGGCAAAGTAATCGAGGAAGAACAAGGGTTCGGCGCCTTGCACCAGAATGTCGTTCACGCTCATCGCCACCAGGTCGATGCCGACGGTGTCATGGCGGTTCATCTGGAACGCGAGCTTGAGCTTGGTGCCGACGCCGTCCGTACCGGAAACGAGAACGGGTTCGCGGAATTTTTTCGAGACTTCGAACAGGGCGCCGAAGCCCCCGATGCCTGCCAGTACGCCTTCGCGCATCGTGCGACGCGCGAACGGCTTGATGTTTTCGACGAGCCGGTCGCCGGCGTCGATGTCGACGCCGGCATCGCGATACGACAATGAATCGGGGGTGGAGGGTTCGGTCTTCAAGTTGAGTTGCCGGGGTCTTCGGGATAAAGTGGCGACGGATTTGCCGCTCGATGGCTCGTTTTTGCGCGCGGCGAATTTTACTCTAAATGCCCACTGCAATCCCCGTCCGCATCGCGTGGTACCTGCTTGCCGTCGCTGTCGGCGGCGTGCTGCTATACCTGGTTGCTCCGATCCTGGCGCCGTTCCTGTTCTCCGCCGTGGTTGCTTACATCTGCCTGCCACTGGTCGATCGGCTCGACCGCAGGC
>JBDTTE010000329.1:0-3680 GCA_039930785.1 Betaproteobacteria bacterium | reverse complement strand
CTACGCCATGGCGTATTTCATCATGCTGCACGTACTGCGCTTCACCGATGCCTACCAGCATACCTACGACGCGTTCGCCGTCCTGGAAGAAGGCGACATCCCGAACGACAAGTTGCGCGACCGCCGCTACGAGCAGGCCAATACCTATTCGAACCTGGTATCGATCGCCCACCCCTGGATGAACCTGCTGCTACTGAATTTTTCCTATCACAACGCACATCACGAACGCCCGATCGTCCCGTGGCATGACCTCCCCGCGCTGGATGCCCACCTGTTTCCGGCGGACCACGTACAGATCATCCCGATGCGGGAGTTGCTAAAGGGCTATCACCGCGATCGCGTCGCGCGCATCCTGTCCAACGATTACGGCGAAGTCGCAACGAGCGGGCCGAACAAGGCCGCCGGTTTCCTCGGCGCGGCCGGCGTTTCGTTCCTCACGGCCGTGTGATGCACGGCCAATGAATTCCAACTATGCGTTAGCCGGCAAGGCCGTCCTGGTCACCGGCGCGGGCCGCGGCATCGGCTTGGCCATCGCAAAAGCGTTTGCGGCGCAGGGCTGCCGCTTGTTCGCGGTCGATCGTGACGCCGCCGCATTGGAAGTGGCGGAACCGTCGTTTGCCGGCGCCGCGTCAGTCGTAAAGATCGCCTGCGATCTCGCAACGGACGACGCACTGGCGACGTTGCCAGCCGCGGTTCATGCGAACGCCGGACACCTCGACGTGCTGGTGAACAATGCCGGCGTGGAGTATCCGACCCCGATCGCGGATGTCAGTGCGAAAGCCCAAAGCGAGTGGAGTCGGCTGCTGGAGAACAACGTCGGCGGCATGGCGCGAGCGACGCGCTCACTGCTCCCGCTGTTGAGGTCGGGCGCCAGCATCGTCAATCAGGCATCGATCTGGGGACTGACGGGCGTCGCGGGTTTCTCCGCATACGTCGCAAGCAAGCACGCGGTCATCGGACTGACGCGCTCGCTGGCATGGGAGCTGGCGCCGCGCGGGATCCGCGTGAACGCAGTCTGCCCGGGCTGGATTCGCACGGATTCGGCGATGCGCTCGCTTGCCGCAATGGCTACACAGGAAAATCGCAATCAGGACGAAGTGCTGGAAGAGATCCTGTCTGCCCAGGCGATGCCGACGCTGCTCGAACCGGAGGACATCGCGGGCATTTATTTGTTTCTGGCCAGTGATGACGCGCGACCGATCACCGGTCAATCCATTGTCGTCTCCAACGGAGAGGTAATGCACTAGAGCATTTACCTCTTATCACGAAGACACGAAGAACACGAAGAAACACGAAGAAGGGCAACCCAAGAGATGAATTTTTATACCAGACTTGCTTTGTCACTGTGCAGAAACAACCGGCCATTTATGACGCAAGGCCGCGCGACACCCACACTCCCTTGTGGTTTTCTTCGTGTTTCTTCGTGTACTTCGTGTTCTTCGTGATGAGAATTAATAGGGTAGATCTTGAGGTAAGTTACTCGTGAACACGATTTCCCTCGAAGGCAAGACCGCGCTGGTGACCGGCGCCGCAACCGGCATCGGTCGCGCGATTGCCATTGCGCTCGCCGGCGCCGGCGCCCGCATCGCCGTCAACCATCTCGGTCACGCGCGTGAAGCGCGACAGGTCGTCAAGGAAATGGCCGCACACGGCGCCAGCGCCATCGAAGTGGAGGCCGATGTCACCAAGGCCGCCAGGGTCGAACGCATGATCGACAAAGTCCGTGATGCCCTCGGCCCGATCGACATCCTGGTGAACAACGCGGGCGTCCTCCTGGAAAAGCCCTTTCTCGAAACGACCGAGGAGGATTGGGATTACGTGGTCGATACCGACCTGAAAGCCGTTTACTTGTGCTCGCGGGCCGTGTTGCCAGGCATGGTCGAGCGCAGCGCGGGCACCATCATTAATATCACGTCGGAACTCGGCTTCCTCGGACGCGAGCGCTACAGTGCCTATTGCGCCGCCAAGGCGGGGGTGATCGGGCTGACGCGTTCGCTCGCGCGCGAATTCGCGCCCGCCATTCGCGTGAATGCCATCGCACCCGGGCCCGTGAACACGCCGATGTTGTCGCTGGAAAGCATGAGCGCCGAAATGCTGGAGCGCGAGCGCGCCATACCCGCGAAGCGCGTCGGCGAGCCTTCCGAGATCGCCGGCACGGCGCTATTCCTCGCTTCGGATCTCGCGAGTTTTTACTATGGCCAGGTGCTGAGTCCGAATGGCGGAGCGTGGATGGGATGAAGACAGGGGCGAGGGACGAGGGGCGAGGGGCGAGTAAAGAGCTGCGGAGCCCGGTTCTCCCTCTCTCCTCGTCCCTCGTCCCTCGCCCCTCGGACTCGGCAACCCTCGCCGTGGTCGCGCTGCTGTTTTCGGGGCTGCTGTGGGGGCTGACGTGGATGCCGTTCCGCTATTTCGGCAATCACGGCCTGAACGGCATCACGTTCACCATCCTGGCCTATGGGCTCATCGGGCTGCTTGTGTTGCCGTGGTTGCTGCTGCGCCAGAAGAGCTGGTGGCCACAGCGAAAAATTGTGGCAATGATTGCGCTGACCGGTGGCGGCGCGAATGTCTGCTTCACATCCGCATTGATGGCGGGTGAAGTCGTGCGCGTGATGCTGCTGTTTTACCTTGCACCGGTCTGGGGTGTGATCGGCGGGCGGCTGGCATTCGGCGAATCCCTGACCCCCCTGAGGCTCGTGGCTGTTGGAGCGGCGGTGTTCGGCGCTTTCCTGCTGCTTGGGGGTTTCGCAATATTCGATTCACCTCCGACCTGGATCGACGCCCTGGCTCTCGCTTCGGGCCTGCTCTACGCCGCGCAGAATATATTCGCGCTCGCAGCGGACCGCACGCCGCTGATGGTGAAAACGCTCTCGATCTATGTCGGCTGCGGCACGCTGGCGGGTGTGCTCGCGTTGCTCCTGGGCACTTCGATCCCTTCTTTGCCCACGCAGCTGCTGGTCGAGCTTCTCGCCTTTGCCGGCATCTGGATGATGGCCGCGATGGCACTGACCGTTTACGGCGTCAGCCACCTGCAGGCCGGCCGTTCATCCATCCTCCTGGTTTTCGAACTCGTCGCTGCGATGGTATCGGCGATGTGGATCGGTGGTGAACGCCTGCAAGGCCTCGAATGGGCGGGCGCCGCAATGATCACTGGCGCTGCCTTGCTGGAAGCGCGCTCACATTCCCGCGACTGAAAGGACAAGTGTCATGCAAGAAACGCTGATGAATCGCCTCACCTGGATGGAATACGAAGGCCGCGTGCGCGATGAGCACGCGCCCGTATTCCTTCCCGTGGGCGCACTGGAACAACACGGTCCGCACTTGCCGCTTGGAACCGACGCCATCCTGTCCGCCGCCGTTGCGCAAGGCGTGGCGGCCGAAACGGCGGGCCTGGTCGCGCCGGCGCTGGCCTATGGCTACAAATCCCAGCCGAAGTGCGGCGGTGGCCAGCATTTTCCGGGCACCACCAGCCTCGATGCGATGACGCTCGCGCATACGGTGCGTGACACCGTGCGCGAATTCGCGCGCCACGGCGTGCAAAAACTGGTCATCGTCAACGGTCACTTTGAGAACCAGTGGTTCCTGATCGAAGGCATAGATCTGGCGATGCGGGAACTCGGTCGCACGCCGCTCACGATCATGCGCCTGGAGTACTGGGACTTCTTCACCCCGCCGACGCTGGC
>JBDTTE010000328.1:0-3763 GCA_039930785.1 Betaproteobacteria bacterium | reverse complement strand
CGCGAACTCGTGGAACGTTGCGGATCGGCGAACGCCGCGGCTGCGTGGCGCTTCAGCGGTGCTGCTGCTGGGTCGTAAAAGTGATCTTGCCGTAACCGGCGACGCGTGCCGCTTCCATCACGTTGATGACCGACTGGTGCGTGGTAGTGGCGTCCGCGTTGATGATGATAACCGGATCGGCCTGGCCATTCGCCGCGCGCTGCAATTCCGCGGCCAATGCGTCGGGCGTCGTGAAGGCCACGGCATTGCGGTTGATCATGTACTGGCCGCTCGCCGAGACGCCGACGTTGATCTGGTTGGGTCGATCCACCGGCCGGCTGGCGTCGGCCGTCGGCAGGTTGATCTGCATTTCGGAGTAGCGCGAATACGTCGTCGTCACCGTCAGAAAAATCACGATGACGATCAGCACGTCGATGAAGGGAACCAGGTTGATTTCCGGTTCTTCCCTGAACGACCCGCGGCGGAAATTCATGGAGCGGGTTCAGGCCTGGCGCTGGCCGTGCACGATTTCGACGAGCTTGACCGCCTGCATTTCCATTTCGACTACAAGCGAATCGGCGCGTGCGCGAAAGTGGCGGTAGAACACCAGGCTCGGGACGGCAACGATAATGCCGAAAGCCGCGTTATAGAGCGCGATGGCAATACCGTGCGCCAGCTGCGCCGGATTCGCCATGCCGGTCGGGCCTTGCGAGCCGAAGATTTCGATCATGCCGATAATGGTGCCGAGCAAACCGAGCAGCGGCGCCATGGTGGAAATCGTGCCGAGCGTGGTCAGGAAGCGATCCAGTTCATGGGCGACGGCACGTCCCGCTTCTTCAATGGAATCCTTCATGACCTCGCGCGTGCTGTTGCTGTCCTTCAGTGCCGCCGCGAAGATCCGGCCGAGCATCGATGTCTGCGCCAGGCGGTTGATCAGGTCCGCCGAGATCTTTTTCTGGCGAAACTCCTGGACGACCTTAGGCAACAGGTCGCGGGGCGCAACGAAATCCTTGCGCAAGCTGTAGAAACGCTCGCCGATGATGCCCAGCGCGATAATCGAGCAAAGAATCAACGGGTAGATCGGCCATCCGGCCGCTTCTATGATGTGCAGCACGCGCTCTCCGGGATTAAAAAAATCCGCGCCACTTTAGCCTGCATCGATAAGCGCGGCAAGCAAAGTGATAAGAAGGTAAATTGCCTTGACAGCGCTGGCTGCCGATAATCTAACGCCGAAAAATTGTCCACAAACTTTGTGGATAACACTGTGCACAGATTCTTGAAACCCACGGTAAGTCGGTTTTTTCAAAGCGTTTTTTGTTCGCCGATTAAAAATTGCACGTGCATTTAATTCATTTTATTCAAAGGGTTGCTGGAGAGGGCCGCGTGGTGGCGCGGGTTTCCGGCAGGTCGGCTTTCATTTTTATGACGATTGTGGATGAAGTGATCGAACGCGCCGACCTTTGTCAAGAGTGAATTGCGATTCGTTTTCGATGCTTTCTTGCAAGTTCGCGCGCCAAAGTCGTTCGCGCGCAATTTTCCGGGGCTCCGTGAATGCAAATCGATGATCTGAATGGTGCAATCGTGACGGTCACCGAGTTGAACCGGCGCGTTCGCGAACGCATTGAAAGCGGTTTGCCGCTGCTCTGGGTCGCGGGCGAGATTTCAAACTTCATGCGCGCCGCTTCCGGCCATTGCTATTTCTCGCTGAAGGACGCGAACGCGCAGGTGCGCTGCGTTTTCTTTCGCCACAAATCCGCGCTGATCGACTGGAAGCCTGAAAACGGCATGCAGGTCGAAGTGCGCGCGCTGCCCTCCCTTTACGAAGCGCGGGGCGAGTTCCAGTTGACCGTTGAAACCATGCGTCGCTCCGGCCTCGGTGCGCTGTTCGAGGCGTTCGAGCGCCTGAAGCGCAAGCTCGAAGGCGAAGGCCTGTTCGAGGCGTCGCGTCGCAGGCCGGTGCCGCAGTTTCCGGCGCGCATCGGCATCGTCACCTCTCCGAAGGCAGCGGCATTGCGCGACGTGCTGACCACTTTGCGCCGCCGCATGCCGGGCATTCCTGTCGTGCTTTATCCGGCGCCGGTCCAGGGCGAAGGGGCGGCGGACAAGATCGCGCAGGCGATCCGTGCTGCGTCCACCCGTGCGGAAGTCGACGTGCTGCTCGTATGCCGCGGCGGCGGCAGCATTGAGGACCTGTGGTCGTTCAACGAAGAAGTCGTCGCGCGGGCGATCGTCGATTGCGCGATTCCGGTTGTGTGCGGCGTCGGCCATGAAACCGATTTCACCATCGCCGATTTCGTGGCCGATGCGCGCGCGCCGACACCGACCGCCGCGGCCGAACTGGTCAGCCCGAACCGCGTGGAACTGGCCGCCCGGCTGCGCTCGCTGGGCGCGCGATTGGCCCGCGATGTCGAGCGCCTGATCGGTGCGCGCATGCAGCACATCGACCACCTCGGCAAGCGGCTGCAGCACCCGGGCGAGCGCATCGCGGGTGAGTCGCGCCATGTTTCGCACTTCGCCAGCCGCCTGCGCGCGGCGGCGACGCATCGCTTGCGAAGCGCGGAGTGGTCGGTGGCGGATGCTTCGCAGCGGTTCAAACTTGCCGCCCCTGATATCGATGCGCACCTCGCGCGCCAGCAGGAGTTGCGATCGCGACTGCAGCGCGGCCACGCGCGCCTGCTCGAGTTGCGCGAAGCGGGGCTCGCGCGCATGGGCGAGCACCTGGCTCACCTGAATCCGCAATCGGTTCTGGAACGCGGCTTCAGCATCGTCGAAAAGACCGATGGCAGCATCGTGCGATCCGCGACTGCGCTGACCAAAGGCGAAAGGTTGCGCATGACGTTCGCGCATGGTGCAGCGCACGCGGAAGTCGGGAATATCGAAATTCCCGAAGAGTAATTGCCGTTGCGCCGCGCGCTGCGCTATCGTAGCCAGCCACGCTTTACGCGGCCAGCCGGTTCCGCTGTGCGCACCCGAAAACCAACAATCGAGGAGAAAAACATGTTCGTTACGAAGAAACTGCTTTCCCTGTGCATTTTTGCCGTGCTCGCCACGCTGTCGCTGGCCGCTAACGCGCAACTGGCCGACAAGAAAGTCCTGACCCTGGACGGCGCGCGCGCAGTCGCGGCCGCGGCCGAAGCCGAGGCAAAGAAGAACAACTGGAATGTCGTCATCGCAGTTGTCGATGACGGCGGCAATCTGTTGTACCTGCAACGCCTCGACGGAACGCAGACCGGCAGCATCCAGGTCGCCATCGACAAGGCGCGCACGGCGCAGGCGTTCAAGCGCCCGACCAAGGTATTCGAGGACGCGATCGCGGGTGGCCGTAATGCGTTGATCGCGTTGCATGGCGCGCTGCCGCTTGAAGGCGGCTTGCCGATTCTCGTCGGTGGCCAGCTCGTCGGTGCCATCGGGGTAAGCGGCGTCAAATCCACGGAAGACGGCCAGATCGCAAAGGCCGGCGCGGAATCGCTGGGTAACTGATTGTTACGATCCGGGGGCGCGCGTCCGCGCCCCCGAGTCACGCTTCGAGTTGTCGTTCCACCCAGCTTTCCACCTGCTGCTGCAGGTCCGGCGCAAGGCAATCGAATTCCCTGACGTCCGGCATCGCGCGCAGCCACGTTAGCTGCCGCTTGGCCAGTTGCCGCGTCGCCGCCACGGCTTTTTCACGTAATTCGCCCAGATCGTATTCTCCGTCGAGATGTTTCCACGCCTGTCGGTAGCCTACGCAGCGCATGGACGGCAGGCTCGGGTTGAGGTCGTATTTCGCGCGTAATTCGCGTACTTC
>JBDTTE010000327.1:0-3792 GCA_039930785.1 Betaproteobacteria bacterium | reverse complement strand
TTTCGGTGAATTGGACTCCATTCAGTTCCGCTACTCAAATTCGGGGGGACGTCGTGTATACCCAGAAATTCAATCGCCGACACGGCCGCGTGGGGCACGTCTTCCAGGGGCGCTTCAAGGCAATTCTGGTCGAACGCGACAGTTACCTGCTCGAGCTTGCGCGCTACGTCGTACTCAACCCGCTGCGCGCCGGCATGGTGAAGAGCGTGCGCCAATGGAAATGGAGTAGCTACCTCGCAATGATCGGTACCGCCCCGAGTCCGGCTTGGTTGCGCACCGAGTGGGTGCTCGGACAGTTCGGCGCCCAGCGCGCACGTCAGATCGAGCGCTATATCGACTTCGTGCAGGAAGGAGTTCGCGGCCCACGTGTCTGGGAGCAACTCAAAGGTCAGATCTTTCTGGGTTCAGACACCTTCGTTGAAACGATGCAACGCGAACTGGAAGCGGCGGCCAAACACACGATAAGGGAAATCCCCCGGCTGCAGCGTCGCGCGCTGGCAAAGTCGCTGGACTACTACCGGAGCGCTTTCGCCGATTCCAGAACCGGCATGGCGGCAGCGTACGCAACGGGAGACTACACGCTGCAGGCGATTGCCGACGCGTTCGGCGTGCATTACTCGACGGTGAGCCGGGCGGTTAGCGGTAGGTGAGTGCGATATTGCAAGACTTGACCGCCGTTTTTCGCGGTCAGGCAGACAATACGCTTGGGGTACATGACTTCCGCAAATCCTCCAGCGGAACGTTTACACGCGGGTTGCCGTGCACACTCCCAGAATTCCTCGAGAAATGCCAGGCAGACCAGTTTGAAGCTGAAGTCAGGCCCGATGGACTATGAGTAGCAGCCGAATGAGCAAATGCATACCACTGAATCGTGGGAATTTCGCGCCCAACCACTCGCTTTATTGAATTGAGGTGTAGGCTTTCGTCATAGCTATTCCAAGACGGCGGATATCCCTATGAGAATCGCTTTCCTCTTCTTGATGATGCTGGCGTATCCCCACCTTGCATTTAGTGACGGTGAACGGTTCGGCCCAGACGTGCCAATGGATCCTGCTAAAGAATGGCAGAGGCGGTCCGGAGATCTCAAAGTCTGGCTTGCGCTGGTAGAGGATCCACACTCCCTGGGGAAAGAATGGTTTGGTACTTCGCCTTATCACATCCCGCCCGTGTACATGGTAAGTCGAACCAGGCGAAGGGAAAAATTTAGCACCGCTGTATTTTTCTCTGGATGCGCGAAGGAAAACATGCCATGTGCCGCGACGCTGGATTTCAGCGTAGTGCGCCCTGATGGGTCCATATTCAAGGAAAGCAAAGGAAACAAGATCCTGATCGACAATGTGCCCTCCCCGCGGCAGGCTTTGCTGAGTGATCTCTTTATCACGGTCGAACTCGGAGCTTCCGCCCCACCGGGCACCTATTCGGTAATTGCCGTATTCAAGGTCGATGGCGAAAATCAGCCGTCAGTTAGCGTTCGTCGGCAGATTGAAGTGAGTCGATGACGAAGCGCGAGTTCAATACAAGTGTCGGGCCTTGCCTTTTGCGTCACCGGAAACGTAAATGGACCGAATTGCTCATGCGTACGAACGGTCCAGGAAAAATGCAAGGCCTGCCCCCTGAAGCACCCCAAACGGGGCTAGCTCACAGCGGCATGCAGTGGGGTCAGGCCTTGCCTTTTGCCTCCCCTAGACGTAGTTTTCTCGCATGGCCCGACCACTGCGCATCGAATTCCCGGGAGCCGTCTACCACGTGACCGCGCGCGGAGATCGGCGCGAGCCGATCTTCGTCGATGATCAGGACCGACACCTACTGCTGGATATCGTGGGTAACGCGCTCTCCCGATTCGACGCCGAGATGCTCGCCTATTGTCTTATGGGCAACCACTACCACTTCGTGCTGCATACCCGGCAGGCCACTTTGTCGCTGCTCATGCGCCAGATCAACGGCGTATACACCCAGGCCTTCAATCGGCGGCACAACAAGGTGGGACATTTGTTCCAGGGGCGCTTCAAGGCCATCCTGGTAGACCGGGATGCTTACCTGCTCGAGGTCTGCCGCTACGTGGAATTGAATCCTGTGGCCGCCCGGATTGTCAGGAAACCTCAGGCGTGGCCCTGGTCGAGTTACAAGGCACATGTAGGTCTGGAAACAGCCCCCACCTGGCTGGATACCGATGGGCTGCACGGCCATGTGTTGGGGCGGCCGGTGCGCACCGCCGCCGACCGGCTTCGGGGTGCACGTCGTTATGCAACGCTCGTCGCGTCCTCCGCTCAAACACCGTTATGGGAAAGCGCCTTGCGACAGCAAATCTATCTGGGCGACGAGGCGTTCGTGGAGCGCATGCAGGCGCTGGCCGAGCCGCGCCATAGCGCCGACCCTGATATCCCGAAAACACAGCGCAGCAAAGCGCGCAGCCTCAGCCAGTGGTTAGGCAGTTGCGCGACACGGGAGGAGGCGTTATACCGAGCCCACACGGAAAGCGCCCTGAGCATGACTGCGATTGCCCGGCAATTGGGGCTTTCGGTTTCCCGCGTCAGCCGGCTCATCGCCCGGGCGGAGCAGGCAAAAGGCAAGGCCTGACCCCACGCACTGATTCTGACCCCACGCACTGATTAGTTTCACCCACTCAGGATAGTTTTTATCCCGGAGGGCGGGTGCAAGATCCTCGCGAAGACGCGCCATCACGGTGCCGACACAACCTCCTGCCTGACCGACAGGTGCAAAAGTACGCCGATACTTTCCTCCAATAGATTCGATCTCACGCTTCTGGAAACATTTGTCCGCGCGGGTTCGTTCGTACCGGAGACGAGTTGCTCTCATACCCGGTACACGATATCCCGACATCACCAACGGACCTGACGACCAATAGCTGACGGATTCGGACATCCGTGCATATTTGTACCGCGCATTGAACGGCTCCGGTGAAAACGAACTTACAGAGGTGTTGAAAATGAAATTCCTCACGTATGAATTTGGCTCCGCGAATGTGCTGGGATGTGACTTCGTATGTCCGCAACCTGGAACATCTGCTATCGGCGCCCACTCGAAGCCACGCCAGGTCACGGCGGCTTTCATCGCGCTTCTTCTTTTCGCAGTCTCAGCGAAAGTGACCCACGCCTCCGACCATCTCGACTCGCCCACTACGGTCGCGAATCCGCAGGCCGATATAGCCGACGTATACGCGTGGACATCGCCCGAAGGGCGGCAACTGAATCTCGCCATGACTATCCAGGGCCATAGCTTTTCGGACAAGGTCGACTATGTAATTCATGTCGACAGCGGCAAGGCCTTCGGCCACACGACCGCTTCGACGTCGATTGCGTGCCGATTTGCCGCGGCAAACGCAGTCAAATGCAAGCTCGGCAACACAGATTCCGTATCCGGCGACCCGACAGACCCGGGAGGCCTCGAGGGGCGGAATCACAGGTTCCGCGTCTTCGCCGGTCTGCGGGACGATCCTTTCTACAACAACATAAAAGGCCTGGTGGGTGCCTATCAAACGGCGGGCAACGCGATCAAGAACGGCGCCGAAATGGACGCGGCAGGTTGTGCGCATTTCGATGAGGCGACCACAAAGGCAATCATGGATCAGATGGGACACACCGACGGAGGACCGGCGCAAAACTTTCTTTACAACTGGACGGTTTCGGCAATCGTGATTTCCGTCGACCTGAGCGCTGTCTCGATGGGCGGCAAGCTGCTCGCCGTATGGGGTTCAACCTCCGCGAATCACAAGCCAATCGATCGCATGGCGCGACCTTTTGTCGTGAATACCCTGCTCGGCATCGCCCCTTT
>JBDTTE010000326.1:0-3798 GCA_039930785.1 Betaproteobacteria bacterium | reverse complement strand
AACCCGTCCTTCGAAGTCAACGGCGCATTGCTGTCGCGTGCGGCGGTGTATGTACTGCAGCCGCTGTCGGAACCTGACCTCACACAATTGCTCGGCAGGGCGTTCGCCTTGGCATATCCGGCGCTGACTATCTCTGACCGTGCCACGGAATTGCTGGTCGGCGCTGCCGACGGCGACGCGCGACGCCTGCTAAACATGGCGGAAGCCGTGGGCACTGCTGCAACGGCGCAATCCGCTTCGCAGGTCGACGAGGCCGTCGTGCAGGCCACGCTTGCGCAAAACCTGCGCCGCTTCGATAAGGGCGGCGACGCGTTCTATGACCAGATATCGGCATTGCACAAGTCGGTGCGAGGCTCCGCGCCCGATGCGGCGTTGTACTGGCTGGTTCGCATGCTCGATGGCGGCGCCGATCCACTCTACATGGGAAGGCGGCTGGTGCGCATGGCGGTCGAGGACATCGGCCTCGCGGACCCACGAGCGCTGCGAGTCGCGCTCGACGCCTGCGAAACCTACGAACGCCTGGGTTCGCCGGAGGGCGAACTGGCGCTAGGTGAGGCAGCGATCTATCTGGCATGCGCGGCGAAGTCGAATGCAGCTTACGTTGCGTATAATGACGCGCGCTCGCTGGTCCAGTCCGACAAATCCCGTCCCGTGCCGGAACATCTTCGCAATGCGCCCACAAAGCTCATGAAGGAACTCGGTTACGGTCGCACCTATCGTTATGCGCACGACGAGCCGGATGCGTACGCGGCAGGGGAGAATTACTTCCCCGACGGTCTGGAAGGTACGCGGCTCTATAAGCCAACGTCGCGCGGGTTGGAAGGCAGGATCGCGGAGAAGCTGGCGCAACTGCGCGAGCTTGATTTAAAGGCAAAGAAATAAAAACCGGAAGGCGTTGACGCAAAGGACGCCAAGGAAGAACGAAGGGACGCAAAGGAAGGCAATGCTGGACGTTCAACTGATTCGAAGTGACCTCGAGGGTGTCGCGGCCCGACTTGCCACACGCGGTGTCGTGCTCGACGTCGGCGCGTTCCGCGCGCTTGAAGACCGGCGCAAGACATCACAGGTGCGAACGCAGGAATTGGAAGCCAAACGCAACGCGTCGTCGAAGCAGATCGGCGAACTGAAGCGCACGGGTGGAAATGTCGCTGCCCTGATGGCGGAAATGGCCGGCGTCGGCGATGAGCTGAAGGCGAACAAGGCCGATCTCGAGAGCATCCAGGCGCAGTTGACGGACCTGCTGCTGTCGATCCCGAACCTCCCGCATGCCAGCGTCCCCGCGGGAAAATCCGCAGAGCAAAATGTGGAAGTCCGCCGGGTAGGTGAGCCACGCAAATTCGATTTCCCCGCCAAAGATCACGTCGACGTAGGCACGGAGCTCGGCTTGCTGGATTTCGATGCCGCGGTGAAGATCAGCGGCGCGCGCTTCACGCTGATGAAGGGGCCACTGGCGCGGCTGCATCGCGCGCTCGCGCAGTTCATGCTCGACGTGCATACCACCGAGCATGGCTATACCGAAGTCTATGTGCCTTACCTCGTCAACGCAGAGAGCATGCGGGGCACCGGGCAGTTGCCGAAGTTCGAAGAGGATCTGTTCTCGGTGCCGCGCGCCGACGGGGGCAAGTTCTATCTGATCCCCACCGCTGAAGTGCCGGTAACCAACATTGTCCGCGACGAGATCATCCCCGCTGATAAATTACCTTTGAAGTTCGTCTGCCATTCGCCGTGCTTCCGTTCGGAGGCGGGTTCGTATGGCAAGGACACACGCGGCATGATCCGGCAGCACCAGTTCGACAAGGTCGAGATCGTGCAGGTCGTGCATCCGGAACATTCCTATGATGCGCTGGAGCAATTGACTGCGCACGCCGAAACCATACTCAAGCGTCTGGAATTACCGTATCGCACGATGGCGCTGTGCACCGGCGACATGGGATTTTCCGCGGCGAAAACCTATGACCTCGAAGTCTGGTTGCCGGGACAGAATGCCTATCGGGAGATTTCCTCGTGCAGCAACTTCGAAGCCTTCCAGGCCCGTCGCATGCAGGCGCGCTACAAAGGTGACAAGGGGAAGAACGAATTGGTGCACACCTTGAACGGGTCCGGGTTAGCGGTGGGCAGAACACTGGTGGCCCTGCTGGAGAATTATCAGCAGGCAGACGGTAGCGTCACGGTCCCGCATGTACTGCGTCCTTACATGGCGGGCGTCGAAGTTCTTCGCCGAAGCTGATTCGTCAGGGCACGACGTCGTTCTCGTTTTCCGGATTGCTCGAGAACAGCGGGCGATACGCGTCCTCAAACCGAACCAGAATGTCGAAGTAATTGCGGATGTTTTCCGTCAGGATGACCGCTTCGCCGCCGCGAGCAAACCCGCGCTTGACGGTTGTATAGAAATCCGATCGCGCCAGGAGCGGGAGCGTTTTCTTCACATCGACCCATGAGTCCGCGTTCAACCCGTGTCGCTGGGTCAGGATGCGCGCATCTTCGAGATGGCCGTAACCGACGTTGTATGAGGCCAGCGCGAACCATGTGCGGTCTGGTTCGACAATGCGGTCGGGCAGGGTGTCCTTTAATATCTTCAGGTAACGCGCACCGGCGATGATGTTCTGCCGTGGAACAAGGCGGTCACTGACGCCAAGCCGGTCGGCGGTTTCGGACGTCAGCATCATCAAGCCGCGCACGCCGGTGGGGCTGGTGGCGAGCGGCTCCCAGTGCGATTCCTGGAAACCCAGCGCGGCCAGCAGGCGCCAGTCGATGCCGGTCAGCTCCTGTGCCTCCTCGAAAAAGGTACGGTATTGCGGCAGGACTGAAATCCTGCGTTCCAGAAAATTCGCGACGTCGCCTTGCGTCAGCCGCTGGATGTGGCCGTAGTAGCGATCCAGCAATATCCGCAGCGTGCCGTTGCTGTTGATATGTGAAAAGAACTGGCGTACCCGTTCGACGAGCACGGGCGAGGCATCCTTCGGCAGCGCCCAGGAAAGCGATTCGGGTTCGCCAATATGGAATGCACGGCCGATGTTCGGCGCAAAATTTTGTGCGAGTTCGACCATGTTCGAATCCGTCACAACAAAGTCGAACTCGTTGTCACCCAGCTTGTCGAGCAATTCGATGCTGTCCGTCGCTGCAACCGCTTCCCACGTCAGCTTGGGCTCGGCGAGCAGTTCGAGCCCAAGTTGCTCGGCCGCGCTGGAGCCCGCGAGAACGCCGACCCGTTTACCGACCAGGTCGTGAATGTTCTTCGGCCGGGGTTTATCCGTGTTGTACGCGACCACTGTATGCACGGAAAGGTAAGCGGGTCCGAAAATGAAATCCTTGCGCCTTTCCTCCGTCGCCGTCAGTCCCGCGGCGGCGATGTGCGCCAGATGCTTGCGCAGGGAAGGCAGGATTTCGCTGAAATTCGTGCGCTCGACGATGCGCAGGCGCACACCGGTGTCCTTGGCGAACATTTCAAGCAGGTCCTGCTCGATGCCGCTGTACTTGCCGTCCGCACCGAGGAAGCGCGTGGTCGGACCGTTGCGGACGAGGACGACCAGCTCGTCCGTTTCTCCAAAGGGTTGCACCGTCCGCTCAAACAGCGCGTCTGGGTCACAGGAAGACAATGCGAAGATCAGCGCCGCCGCGATAAAGCGTAACGCCCTCTTCGACGAATTGCCCCGCAGGGTGGCGCGCAATTTCATCATCAAGCAGCTATCACGCACGAGCAAGGATTCGCATTGAACGGCATCGCTGGTAAAATAACACACGATTCAGGAGAGGTACCGAAGTGGCCATAACGGCGCTGACTCGAAATCAGATGGTCAG
>JBDTTE010000325.1:0-3799 GCA_039930785.1 Betaproteobacteria bacterium | reverse complement strand
ACCGACTGGCGCTGCGCTTCCTCGGCCACATCTTTCGCGTAAGCCGCTTTCTTATCCTCCGGCAGCTTGGCGTACAGCGAGGCGAGCGGTCCCGCCATCTCGATGACTTCGCCGAAATATTCCTCGCCTGTCGCCGGGCCTGACCAAAGCACGTCGAGGCCCTCGACCGTGACATCGCGAAAACCGGCCGTATGCATCGTGTCCTTGAGTTTTTCCGGATCGGCAAAGGCGAATAGTCCGGTCTGCCCGGGTACGGGTGCCGGTATTTCCTGGTAGCGCTTCATCGTCGCGAGCGGTACGGCGGCCCAGGGATTGCGATCCGGGCCCGCCCAGGTGGCTGTCGCAAAAGCGGCGCCCGGTTTGAGGGCACGATGGATGCGTTGCAGGCAGGCCAGCGGTTCGGGCATGAACATCAGTCCCCAGCGCATCGTCGCAGCGTCGAACGACGCGGCCGACAACTCCAATTGCTCGCCGTCGGTCACCACGAATTCGATGTTGTCGAGCGCAAGTGTTCGCGCTTTTTCCTTGGCGAAGGCGACCATGCCGGCGACGAGATCGGTCGCAAAAACCTTGCCCTTCGGCCCGACCCGTTGCGCGGCTGGAATGGCTGGCTCGCCTGTGCCGCAGGCGACATCGAGGACGTGATCCCCGATCGCAACGCCGGCCTTGTCCAGCAGGGCGGTGGAAACAATGCCGAACGATTGCGATAGCCGTGCATCGTGCTTGCGCCAGCCGGGTACGACGGACGACCACGACTGGAATTCCCGTGCCTTCATGTCGCCTGGCTTCATGCTGGGTTCCTGATGCCCTGGTCATTCGGTTTGAATGGTTGGGCTGCTTCGGTGCGAAACAGAATCAGCCGCTGCAGGCGCGCGGCTTGCGCGCGCCGATGCTGTTCTTCCGATTCCGGCGGAATGCGCCGGTAATCAGGCGCGGCTTGCGCTGCCGCTGCGGCGTCGGCGATCGACCGTCGGCTCCACCTTGGCGGTGCGGCGTTCGGAAAGCCCGGCGCGGCGGATCAGTTCGTTCCACACCGAGTCGCTGCCCTCGGACTTGAACTTAACGTACAGCGCAACTTCTTCGGGAAAGGCGCCCGGGCAGCCGAGGCGCAGAAGATTTTCCGAGCCCTCTACACTCGCGGCGTCGGCGTCCCAGGCGCGCATGATCGCGTGCCACAGAGCGCGTTCGAACGGCTCGTCCTCTTCATCAAACCCGTACTGCCATTTCAGGAAAGAAACTTCCGCGGAAGTCAGGTCTTTGCTGCGAAACTTGATACTCATGGCTCTCCGTATCGTATGAGGCCGAAGCACGCCAGCAGCCCCGGCAGGCCGACAATAACACGGTCAATGGCGGTTCCGCCATTGACCGTGTTAGGGGCTAGGGACTAGGGGCTAGGGGAAGTGAAAAGAAGAGGCGCGATGCTTTCGTACTTCCCCTAGCCCCTAGCCCCTAATCCCTAGCCCCTATTGCAGGTCAACCGCGTGCTTCTTCAGGTCTTCGAGGCTTACATAGTCCAGCGTGCGCTCGTGCGTGGCATTTAATACCACCTGCGGCGCGCAGCCGGCTTGCAGCGCTTCACGCCAGCGCGCCGCGCACAGGCACCAGCGATCGCCGGCCTTCAGGCCGGGAAAGCCGAAATCGGGCATTGGCGTGCTGAGGTCGTTGCCGCGCGCCGCCGAGAATCCAAGGAACGCCTCCGTCATGAGCGAGCAGACCGTGTGGACGCCGTGGTCGTCGCGGCCGGTGTTGCAGCAGCCGTCGCGATAAAAACCGGTCAGCGGCTTCGATCCGCATTCGCCAAGCGGGCCGCCGAGTACGTTGCGCGCCTTGTTGCCACCGGTTGCATCTGGATCGAATGGCATGTTATTTCGCCCGCATGAATTTCATGGTGCCGCCGCTGCCGGGCAGATCCAGGAACAGCAGGTCGCCGCGCATCCGCTGACCGGTTGCGGACTCCATGCTTTTCAGGAAGCGATCGGACAGCGTGTCGCCTGGACAGGCGGTTTTGGACATGCCGGAAATGCGGATCACCGCCGATTGGCCGTCGAATTTGTAGCCAGCCTGGCCGCGGTTGCAGTTTGCGCGAATCACGGCTTTTCCGCCGGCCTGCAAGTCCAGGGTGTAGCGCTCCGGCT
Source organism: Betaproteobacteria bacterium (assembly GCA_039930785.1). Classification (GTDB taxonomy): domain Bacteria; phylum Pseudomonadota; class Gammaproteobacteria; order Burkholderiales; family JACQAP01; genus JACQAP01. The sequence goes on along the minus strand of JBDTTE010000325.1, from coordinate 1,664 downwards.
GCTCCACTTTCACGGTGCCCGTCGGCGCGACTATGCCATCCCATCGCCAGACGCCGGTGGCGTCGACCGTGCGCAGGATCGGCACCGCCGCGGCAACAGTCGCCGATTTGGTCTGCCGTAGTTGCAGGATCTGGCCGCCGAATGGCGCGGCGGAATCCGGCGTGACTTGCAATGCGTCACCCTTCCTGACGAAATGCATGACCGTCGGGACCGTCGCGACGCCGTTGCGGCGTTCGATGATGACGTCGATCTGCTCGAGCGAAATCGGGTTCCAGCGCCCGTCCTCGGTCACGGCTGGACGATTGCTGCCGGCATCCGCGGTCAGGCTCATCGTGCCGTCCGCCTTGAGCCGCATCTCGAATTTGCGGCTGGCGGAACTGGTGGTGGCAGGCAGGTCGCCGCGATAGATCGCCATGGCTGTCGCCGCAATGGCGGCGTTGCCGGACAGCAGCAACGCGAGATTTCCGGCAACGAGGGCGATGAGCGGCAGAAGCGCGAGCAGGGAACGTCGAATCGACATTGCAAATATCCGTCCTGAAATCCCGCGCATCTTCCCGCCATGCGCCATCGAAGGCAAGTGCGCATTCGTCATGGGTTAGCTGCGCGCCAGTTGTTGCGCGAACACGGCGCTGTCCACATTGGCCCCGCTCAGAACGACGGCCGCCTTTTTCCCCTGCAGGCGTTCACGTTCCTTCAGCGCCGCAGCCAGCGCCGCCGCGCCAGCGCCTTCCGCTACGTTGTGGGTGGTCGAGTACATCAGGCGCATCGCCTCACCGATCTCTTCATCGGATACTCGCACCACGCGCGAGAGCTCCTCCCACAGGATCTGCAGCGCGTCGGTCTCCGGCGTGCGGCAGGCCATGCCATCCGCGATCTGCGTGGTGACCGCATGTTCGATAAGGCGCCGCTGCTCGATCGAAAGCGCGTAGGCCGGGGCGTGCTCGGACACGACGCCGACGATCTCGGTATCCAGGCCGAGCGCGTTGCGCGCCGCGATCGCGCCGCAAACGCCGGAGCCGAGGCCGATCGGAACGTAAACAACATCGAGATCCGGCACCGCGTCGAACAGCTCCAGCGAGTAGGAGGCCACGCCGCGAACCAGCAGCGGATGAAAGGCGGGCACCATGTGCAATCCGCGCTGCTGCGCAATCCAGATGGCGCGTTCCCGTGCCGCCTGGAAATCTTCCCCATGCTCGATGAGTTCGACGCCGAGCGCGCGCATCGCCGCGTTTTTCTCGGAGCCATTGCCGTGCGGCACGACGATCGTCGCCGGCAAGCCGTATTTGCGCGCCGCGAAACCTACCGACTGACCATGATTCCCGCGAGTCGCGCTGATGACGCCGGACGGCGGACGCGCGCTCTTCGACAGATCCCTGAAATAGACCAGCCCCCCGCGCAGCTTGAATGCCCCGATCGGGGTGTGGTTCTCGTGCTTCACCCAGACCTCCGCGCCAAGCGCCGCTTTCAACAGCGGCCACGCGTACTGCGGCGTGGGTGACATGGTTTCGTAGACGACCGAAGCGGCTTCGCGCAGGGTTTCCAGCGGCGGGAGGAATTCTTTCATGCCGCGCATTGTATGCGAGAGAAGGCCCGGGCGACTGGGGCGTAATTCAAAGTCGTTGACGCAAAGGACGCGAAGGAAAAGCAAGAAAGAACGCGAAGGA
>JBDTTE010000324.1:0-3811 GCA_039930785.1 Betaproteobacteria bacterium | reverse complement strand
GCGTGATAGATCACCGCGACACCATGCTTCAGGCAGAGCTTCACGGATTCCGCACTGCGCGCATGCGCCGCCATGCGCTTGCCGTGAGCGTGGCCGACATCGCACACCGCCGCGATCTCGGCTTCCGTCATCACCGTCTGGTGGGCACGCGCGTGCGGGATGAATTCATCGCCCGACGGATTGATCTTCAGTGTGTCCACACCTTCGCGCACCATCAGCCGCGACATCTTGCGGAACTCTTCGGCTCCGTCGCAGATCACCGCAAAGGTTTCGCGGTGGATATGCATCATGCGCACATCACCCAGCCCCGACGTGACCGTCATCTCGGGACTTGCGGCCAGGGTACGCGGGCCGGGGAAATCGCCGGCGTTGATAACGTTGCGCAGGACAACGTCGAGCCGGGGCTTGGCCGAGGCCGCGCTGTTACAGGCGGTGAAGCCCTGGTCCAGCATTTTTTTGGCGTTCCGGACCGTGCGCAGCATGTGCTCTTCCGGTGGCACGAAGCCCAATCCTTCGAGGTCGGGCGTATCGAGGAACGAAAGGTGCGAGTGGGATTCGATCAGGCCCGGCATCAATGTTGCACCGCCACCATCGACCACCTGCGCGCCCTCGGCAGGCAAGCTCGAACCCTGCGGCGCCACGGCCTTGATTCGATTGCCCTCGACCATCACCTGCCCCGCGAACGGCGGCGCGCCCGTGCAATCGAGTACGTTGACGTTCTTGAACAAAATCTTAGCCATGTGCTTTCTCCTCGCCGTAGAACAAATTTAGGCCGGTGCCCGTATCGAACCAATGCAGCTTGTCGCGTTTGAATGAAAACCGCACCGCAGCATCGATGCCGATTTCCATGCGCGCCGGCACGGTGGCCTTAAGCTGGCAATCCTCCACGCGCAACGTCAGAACCTTCTCGACACCCTGATTCTCTACCCCATGCACGCGGGCTTCAACTGTTTCATTCGGGCCGACAATAATGTCTTCGGAACGCACGCCGAGGGTCACATCATCGGGCATGCGTGCGCCGAAACTGTCGAGCGGCACTTCCAGCCGGCCCGGCACGATAATCGCGCGACCGTCTGCCACTTTCGCCCGGTTCAGGTTCATCGTCGGTGAACCGACGAACGTGGCCACGAAAATATCGCGCGGCCGGTTGTAGACCTGCTGCGGCGTGCCGACCTGCACGATGCGCCCGTTGTTCAGCACCCCTACCTTGTCGCCCATGGACATGGCTTCGACCTGGTCGTGCGTGACGTACAGGAACGTCGCACCCAGTTTCATCTGCAGGTCTTTCAGTTCAGCGCGCAAAAGCTCGCGCAGCTTCGCGTCGAGGTTCGATAGCGGTTCGTCCATCAGGAACACGCGCGGCTCGCGCACGATCGCGCGGCCGATCGAGACGCGCTGCATTTCACCGCCCGACAGGCGATCGGTTTTGCGTTCGAGCAAGTGTTCGATGCGCAGTGTCTTCGACGCCGTGGCTACGCGCTGGTCGATATCCGACTGTGACAGGTTGCGCGCCTTCGAACGCAGCGGAAACTCCAGGTTCTGGCGCACCGTGTAGTGCGGATACAGCGAGTAGTACTGGAACACCAGCGCGACGTCACGCTCGGCCGCGCTCCATTCCATCACGTCTTCGCCGTCGATGGCGATGCTGCCGGCGTTTGGTCGATCCAGGCCGGCGATCAGCCTCAGGGTCGTGGTCTTGCCCGCACCCGTCGGGCCGAGCAGCACGAAGAATTCGCCGCTGGCAATGTCGAGGTCGAGCGAGGCCAGTGCCGTGTGGCCACGAAATTTCTTGCTGATGCCGTCGAGTTTTAAATGGGCCATGTTCTTATAGCCTGATGTTCAGCGATTCGCCGGTGCGGGTGCTGAAGAAATGCGTCTGTGTCTCGTCGAACTTCGCCCAGACCACATCGCCGGCTTTCGCCACATAGCCCGACGGCGTACGTGCGCGCACCCGCTGCTTGCCGAACTGCAGGTCGACGATATCGTACGGACCGAGCGGTTCAATGATGTGCGCTTCCACGGGGATGTAGCCCGCCGTCTGCGTTCTTGCCACGAGCACGCCTTCGGGCCGCACGCCGATCGCGAGGTCATTCTCCGCGTGCCTCTTCTCCACGATCATCGGGTGGAGCTTCTGCGGAAACGCCAGGGTCGCGTCGTTATCACCAAGGATGACGTTCGTGCCCGCGTCGGCGGGACGTGCCGCACCGTTGACGATGTTCATGATCGGACTGCCGATGAACTGGGCGACGAACAGGTTCACGGGATGACTGTAGACCTCGGTCGGCGTACCGACCTGCTGCAGCACACCCTCGTTCATGATCGCGATCTTGTCGGCCATCGACATTGCCTCGACCTGGTCGTGGGTCACGTAAACGGTCGTCGTGCCGTTCTCGATATGCAGCCGCTTGAGTTCGGAGCGCATTTCCTCGCGCAGCTTCGCATCCAGCGCGCCGATCGGTTCGTCCATCAGCAACGCTTTTGGCCGGCGAATCAGCGCCCGGCCGATGGCGACGCGCTGCAGGTCGCCGCCGGAAAGTGCCCCGGGGCGCTTCTTCAGCAGGGACTCGATCCTGAGTGCCTTCGCCACCGCGCGCACACGAGAGTCGATCGTGGCGCCCGATTCCTTCATTGCCCGAAGCGGGAACGCGATGTTTTCGTAGGCTGTCAAGTGCGGGTACAACGCATACAGCTGGAACACAAAGGCAATGTCGCGATCCGCGGCCTGCAGCGCCTGCACCGGCTTGCCGTCAATAAGAATATCGCCGGTGTCGATCTCCTCCAGGCCCGCAATCGCGCGCAAGGTCGTCGTCTTGCCGCAGCCCGAAGGCCCGAGCAGCACCACGAATTCGCGGTTGCGGATCTCGAGGTTGAGCTTCCGGATGATGTAGTTATCGCCGAAATATTTTTCGACGTCTTTGAGGACAATGTCGGCCATTTGGATGCGGTGATCAGCGATGGGCAATGAGCAATCGGTGGGTTAATGCCTGTGGTCTTTCAAGCGCGTCCATTTGCCGCCCGCGGCATCGCTCTCCAGCGCGGTTTCGATGAACGCCATGGTTCGCGCGCCATCGACCGCCGTCGGAAAATCCTCTTCGCTATGCTGGCCCTGTCGCCGCGCAACGATCGCGTCGAAGAAATTCCGGTATAAATTACCAAAGGCTTCGTAGTAACCCTCCGGGTGGCCCGGTGCAATGCGACTCGCGCGTTTCGCGGCGTCACACAGATAGGCTTCCCCTCGACGCAGCGTCCGCGCCGGTTGACCGGGTTGCCGGTGGATCAGCGTCTCGGGCTCCAGCTGTTTCCATTCCAGCGCGCCCCGCGTGCCATAGATGCGAAAATTCGGACCGTTTTCCTCACCCGCCAGGACCTGCGACGCGGTCAGGACACCACGCGCGCCACCGCGAAAACGCAGCAGGATGCTGACGTCGTCGTCGACTGTGCGGCCGTGAAGATGACCGCAGTCAGCCAACAGCTCGTCAATTTCCAGCCCCGTGACCGTGTGCATCATGTGCTGCGCGTGCGAGCCGATGTCGGCCAGGCATCCCGAACCGGATTTCGAAGGATCCGCGCGCCAGGCCGCGCCCTTGTGGCCCTGCTTTTCGAGCGGCTGCAGGAACCAGCCCTGCGGATAATCGACTATGACCTTGATCAAATCGCCCAGCTCCCCATTCGCGACCATGTGACGCGCCTGCTTCACCATCGGGTAACCGGTGTAGTTATGCGTCAGCAGGAACACGATCCCCCTCTTCTCCACTGCGCGGCACAGCTGCTTCGCTTCTTCCAGGGAAAGCCCGATCGGCTTGTCGCAGGC
>JBDTTE010000323.1:0-3818 GCA_039930785.1 Betaproteobacteria bacterium | reverse complement strand
ACTCGAACAGGTCCTCGCCGACACCCCCTTGCCGGGTCGAGCTGCACGGCGCGTCACAAGGGGTGAAGGTGCGGATGCCGTGCCATCGTCCCAAAATTAGAGGAGGCGTATCGCGAGCCCCTCCGTCGTAGACAATTCGCTACACGAGAATACTAACGATCCTTCCGATCGACCAATACGCCGCCACGCCACCGATCGCGTAGAGCGCCGGCGCCCGCGCGACGACGAATCTCGGACCCCGTGCGAAGGCCAGATAAACCGGATAGGCGGCCGCCACCACCAGGAGCTGCCCAAGTTCGACGCCGACATTGAACGTCAGCAATGCCACCGACAAGTGCTGTTGCGGCAAACCGATCGCCTTCAATGCGCCCGCAAAGCCGAGGCCGTGCACCAGTCCAAACAGGAACGCCACCAATGCAGGCCAGCGACGCGACAGGGTCTGGCGGTTGTGCAGCGCCTCACCTGCGACGAGCACGATCGACAGCGCGATCGCGGCTTCAACCGGCGGCCCGCGCAAGGTCAGCCAGCCAAGTGCGCTGAGCGCCAAAGTCAGGCTGTGCGCCACGGTAAATGCAGTCAGCGCCGCCACGAGGCGTTTGTTGAAGCCGACGAGGAACAGCAGCGCGAGCACGAACAACAGATGGTCGAAGCCGGAAAGAATGTGGTGGACGCCCAGCACCGTGTAGGCCTTTGCGATCTCGCCCATGCCGCGCTGGTCCTCGGCCGAACCGTAAAGTTGCACGGTTGGTTGACCGGAGGTGATGGTGTAGACGCGGCTCTGGCCATCGAGCCAGAACACTTTCACCATCGCGGCGGAATAGCGTTTGCCCACGCCTTCGATCGCGAGCGTGCCGCGCAAACCTGCTTCGCCACAGCGCAACAGGTTCTCGCCGGCCCGGCAGCCTTCGGGCCATACGGGGCGGAGTTCCTCGGCCGCGGGCTTGTTTCCGCTGGCCGACCATTGCCACAGGAATTCGCCGCGCGTGGTCTCGCGCAATTCCATTTCGGCCATGGTCATTTCGTGCGCCATGGCCGCATTCGCCATCAGGGCCAGCATGGCCAGCATCATTGCGTGAAGGACGCGCTTCATTTGGGCGCGGCCTCGACTTTGACGATGTACTTCTTCGCCAGCGTGCGAACCGCGGCGGTGCGCTGGTCGGCCATGACAGCGTCCGTCCAGTCCTGCAGCACGACGCCACCGAGATTCTCGAACACGGCGGGTCGGGCGGGCGTGATGGACTGGAGTCGCATGACGTGCAATCCGTCACGCGTCGACAGCGCGCGCCATTCGCCGGGCGGAGAAATCTGCAATGCCTTGACGAAGGCTTCTCCGTAACTCTGATCGAGGTTGCCTTGCGGCCGGCCCTTGAACACGCGTAACCCGGCTTTCGCATCGCTTTGCGCGCCGGTGTTCAGCGCCAGTGCGAAATCCCGCAGGGCGGCTTCAGTCGTGTCTCCCGCGAAGACCGCTTCCTCGAAATCGTAGCGCGCAGGTTCGTCGTATTTGGCGCGATTTTTTTCGAACCACTCGCGCAAAATCTTCTCGTCGACCGGCGGCAGTTTGAGGCCCGCATCGACGACGCTCAGCGCCTTGAAGATCACGCGATCGCGAATCGCCTGGTCGCCCTTGTCGACTTGCAGCGCGAGGCCTTCGCGATACAGCACTTCGTTATCCAGCCAGATGCGGCGTAGCGCGTAGAGTTCGTCGGCGTTTGGTTCGTGGCCGCGTGCGGATTTGAACACCTGTTGGGCCTGTTTGTCGACGCTCGCGTCGATCAGGATCGTGTGCGGATCGTCGGCGCGGCCGGCGATGAAATGATCGGCCGTGAAAAGCAGGGCGCCGAGCAGGACAAAATGCAGCAGCGGCTCGCGCATCCAGTTCGGCCATTGCATGCGGGCAACGGAACGGGTTTTCTCGGAAAGGGACGTTGGCAGCACCGTGGACATGATTTTTTGGGCTCAATGATCGGTAGTGAAAAAAACAAACGGCGCCGCGCGTCTTCGCGCGGCGCCCTGGCTAGCGTGTTGCCTTACTTGACGCCTGCAACTTTGGTCGAGCCCCGGACTTCAATGTAGATCGGGTTGCTGTAGAACCACAGGTCGGACCAGGCGGCAACGTCATACGCGACGTACTTCTTGCCATCCTTGACCGGCAGGTGGGCCGGGCACCCATTGATCCCGGTGCCGGTGAACGTGGCACCGTTTTCGGGCACGTTGGTACCGGTTACGGAGCAGAGGATCTTCAGGTTGGCGCCCGCGGGCATGCCGTCGGCGCCGCCCGGCGTCGTGGGGTTCACCGCACCGGCGTTCGTCGCCAGGTCGGCCAGCGGATTGCCGTTGCCATCGGTCTCGAAGGGCACGCTGGGCGGCAGGTTGGAGCCGCGCAGTCGCAGGTACTGCGACGCCTTCACATTGGAAATCTTGAAGGTCATCACCTTGTAATCGCGATCGTGCCGGGTCGTCGCCCAGGTGCTTTCGTTGAACGTCTTGAGAATGGCGGCCGACGTATTCTTTGCGGCCGCCGGCACGCCTGCCAGGCTGGGATTGAGGATCCAGTCGTTCGGCCATTGGCCCGCGTAGTCCGCCGCGCCAGGCTGCTTGTATCCGGTGACCAGGCCGCGAATGACGTCGACGTGATCGAGCTCCGGCTTGTTCAAGGGCTTCTGGATGCCGACCTGTGCCAGCGATGGATTGTTGAACGTATACGGCGAGTAGTTCGTGCCCGATGGGTCGCGAACGACGATCGCGACGTTGATGTCCGCGCCCGGCGGCACCACGAGCTTGTCGCCCATGGTGACGCAGTTGTCGTCATCGACATCGGTGTTGTCCTGCGCGGCGTCGATTGCAATCGATTCCGCCTTGTCGCCACGACCGACGCAGGCTACGAACGCGAGGCGATCGATCAGCTGGCCGGAAGCCGAGAAGGCGTTGCCGGTGCGCAAGCCATCGACAATCTCCTGCGGGCGCAACTCGATGCGCTGGAAACGGTGGCGATCGTCGCGACCCCAGCGACGGGAGTCTGCGTGGCGCACCAGTGCGTAGGTGCGCTGGTATTCGCCGGGGAGGAAGTCCTGCGTGGAGCGGCGATCATCGGGGCCGAAGATGCCGCGGTTGTGCCAGTCGGAGCTGGCGAAGAACCAGAAGTTGCGGCCTTCACCCAGCAGCGCGTCCCACACGCCGCCGATCTGCGCGCCATAGACGCCCGTGCCGCCATAAGTGGTGCCGCCGACGGAGTCGACGTTCACGCCCGCGATGTTGTTGCGACGGATGGTGTATTCACCGCGTGCATCGGATGCACCGTGGCCTGGTTGCGTTTCGAAACCGAACGCGACTGTCGGCGCTGCGTTGTTGAAATCGCGCAGGCTTTCGATGTTGTAACCGTTGTTGCCGTTCGGGTTGAACGGGCCGGCACGTTCCAGGTGGGCCGGAACGTAGTAGCTCGCATCGGGATGGAATTGCGCCATCCACTTCATGGCTTCGACGGTTTTCAAATGGCCCTTCGTACCGTTGCCGGTGCCGCTCGGCGGAATGATCTTCCTGGCTGTCGCGTCCCATCCGGTATTCACGTCGGTCGACCCGGTGCTGGCGGTATTCGAGCAGTCCCAGTTGTTGCCTTTGCCGCTGGTCGTCGTGGTATTGCCCCGGCTCGTGTCGGTGTCGCCACGGTCGAAGCAGTACTCCCACTGCGCCAGTGCTCTCGCGTCGCCCAGCGGATTGTAGCCGGCGCCTTTCGGCAGCCGCACGAAGTCGATGGCCGCGGGCATCTGCCCCGTGATGACGGACATCGAGGAATGCTCGTGGCCGGCCACGACGGACTC
>JBDTTE010000322.1:0-3858 GCA_039930785.1 Betaproteobacteria bacterium | reverse complement strand
TGCGGTAGAACGAAGAATGCGATTCCGCGAAGACCCTGCTACGCCGGGATCAACTCCGGATTGAAAATGAGCTGGACGCGAATTGGATGCCGGCGTGACGCCAAAGCATAGTGCACGACTGCGATCACGCAGGCAATGAGGGTTGAGGCGCATCCACCTTCTCCAATAACGCCAGTTCGCTCGCAAAAATTCAGTGTCGCAGCGAAGGAAATGAAGCGATCAGCTTGTCCAGCGCCGCGGCGTTCACGGGCTTGACCAGATGATGGTCGAACCCGGCTTCGCGACTGCGCCGACGGTCTTCATCCTGTCCGTAGCCGGTAACGGCAATCAGGACCATGCGCGAGCGATCGGCTGAATCGTGTAGCACGCGCGCTACGTCATAGCCGCTCATGGAGGGAAGTCCAATGTCGAGCAGAACCACGTCGGGACGAAATTGCCCGACCGATTCGACAGCCTCGGGGCCGTCGTAAACCGTTCGCACATCGTGACCCATGATCTTGAGGAGCATCGACAGGCTATCCGCGCTGTCGCGATTGTCATCAACGACCAGGACCCGATGCTGAACCGATCGTGGGGGCTCCACGCTGTTGGGCGTCGGATCGGCTGGTGCCGGCGCCGATGCGGCTGGAAGGCGAACCACAAATTCGGCACCCTTCCCCGGGCCATCGCTAAACGCTGCTATGGAACCACCATGCATTTCGACAATGCGCTTGGCGACAGTCAGCCCGATACCCAGTCCGCCTTCGCTTCGATCCAGCCCGCGCTCGCCCTGCATGAACAGCTTGAACACGTCCGGGAGAAACTCGGCGGAAATACCGATACCGTTGTCCTTCACTTTCAGGATCGCCTGACCTTTCTCGCGGGATGCCGAAATGGTCAGGTGCCCTCCTGGCGGGGTGTACTTCGCCGCATTGTTGACCAGATTGAGCGTCACCTGGGAAAGCCGCGTGGCGTCCGCGTCCACCAGCAGTTTTTCGCTCGACAGATGCAGGTCGACCGCATGGCCCTTTGCATCGATCGTCGGTTTGGCCGAATCCAGCGCATGCACCACGATATCGTTGAGGTCCTGGAGATTCCTCTGCAGGCGTATCTTGCCCCGCGTGATGCGGCTCACGTCCAGCAAGTCGTCCACGATATGCGACAGGTTCGCGACCTGTCGCTCCAATATTCCCAACATGCGGGAATCCTGTCCGCGTTCCTTGCGCAGGACGGCCAGCCCGTTGACGAGTGGTGCCAGCGGATTCCTCAATTCGTGCGAGAGCATCGCCAGGAATTCGTTCACATGCCGCTCGTTTTCCTGCAGTTCCGTCACGCGCTGGCGAACGATCGATTCGGCGCGCTTGCGCTGGCCGATGAACACGCTCAGAACCAAGCCGGTCAGGACGAGTGAACCAAAATAGCAAAGCAAATAAAAACTCGTTGCGGGTCCGGCCCCCACCGCGAACTGCCCTTTGCCCTGCACGGTGTAAAAGAAGACGAACGCGCTGATAGTCGCTATGGTCGTGATGACACCGCGTTGCTCGAAACGCGTGGCGGCCCAAAGCACGATCGGGAACGCGACAAAGCCCAGCGGGCGGGCGTCGCCGAATTCGCTCGGGTCACCGAATACCAGCATCGACACGAATACTGCGGCGAACGCGAGCGCGGCAACCTCGATCCATTTTGCAAGCGTCAGCACCGGCAACGGACGCAGGCGCCACGCCAGAATGAGCGGCGTGAGGATCATCATGCCCGCCGCGTCCCCCTGGAACCAGGTCCAGACAATAGAATCGAACTCGGACGCATGGGCGGCGCCAGACAACACGATGGACGCAGACCCGATAAACGCTGCGGTCAGCGCACTGAGGGTACTCAGCAGGACAAACTGTACCGCGGCCCTGCCGGTTTCGAACTCGCCGTGGGCACCGATATAGCGGTGGACGAAGCCAGCGGCCACCACCGCCTCGAGCGTGTTGCCGGTGCCTATGACAAGCGCCAGGACCGGCGAGCCCTGGATGGTCAGGTTGGTTATCGCGGCACCGAGCCAGATACCAGGCCAGACGCGTGAACCAAACAACAGCACCGCGGCAAGCGCAATGCCGGAAGGAGGCCACACCGTGGTGGCATAGCCGGGCGGGATGGCGAGCAGCAGCGAGGCTTTGGCCGCAAGGAAATAGATTGCTGCCAGCGAACCGATGCCGGCGAGACGCACCAGGGTTTCACGCGAACGCGTTCCCGGATTCACTTGTTGCTCGTTGCTCAGGACTTTCTCCCCTGTGCCTGATCCTGCCTTGGTCACGAACTGATCGCGATGCGATGCAATTCGCCTTGGACCGAACTACCCGAACCATCTCCCGCCGATCAACGCGCGTATGTGCGGTTATCAGGCCGGGTGTAACAATCCGGGGGCCGATTGAAGCCACAAGTAGTCCCGACCACCTCCACACTACCACGGCGCTAATTGAGGGTTGAACCGAGGATGCGGATTGGGCGTCACACCTGTCCCGTCCGATCGACTGTCGCCAGCATCTGCAGCCCTTCAGCGTCTTCCACCCCGCAAGGGATTGACGTCAGCGCACGGCCTCCGGGGGAAGACAGTGGCGCAGCAAGGGTCGGCAAAGACAGCCGGCGTGGCTTGCCAGGCATTCCGTCGAAAAGCCTCGCGGAGGGTGTCGGAAACCCGGCGCTAGCGGTTGCCATGACGATTTTCCGACCACATAACGCTGACGACCCTTCACCACCCGGGGATCGACATCTCGTCAACTCGTACGCCGCACCAGCAGCCGTGCGCCCTTCCGCAAATTCGGTGTGTCGCATATTCATCACCTGCCGTTTGGCATGGGCGTTGCGACACAGGACATTGCGCCGGGAACGCTTGGAGATGGTTGGCAGGTCGATTCCAGGCATGTGCTCTCTAAGGGAGGGAGCGATTTCCGGCGCATCTTTTTTGCAACCAAGCGCGTCAGGAATGAAGAACGATTACAGAGAGGCCTCACCCGAATTTCGAGTACGAGCGGACGCATTCTCGGAAAAGCTGATCATGTGGGCTTTGCTCTCCACGATTATTTTTCTCGGCGTCGTCATCGTCAAGGAGATTTATTGGCGTAGCGATTCAAACGCCGATGGTCGCAATCAAACCAGCCCGAACGACAAGCGGCTTGATCACTACTCCACGAAGAATCCTTACGATCCCTACGCCAGCCAGTCAGGGAAAAAAGACCCTTACGCCGATTCCGCCGCGGCTTCGCGCCAGCGTCCGCTGTAGTTGTCGCGATCGCAGGTCCATTGCAGCCTTGCACCGAGGGCTTTCGCATAGGGGCTGCCAACAGCATCAAATAGTCGCGCAATAAGGTCCCCCGCCCGTCCCTTCAGGATGGGGCATTCATAGCTAGCGAGGCTTGGCCCAAGGATTATCCGTCCTCTAAGCGGTCCAGCGAACATTCCTGCCGCTAGGAATAGCCGACAATGCTCCATGATTTCGCTCTGGATCAGTAGGTTGGCGCCCCGCCCACACCGGCACCTCATAGCGACAATCAGCGTATTCATCGGGATTCTCCGTGCTTCGTGGCCACGCAGCCGTCTTTCTCAGCCTGCGACGGAATGAAAGTAACTCTGGTAATCGTCGAAGCGAACCTCCGTGGTGCCCTGACTGTTGCGACGCGCGCGTTGCTTTCGCGCACTTGTTACGCTTCGATACTTTGCTTCGCCGGCCTTCAGGGATTCGCCGAATGAATAGTGCAACTCGCGTGCAGCGCGACGACTCCCGACGCAAGCACGCGGAAGAGGCCCTGCGGGACAGCGAAGCGAAGTACAGCATGCTGCTTGATGGCATCGATGACTACGCAATTTTCATGGTGGACCCGCACGGTCGCGTTCTAA
>JBDTTE010000321.1:0-3868 GCA_039930785.1 Betaproteobacteria bacterium | reverse complement strand
TGCGCAGAAGCGGCAGCAACGTGTCTTCCCGTGTGTTCGGCACCATCACCGTACAGACCTTGCCGCCGCGGGTAAGTAGCCCGAATACCGGCGTGTTGTTCCCGGTGACGGAGGCCTTCTGCGATTTGCGCGCGCCACCGAAATAGGAGCCGTGGACTTCCATGTGTGCGTCGCCGTCCGAGCCATTCATGGTTGGCAGATGCGCGGCAATCACTTCACGGATGCGGTGATAGAAATGCGTGGCGGTATTGCGATTGACTTCGATCAATTCCGCCGCCGTGCGTGCCGGGGTGCCCGCAACGAAGTGCTCCATCAGGCGCCGCGTCTGTCCCGCACTGAGCCGTGAGTGTCTGAGTTTCCCGTTCTTCATGCCTTCCCCCGTCGGTGCTTTGGTTTATCTATGCCAGCCCGCTTTTTGTAATCAGTTGGGCATGGATGTCGCTGGTTGTGCTGCCGCAAACGGCTCGAGCGGCCTTCGCGATACGCGACAGACAGCAAGAATGGTTCCAAAGAAGCCGGCATGTGGACGATAAGAGCCTCGAACGCGCACCCCGCGAACGAAGGCCCGAACACAACATGAACATGACGATGGGGGTCCTGCCATGAACGGTCGATCAGGCGTTATGCCGCTGTGGGCGCTGCTCGCGCTCGTCGGGTTGTTTACTATGAATATGGAGTTTGCTTCGTCTGTCGATCCCGTCCCTTTGACGACATCGACAACTACTGCCGCAGCGGCGGCGCCAGCCACTGCCGCGGTCACCAGGGCGAAGGATCCGGGCCCGCGCCAGGGCACCGGAACGGCGGGGGGGCCACTGCCTGGTCTAACCGCAAACCAGACCAAATTCTTCCAGGCCGGCCTGACGGAATTCGCATCGGCCGAAACAGTTGAGGAGGGCCTGGGCCCGACGATGAACCTCGATAGCTGTGGTGGCTGTCACATGCAGCCGGCGCTCGGCGGTTCGAGTCCGTCGGTGAATCCGCAGGTGGCATTTGCGAGGCATCTGGGCGCGCGCAACATATTGCCTACCTTCATAACGGTCAACGGACCTGTTCGCGAGGTGCGATTCGTCCGAAACGCCGACCGCACACCCGATGGCGGCGTGCACGATCTGTTCACGATTGCTGGTCGCTCCGACGCGCCGGGCTGCGAGATGAGCCAACCGGATTTCGTATCGGCCGTGGCGAACGGCAACGCGATCTTCCGCATTCCCACACCCCTCTTTGGCACGGGACTGATCGAGGAAATTCCCGACAGCGCGATTCTCGCCAACCAGACCGTGAATGCGCCGCAGCGCCGAAACCTGGGAATTCACGGACGACCGAACATCGTCCTCGCGGGCAGCACGGTATCGGGGCAGCCGAACTCCAACGGCAACGACGGCACCATCGCGCGATTCGGATGGAAGGGCCAGAACAAGTCGCTGTTGCTGTTCGCGGGTGAGGCCTACAACGTCGAGATGGGTATCACCAACGAATTGTTCCAGACCGAGCGCAACGAGTACGCACCTTGCCAGTACACCACGACGCCGAACGATACGACCAACAGCGATGCGGTCGACGCTGTCGGCGCGCTGAGCGGCTTCGAAAAATTCGCCGTGTTCATGCGCCTGCTCGCTCCGCCGGCGCCTTCCGCCGATACACCCGGCGGCGCGCCGTCCATCGCGCGAGGCGCAACCGTATTCAATTCCGTTGGCTGCGCGGCCTGTCACACGCCGGCCATGCGCACCGGCAATGCCTCGGTTGCTGCGTTGCGTAACAAGGTGGCCAATCTCTATTCGGACCTGATGATCCACGACATGGGGCCGGGGCTGGCGGACGGCGTATCGCAAGGTCAAGCGGGTCCGCGCGATTTCCGCACGGCGCCGTTGTGGGGCTTGGGTCAGAGACTGTTTTTCCTGCATGACGGACGCACGTCCGATCTCCTGGTCGCCATTCAGGCGCATGCCAGTGGCAGTACGCGGATGAATGATGCGTCCGAAGCCAACCAGGTCGTCGCCGGTTTCGACGACCTCAGGGAGCAGCAGAAGCAGGACCTGCTTAATTTCCTGCGTTCGAGATAACGGCAAAAAGTAAAGTTGACGGACGTATTATCGAACCAGGCGCGCTGCGCGATCCGTATTATTTGCTGGATTCGCGTGCGCGCTTCGCGCGTTCTTCTGTCGCGGGATGACTGGCAAGGAACGACGGCATGCCGCCCTGCGGATGCTGCGCATCAAGACGCAACAGGATGTCCGAGAAAACCGCGGGATCGATGCGCTGCGACGCCAGGTAATGCAGTGCGAAGTCATCCGCCTCGCGCTCGAAAGCCTGCGAATAGCGCGCGTGGATTACGGCGAGGGGGGCGGCGGCGAGGATCGTGTTGACGTCTCCGGTAACGGCAATGATCAGCAGGCCCGTAACGGACTGCTCCATGACATGCCGAAGTGCGTGCCGGTTGCGCAGGTGGCCCACCTCGTGCGCCAGCACCGCAGCGATTTCTTCGTCGCGCTTTGCGAGGGCCACCAGCTCGTCGGTGAGCACTATCGTGCCGGCCGGAAGGGCCAACGCATTCGCGCCCATGCGACCGCCACCGCGAAATTCCAGCTTATAGCCGGATCCATCGCCGGCTATCCTCGAAAACAGCTGGCGCAATTCTACTTTTCTGTTGTCGGGTAGCTTCGAAGGTTTGAAGACCAGCTTGTCGAGGCCGTCCAACGCGCCTTGCCCGATGCTGATTTCAACGGAGGCGGGCAGGTTCACGGCGACTTCTCGCGCCAGTGCGGGAATGCCGAATTCGATCACCAGCCACATCGCAATCGCCGTGGCGGCGACCGCGAGGACGACATAACGGAAGCGACTCTCGAGCACGTGCAGAATGCGGTGCCGTCTGGCGTTCGGCGCATTCGCGAAAGCGCCATCGATCGCATCGTTATCCGCGGATTCGACGACGGCGCCATCCGGCAGGTACAGCATCCGGCGACTGTTGCCTATGCGTGGCGAAACCCGGATGTCGGAAACAAGAACAGTGCGGTCGATACCCGAACCGGTTATCCGGAGCGTTTCTCCGGCGGGTTGCGGAAACTGCAATTCGATTGCGTGGCCGGCAGAGGACTTGCCGTCGTAGTACAGGCCTTTCACCGAAGCCATGGAACGCTCGCCGCATGCCGCCTCAAAGTCCGAAATCGAAGCCGAGGAAAAGATCCGCTTCTTCTCCGGTAGCGTCGATCGCCTGCGCATTCGCCGCCACGAAACTGTCCAGATTGCCGCCGGCTATCGAAATGTTGCCGATCTGATAGCGGGCCAGGCGAATCGCCGCCCAGGGCAGGAGCAATCCCAGGGTGAACAGGACGGCGAGTGCGTTGACGACGTACAGCTTGAAGAGTGGCCCTGTTTTCCAATCGCAGTCGAAGCGGATGTTACCGAGGGCCGTATTGGACCATGCCAGTCGGGCGATTGCAGCGTCCCGATACGCCGAAAGCCACGCATACAGCGGAATCAGGCCGAGGCCCAGTGTGACGATGCTGCCGACCAGGACCAGCAGGAATCGCAGCGAAACCCGCGTGTAAACGCCGTAATAGGCGCCCGCGGTCGCGGAGAATGTGAACGGCGTGCCGCCGTAAGCGCTGTGCTCGATGAAATACTTCCGCTTGCGATACGCGTAATACGGGTAGATCAGACCAAGTGTCAGCGCGATCAGGAAGATCGGTATCAGGACGAGCCCCAGCGTCTCCCCGTACTTCGCCTTGAAGCCGAACCGGACATTGCGGTAGCTGGAGTTCACGGCGTTGAAGCGCAAGGCGCGAATGACAATGACCGGCAGCACGAAGACCAGCGCAACCAGCATCACGACCGCAGCGGGCGGGAAGAAGTCCTTCGTAATGGAGTAAAC
>JBDTTE010000320.1:0-3879 GCA_039930785.1 Betaproteobacteria bacterium | reverse complement strand
CCTGAACATCGTAGCGGGCGTGAGCTACGATTACTCGGACACCGTGCAGGCGGATAACCTGAACTTCAACACGCAGGTCATCACGCCATTCCAGACCGCCAACGCACACGGTATCAACCCGGAGATCGGCGCGTTCTACAAGACTACCGATACCGGTATCGCCCGACTGACGTTCAGCCAGAAGACCCGCTTCCCGACGATCAAGGATCGTTACTCGTTCCGTCTGGGCTCGGCGGTGCCGAACCCGGACCTCAAGCCCGAACGCGTGACGCACTATGAAGCCGGTTACGCCGATTCCTGGGGCGACAAGGCTAAATTCAACGCGGCCGTCTTCCATGACGACATTCGCGACCTGATTCAGCTGGTGAACAATGTCGTATCCCCGGGCGTCGGGCAAAACCAGAACATCGGCAAGGCGCGCTATCGCGGTTTCGAAATTGGCGGCAGCATCTACCCGACAACCAACCTCGAGTTCGGCGCGAACTATACTTATATCGAACGCGAGAACCTGTCGGCACCGAACATACAACTTACCGATGTGCCGCGGCACAAGGTCTTTACTTACGGCCAGTGGCACTTCGCCGAATCCTGGCGCCTGATCGGGTCAGCGGAATACGACTCGGACCGCACCAGCTCCACGGATGGCCGGCGCATCGCCAGCGAATTCGGCATTGCCAACGTCAAGCTCGCCTGGAATGTCGTGCGCAATACCGATGTCGAATTCGGAGTGAACAACCTCTTCGACCGCAACTACGAGTACATCGAAGGCTATCCGGAAGAAGGCCGTAATTACTTTCTGAACGTGTTGTACAAATTCTGAGCGGGGAAGTCATGAGAATCATCGGTACCGGAGCCGGAGCGTTTGCATTACTGTTGTCGTTGGCTTGCGGACCGGCCAGCGCAGAGGAGGACAAGGTCGTCGTCCTGACCAGCTATCCGCAGGAAACACTGTCGCTGTTCGAGTCCGCGTTCGAGAAAGCCAATCCCGGCACGCGGCTCGAGATCGTCTGGCGCATGCCGCGCGATGCCATGCCTTATCTGCTTGAATCCGGCAGCCATGGCGTGGACGTGTACTGGTCCGCGTCCGCGCGTAACTACTCGGAACTCGCCAGCCGCGACATGCTGGCCGCCTTACCCGCCGATCCGGCGTTGCCGCAGGAAATCGGCGGCTTTCCGATCGCCGAGCCAAAACTGTTGTATCGCGCGTCGGAAATCGCAGCCTATGGTTTTACCTGCAATCGCAAAACGCTCGCCGCGCGCGGTCAGCACTGTCCGAAAACCTGGGCCGCGCTGGCCGATCCGGAACTGAGCGGACGCGTGCTCCTTCCGGTTCCGTCGAAGGTCGGATTTGCGCCGCTCATGTACGAAATCCTGCTGCAGCGACTGGGTTGGGAAAAAGGCTGGGCACTGATCGGTGAATTCGGCGCCAACGCCACGTTGTTTGTGCCTGGCGGCGCGTTCATCACGGATCGCGTGGCAAAAGGCGAGGAAGACGTTGGCGTCACCATCGATTTCTTTGCGCAGGCCGCGGCGGCAGGCGGCGCCCCGCTTGATTTCGTGTATCCCGATATCGTCGGTTTCTCGCCGGCGCATATCGCTGTGCTGGCCAGTGCGCCGCATCCGCAAGGTGCGCGCAAATACGTCGAGTTCCTGCTCTCGGATGCAGGCCAACGCATCCTGGCCAGTCCGGATATCCGCAAGCTGCCGGTGCGCCCTTCGACTTACGCAACGCTGGAGGCCGGGTATTTCAATCCCTTTACCGAAGCAAAAAATCAGTCAGTCGACTATGACTTGCCGGCGGCGCAGCGACGCCAGGCGCTGTCGAGCGCGTTGTTCGACGTTCTGGTTACCGACCGCCAGGCCGCGTTGCGCGACCTCTGGCAATCCATCCATCGCGCCGAACGCGCAGCCGGCAACGACGCGCGTGCCCTCGCCATCGTGAAGACCGCCCGCGAAGCCGCGACGTGGTTGCCAGTCAGCGCGGCGCAGTCGCAAGATCGCAGCTTGCAAAGTAGCTATAAAGATCAAATGCAAGCCTGGGCAAGACTGGTCGACGAGCACCGCGCGCAGGCAGCGAAAGATTTGCAGTCCTTGCTCTCGCGCAACGAAGCGCCATCGAGAACTGCAGCCGCGCAATGAACGTGCGCATTGGATATGCCGCCGCGATTGCCATCGCGCTTGCGGTGTATTCGATATTGGGTCGAACCGATCCGCCGAACGATCCCGCGGCGTTCTCCGGCGGATCGAGTACCGTCTTCGAAATCGGTCGCGAAGCATATGGCCAGCCCTCGCCGGCCATGCCTCCGCAACTCAGCGATACCTTCTTTACCGGCCGGAATCTTTTCCGCCAGGTCTGGGTGGTCGCACCGGCCATGGATCACGATATCTCGGGCCTCGGCCCCCTGTTCAACCGCCCTTCCTGCGCTGCGTGCCATTTGAAGAATGGACGCGGTCGCGCACCGGACGGACCGCGGGAAAAAATGACGACCATGCTGGTGCGCCTGAGTGCGCCCGGCATCGATGCGCACGGTGGCCCGCGTCCCCATCCGGTTTATGGCGATCAACTGAACGACGCGGCGACACCGGGCATCCCTGCGGAAGGTCAGGCGCGCATTCGATGGGTCGAGCACGTCGAACATTTCACCGATGGCGACGCCATTACTCTGCGCCGTCCACAAATCGAATTCTCCGAGCTGGCCTATGGACCGTTGGGCGAGGACATCCTGATTTCACCGCGCATCGCGCCCGCCGTATTCGGGCTGGGCTTGTTGGAAGCCGTGCCCGAACGGGACATTCGCGCGCAAGCCGCGCGACGCAAACCCGATGGTGTTCAGGGAAAGGTCAATGAAGTCTGGGACGCTGTACAGCAGCGAATGGTGCTCGGTCGCTTTGGGTGGAAGGCCAACAACGGCAGCTTGTCGCAGCAATCAGCTTCGGCGTTCATCGGTGATCTCGGAATTACGTCATCGGCGTTTCCGTCCCAGAATTGCAGCGAAGCGCAACCGCAGTGTCGCGCCGCACCTTCGGCCGGTTCACCCGAGATCGAAGACGCGCGCCTGCAAGCCGTCGTCCTCTACGAAAAATTCCTCGCGGTACCCGCACGGCGCGATACCGCCAACCCGGAAGTCCTCAAGGGCCAGCGCCTGTTCGAATCCGCAGGATGCGCGGCCTGCCACTTGCCGGAGCTGCGCACTGCGGACGACGCCGAACTGTCATCCCTTTCCGGGCAACGCATCCATCCGTATACGGACCTGTTGTTACATGACATGGGCGAGGACCTGGCGGACGGACGGCCCGACTTCGTCGCTGGTCCGCGCGAATGGCGCACGCCACCACTGTGGGGTATCGGTTTGTCGGAACGTGTGAACGGCCATGCGGCGTATCTACACGACGGCCGCGCGCGAACCTTGATGGAAGCCGTGCTCTGGCATGGCGGCGAAGCGCAACATGCAAGGCAGAAGGTACGGGATATGGAGAAAACCGATCGCGACGCCCTGCTGGGATTCCTCAGCTCACTGTGATTGCGGCCCTCGGCCAGTGAATCGCGCAACGTCCCCCGATTCGGGGGGTGGTCTAGAATGCAAGCCATGCGCAATGATTTCACCCCGATTTTTCTGGCACGGCAGATTCGTGAAATCGAACAGTCGGTACTAGGCGGGCCCGCCTCCCCTCCTCTCATGTTGCACGCGGGGATCGCGGTTGCGAAACTCGCGCGCGAGATGCTGGGCGATCGGGGCAAGCGCGTCCTCGTGCTGGCCGGTCCCGGCAACAACGGTGGCGACGCATTCGTCGCGGCCCGCCAGCTCAAGGAATGGTGGTTCGACGTAACCGTCGTTTACGTCGGCAACCCGGACAAACAGCCTGCCGATGCAATGGCCG
>JBDTTE010000319.1:0-3894 GCA_039930785.1 Betaproteobacteria bacterium | reverse complement strand
TCTACTCGTTCTTCATCATGTTCACGATCGGCATCACCAAGGGCCGCTGGAATACGCTGGTGACAGCGCTCCAGCAGTTCAAGGACGACTACGACAAAAACCAGCCCCTGTGGCGCGTCCTCCCGGAGTTCTGCCAGGCGCACCCGCGCTACGAACGACTGGGCATGCGGGATCTGTGCGAGCAGATCCACGGCATGTACAAGGCCAATGATGTAGCCCGGCTGACGACCGAAATGTATTTGTCCGATATGCAGCCTGCGATGAAGCCGTCGGACGCCTTCGCCGCCATGGCGCACAGGGAAATCGATCGCGTCGAGATCGACAACCTGGAAGGTCGTGTCACCAGTGTGCTGCTCACGCCGTACCCCCCCGGCATTCCCCTGCTCGTACCGGGCGAGCGCTTCAATCAAACCATCGTGCATTACCTGCAATTCGCGCGTGAATTCAACAGGACGTTCCCGGGTTTCGAGACCGATATCCACGGGCTCGTCGAGGAGAATTCTGCCGGCGAACTGAGGTATTTCATCGACTGCGTGCGTCAAGCCTGAGCTTGGCGGAACAACCTGCCGGCTCGCGTACTTACGCGGGCTAAAGGCGTTGACGCTGGAGCCGCTATTCGATAACGTTATTCGAAGAAAAAGACTGTTAAAGTCTTGACTTACACTTCGAATTTAATAATAGATCTAGTTATCGAATGAGGGTCTGCTTTATGCGCCGTATTGGAATGTCTGCTTTGCTGTTGTCGATAGCCGTCTGCTTTTCATCGATGGTGTTCGCCGCCGACGAGACCGTGAACCGCGCGAAGCAGCAACTGGATAGCGGACACGCGCAGGAAGCCTACGATCTCCTGAAGCCCCTTCAGTCGACTCGCGCGGGCGATCCGGATTTCGATTTCGTCCTCGGCTCTGCTGCACTTGCATTGGGGAAAAACACGGAAGCCGTATTCGCGCTTGAGCGCGTCCTCGCCGTGCAGCCGAACAGCGCACCCGCGCGAGCGCAGATTGCACGTGCTTACTTCAATCTGAAGGAAACAGAAACCGCGAAGCGCGAGTTCGACAACGTCAAGAAGCAGCAGGCCGTCCCACCTGAAGTTTCCGAAACCATCGACCGGTTTCTCGATGCTATTACGCGCATCGAGGAAAGCCAGCGCACGGCGATCCACGGCTTTGTCGAAATCGGGCTCGGCTATGACACCAACGTCAACAGCGCGACGGGCGATAGCCAGATCGCACCTCCGCTATTCGGCGGAACTTTTACGCTTTCCTCCGCTTCCGTAAAACAGGGCGATTCATTCGTCGGTTTTGGCGGAGGCGTGAGTTTCACGCACCCGTTCACGAAGCAACTTACGTTGTTCGGCGGCCTGACCTATCAAAACAAAACCAATTTCAACAAAGACGATTTCTCTACTTACTACTACGACCTCAACCTCGGCCTGGGCTATCGGGTAAACAAGGAATCGTTTTCAGTTAGCGCGCAATTGAATTCGTTTTTCATCGACAACCCGCAGCTGTATTCCAACTCATACCGTGACGCCGTTGGCGCAATCGCTCAATGGCAGCACGACTTCGATTCGCGCAACCAGGCGAGCCTGTTTGCGCAATACAGTTCCCTTACGTATCCGGACCAGGGCGGACGCGCAGCGAACCGATATGTCGGAGGAGCGGGATATGCGCACGCATTCGGCAAAGGCGTATTCGTGACTTACGCGGGATTGTATGGCGGCACCGAGCGGGAAAAAGATGGCAATTTCCCCGAGGTGGGAAACAACCTCTATGGTGTCCGACTGGGCGGGCAATGGAATATAGACCCGGCATTCTCCGCTTTCGCCAACGCGAGCGTCGAGCGCCGCCTGTATGGCGGTCCGCAACCTGGCTACGGATTCAATCGCCGCGACACGCAGTACAACGCGGGGGCGGGCCTGATCTATACGCCCAAGAAGAACCTGCACATTACGCCGCAAGTTATCTGGACCGACAATAGATCCAACATCGATTTCAGCAGATACGACCGCGTGATCTATCAGGTCACCTTCCGGCAGGACATTTGAGCTATGAGTGAGAGATTGCGCTGGGACATGTGGTTCCAGTCCGAGGATCGCTACAACTGCGGCAATTCCTTCCCTACACTCGATACACCAGTGGCATGTGTTT
Organism: Betaproteobacteria bacterium; assembly: GCA_039930785.1. Taxonomy (GTDB): domain Bacteria; phylum Pseudomonadota; class Gammaproteobacteria; order Burkholderiales; family JACQAP01; genus JACQAP01. Next base: position 1,744 of record JBDTTE010000319.1, on the reverse strand, counting down.
CGCTTTACAGGAATTGACAGGACGTCAATCGCACGCGTGCCAAGGGCGGCGGATGGGTGGATGTTGCGCGAGTCGCCAATTTGCGTCGAAGACTTGACGCTGTTCGGCACCAGCCAGAAATTGATACGTACGCAATGCGTTATTTTTTCGAGAACTCCAGCTTCACAGCCGGATCGCGGTACCGATAAGTGCCGCGATGGATATCTGAGGGGGAAGTCACATGTCTCATGATCGTTTCAGTCTGAATGCTCGTTCTTTCCTACTCGCTGCAATTGCCGCAGCTTATCCGGTTGTGGGATACACCGCGCCGGCAGCACGGGTGGACTTCGCGGTTGGGAACGTAACGGCGACCGGACTGAACGGTCAGAGTCGCGCGCTAACCAGAGGCGCCCAGGTTGATCAGGGCGATACGGTCAATACCAACGGCGGACGCGCACAGTTGCATTTTTCCGACGGCGCATTTGTTTCGTTGCAACCAGAATCCCAATTCCGCATCGATCAGTACCGTTATGACGGCAAGCAGGACGGTAACGAAAAAGGGTTCTTCAGCCTGCTGAAAGGCGGCCTGCGCACGATCACGGGTCTGGTCGGCCGCACGAACAAAGCCAACTATCAGGTGACGACGTCGGTGGCGACGATCGGCATCCGCGGCACGGAATATACGATTCAGTACGGTAATTCCGTTTCCGGCTCGGTTGGCGAAGGCGAGATCAATGTCTGCAATACCGGTGGTTGCCTCAGCGTAGTCAACGGAGAGTCCTATTACGTACAGAAGCAGGACACCAAACCGGTTATCAGTAGCAAGCGCACGGATTTGCCGCCGCCGCCTCCGACATCCGGTCCTCCGCAAGTCGTTGCCGGCGAGACGCGGGACAAGGACGGTAATCTGACAACCACCACGGAAGTAGCGCCTGTCCCTCCACCCATAACGGGCACGCAGACGCTGAGTGCAATAACAGGCTCCTATTGCAGCGGAGCCTGCGTTACAAGCAGCTCAGGCGCTGTCGTCGCATTCGATGCAAACGGCAACCTCGTGAATTACTTCTCGTCGACTGTCACATCAGTGCAAATGGGCGGGAATGACGGAATCATAGCCTGGGGCACGTTTATAGATACGAACAGCAAGTTGACACAATTCGTTGTCGGCGCGCCAACGGTTTCGTCCGAGCTCAGCGCATTGAACATTGCCCAGACCATCGGCACGTATACGTTGATCGGTTCCACGCCGGTGACAAATGCATCGAACCAGGTCATCGGTGCGCTTAACAGTGGTTCCTTGACGATCAATTTTGGCAATTCAGGCGCAGCCACGGCGAACATGAACTGGACGCTGAGCGGTGCGAACTACAGCACCACGATGACCGGCTTTACCAATGGCGGTTCGCAGTTTTCGATGGCCGGCTCCAGTGGGGCTTTCTCCGCGGCGGCCTCGGTTGGACTGTTCGGACCCAGTGCGAGTCGTGCGGGCATGATCTACCGCGTCACAAATGGAAGTATTGACGGACTCGGCGTGGCTGCGTTCAAGAGATAGAAGTCGCACTTCGTAACCGTGGCATGACGTCGGTCCCCACCGGTGGCATCATTCTGCCGATCGTTATTCCCTGATTCCGTCCGGATTGAATTCTGACCAGGCCCTTGCAAGCGTTCGCCGGTTCGTCGCCGACAAAAATTGGTCGCGGGCCTGCGAGCAGGCGCTGATTGCGCTCACCGATTCTCCGGACAATGTCCAACTCTGGTTTCTGCT
>JBDTTE010000318.1:0-3903 GCA_039930785.1 Betaproteobacteria bacterium | reverse complement strand
GTCGGGCCGAACATCTCGGCATAAGCCTGCCTTCCGATCGAGCGCGCCATCAGAGCTTCCCCATTATTTTTGCCTGGAAACCGTACACCGTTTTTGCGCCCGCCAGTTCGACGAGTTCAACCGTGCGTTCCTGTCCCGGCTCGAAGCGCACCGCCGTGCCGGCCGCGATGTTGAGCCGGAATCCGCGCGACGCGTCGCGATCGAATGCGAGCGCCTCGTTGGTTTCGAAAAAATGATAATGCGACCCGACCTGGATCGGCCGGTCGCCGCCATTAGCGACTTTCAGGGTGACTGTCTTGCGGCCGACGTTGATCTCGATCTCGCCGTCCATCGTTTTTATTTCGCCTGGAATCATCTTTTCCCTACTCCTTAATTCAATCTTTCACCGCAGAGGCGCGGAGGCGCAGAGGAAACGCAGAGAAATACAATAGAAAACTTTCCCGAGTAGCGCCCGTCGTGCTCGCATATTCCATCCCGCAATTCATTTTCAGTTTTTCTCCGCGTGCTTTTCTCTGCGCCTCCGCGCCTCCGCGGTGAGATTTATTCGCACTAGACAATCGGATGATGGACGGTCACCAGCTTGGTGCCGTCGGGAAACGTGGCCTCGATCTGGATCTCCGGTATCAATTCCGCGATGCCATCCATGACGTCGGCGCGCGACAGCAGCGTGGTGCCGAAGCTCATGAGTTCGGCGACGGTCCGGCCGTCGCGTGCGCCCTCCATGATCGCGGCGGAAATGAACGCCACCGCTTCCGGATAGTTGAGCTTGAGCCCGCGCGCCTTGCGCCTTTCCGCGACCAGTGACGCGGTGAAGATCAACAACTTGTCTTTTTCTCTCGGTGTCAGTTCCATGGTCTGCTTTTGCTCTCCCTAGTCCCTGCCTGGCTCTACCGGGTTCAGGGTTCCCCCTCGTCCCCCGCCCCTCGTCCCTCGTCCCTGCTTCTCATGTCGCCCAGATGCGTGGAACCTTGGCCGGCACTCGCGCATAGTCTGGACGCAGGCGCTGCCACATTTCCAGAAAATAATTGCGCGCGGCTTCAGCCGATCGGGCCAGGCAACGCGCCACGAACAACTCGCCCATCGCGCTCACACCCCACTTGCAGTCGCCCTGTGGCACCACGCCACGGCAGTATTCCAGCGCTTCGCGTCCAGCCGCAACACCCGCCACCAGGAAGGTGCCGCAAACCGGGTAACCGGCCATGCCCGCAGGCGAATCGAGCACCGCGCTGCCGCCCTCGATGAGGCTCAGTTCCTCGAACACCGGTCCCGCTTCCCGACTCACATTCAGGTGCTGGCGTACCCGTCCTGTACCGAAGCGCTCGCCGCTGGCCGTGCGTCCGAGGCACAGGATGTCCCAGCCGCAAAACGCCGCGCCCTGCGCGAGACGAATATTAAGCGTGTTGTCGGCCCGCGCAGCATTGAAAAAAATATTCTCCTGCGGCATCCATTCGCACACGCCGCCGGCTCCGATGTTGATATCGACCGTCTGCGAGGCTCGCGCCCCGAGCGTGCGATACCAGCGCGTGGCGCCGGGTGTCGTCAGCAGCGCGTGGGCTTCGTTGTCAATTTCGATGTCGATGTGCAGGCGGTCACCGCCCGCAATGCCGCCAGGTGGATGCAGCAGGATTGCGTGACAAACCTTGTCGCCTTCCGGATGCAGCGACTTCTGCACCGCAAGCGGCCCGAAACTCGAGCGCTTCGCCAGTACGCTGCGTTCGTCGCGACGCTGGAACAGCAACTTCAGCCCGGCTTCCCAGCCGGGCTGAATGACCGCGTCCACGGCGTTCATACCGCCATGAAGCCGCGCACACCATCCGTTTCCATATCCTCGCCCCGCCCGCTCTTGACCACTTCGCCGCGCTGGAGCACGACATAGTGGTCGGCCAGCTCGAGCGCGAAGTCATAGTATTGCTCGACCAGCAGGATGGCCATGTCGCCACGCGCGGCCAGGGTTTTGATGACGCGCTCGATGTCCTTGATGATCGACGGCTGGATGCCCTCGGTCGGCTCGTCGAGGATCAGCACTTTCGGTTTCATCGCCAGCGCGCGCCCGATTGCGAGCTGCTGCTGCTGGCCGCCGGACAAGTCGCCCCCGCGACGGCCCTTCATGGATTTGAGTACGGGAAACATCTCGAAGATTTCCTGCGGGATATCCGCTGCCCCGCCGCTCGGTTTGCTGGCCAGACCCATCATCAGATTTTCTTCCACTGTAAGTCGCGGAAAAATCTCGCGGCCCTGCGGAACGAAGCCCATGCCCAGGCGCACGCGCGCATAAGGCGGCAGTCTCGTGATGTCCTGGCCGTCGAGCGTGACGCTGCCGCCCGCGACGGGCAGCACGCCCATGAGGCATTTTAGCAGCGTCGTCTTGCCGACCCCGTTGCGGCCGAGCAAGGCCGTCACCGCACCGCTGGGCACGTCGATGGCGACGTCGCGCAGCGTGTGGCTGCCGCCGTAGTATTGGTTGAGTGCCGTAACCTTGAGCACGTTAGCGTCCCAGATACACTTCGATTACGCGTTCGTCGTTTTGCACGACGTCCATCGTGCCTTCCGCCAGCACGCTGCCTTCATGCAGAACCGTGACGATGTTGGAGATCGTGCCGATGAATTCCATGTCGTGTTCGACGACCACGAGCGAACGATCTCCCGCCAGCGATTTGAACAACTCTGCAGTGCGTTCCGTCTCGGCGTCCGTCATGCCCGCCACAGGCTCGTCCAGCAACAGCAAGCGCGGCTCCTGCATCAGCAGCATGCCGATCTCGAGCCATTGCTTCTGGCCGTGCGACAGCAGGCCCGCCTGGCGATCGGCTTCGCTATTCAGCTTGATCAGGTGCAGTGTTTCGGAAACGTGGTCGAGCTGTTCGGGGGAGAGCTTTGCACGCATGCTCGCCCAGACGGTCTTGTCCGTCTTCATGGCCAGTTCGAGGTTCTCGAATACCGAGTGATTTTCGAACACGGTGGGCTTCTGGAACTTGCGGCCGATGCCCTGGTGCGCGATCTGCGGTTCGGTGAGGCGCGTCAGGTCGATGGTCTGGCCGAAGAACGCGGTGCCTTCGTCCGGCCGCGTTTTGCCGGTAATCACATCCATCATCGTCGTCTTGCCGGCGCCGTTCGGGCCGATCACGCAGCGCAACTCGCCGGCTTCGACGGTCAGGGTCAGCTTGTTGAGCGCGCGAAAGCCGTCGAAGCTCACCGTGATGTCGTCGAGATACAGGATCGGGCCATGGCTCAAGTCCACGCCCGCCGGCATCACATGGCTGCCGGCACCCGAATCGCCACTGACGTTGACTTCGTCCGGGCCGCTCATTTGCGCATCTTCCACTTCATCAGATTCTTCCAGTTTCCGTTGGCCACCGCGCCGACGATGCCCTTCGGCAGGAACAAGGTCACGAGGATGAACAGCAGGCCGAGGAAGAACAGCCAGTATTCGGGAAAAGCCTGGGTGAAGTAGCTCTTCGCGCCATTGACCACGCCGGCGCCGAGCAGCGGGCCGATCAAGGTACCGCGACCGCCGACCGCGACCCAGACCGCGATCTCGATCGAATTCGCCGGCGACATTTCGCTGGGGTTGATGATGCCCACCTGCGGCACATACAGCGCGCCGGCGATGCCGCACAGCACCGCCGACAGCGTCCAGACGAACAGCTTGAACCAGAGCGGGTTGTAGCCGATGAACATCAGGCGCGACTCCGAGTCGCGCACGCCTTGCAAGACGCGCCCGAGCTTGGACGTGACGATGAGGCGGCACAACAGCAACGCGCCCAGCAGCAGCAACAGCGTGACGAAGAACAGCACCGCTTTGGTGCCGGGCGCGGTGATGCTGTAACCGAGGATGCGCTTGAAGTCGGTGAAACCATTGTTGCCGCCAAAGCCGGTGTCGTTGCGGAAAAACAGCAGCATGAAGGC
>JBDTTE010000317.1:0-3912 GCA_039930785.1 Betaproteobacteria bacterium | reverse complement strand
ATCGGAAGTTACGTCGGAACTAAAGTAGGTCACCGCCCGCAGTAGGCAGGAGATCACTGCCCATCTAATTTCGAGATCCACGGCCAGCCTCTCCCATCAATCCCCGCCCTTTTATTCCATGTCACAATCCCCGCCATGAACTCCCCACCCATCAACGGCGAACGACTCTGGCAGTCGATCATGGACCTCGCGAAACTCGGCGCGACGCCGAAGGGCGGCGTCTGTCGTATTGCATTAACCGATCTCGATCGCCAGGGACGCGACCTGGTGTGTTCCTGGCTGAAAGACGCCGGTTGCACGATCACTGTCGACGCGATCGGCAACATCTTTGCGCGCCGACCTGGCAGAAACAATGAGCTGCCTCCCGTCGTATCCGGCAGCCATATCGACACCCAGCCCACCGGCGGAAAATTCGACGGTAACTACGGCGTGCTCGCGGCGCTGGAAGTGGTGCGCACGCTCAACGAGCGCAAGATTGAAACTGAGTTTCCGATCGAAGTCGCGATCTGGACCAACGAAGAAGGCACGCGTTTCACACCGGTGATGATGGGTTCGGGTGTTTTCGCCGGCGCGTTTACGCTGGAGCATGCCCTCGCACAGAAAGATATCGACGGTAAGTCCGTCGGTGACGAACTTCGTCGCATCGGCTACGCAGGGACCATTTTGGCGGGCAAACCCTTCGCGGCTTATTTTGAAGCGCACATCGAGCAGGGACCGATTCTCGAAGATACCAATAACACGATTGGCGTCGTGACCGGTGCGCTTGGTTTGCGCTGGTACGACGTCATCGTCAGCGGCCAGGATTCCCACGCCGGGCCGACACCGATGCGCTTGCGCAAGGATGCAATGTTGATCGCCGCGCGCATCGTGGAGGAAGTAAACCGCATCGCATTCGCGCACCAACCCGCCGGACGCGGCACCGTCGGGTTCATGCAGGTGAAACCCAATTCCAGGAACGTCGTCCCCGGCGAGGTCAAGTTATCGGTGGATCTGCGCCACGCGGACAAGGCGGAGCTCGATGCCATGGAGGCGGAGTTGCGAAAGACCTGTGCGCAGTTCGAAAAGACGAGCGGCGTGCGCATTGAAATGAATTGCGTGACCGACTATCCGCCGCTGTCATTCGACGCGACCCTGGTCGCCGGCATCCGGGAATCGGTGCAGCAGGCCGGTTATGCGCATATGGACATCGTCAGTGGCGCCGGACATGACGCCTGTTACGTCGCGCGCGTGGCCCCCACCGCGATGATATTCGTGCCTTGCGACGCTGGCATCTCGCACAACGAAATCGAGAACGCGCAGCCGGAACACCTCGAAGCCGGTGCCAACGTGTTGCTCGGTGCGATGCTGACGGCCGCGCGAACGCACCGATAAAAAAGGCCCGCGAAGAATCGCGGGCCTTTCCTCTACATCTACATCCCTTCCTAGAACTTGAAGCCCACGCCAGCGCTGTAGACCCAGGGATCCAGCGTCAGGTTGCCACTCGCAGCGCCGCTGAAGTTGGTGTCGAGCCAGATTTTCTTGACGTCGACGTTCAGTAACACGGACTTGCCGAGCGGAACATCAAGTCCCGCCTGTGCCACCGGCCCGAAGCGATCGCGTTCGACACCGATCGCACCGTCGGCCAGGGAGACGTCGTAGAAGTGGGTGTAGTTTCCGCCTGCGCCGACGTACGGACGGATCTCACCGTTCGGCAGGAAGTGATACTGGACCAGCAGGTTCACGGGCAGGATTTTTACCGACCCGATGCCATTGCCGTTGAGGCTCACGTCGTGCTTGGTGGTTCCGACACCGAGATCAAGCGCCCAGTTGTCCGATAAAAATCGCGTGACATCGATTTCTCCACCGGTTGCGCCGTTGACGTCTACACCAGAAACATCGCTGCTGACATCCGGCTCTACACGCGTCGCTTTAAAACGAAGGATCGATTCACCTGCCGCCGCATGAGCGCCATCGATTGCAAGCACCAGGGCACTCGCTGCAAAAATTGCGGAATAAACTTTTTTCATTTCTGGATCTCCTGAACAGAGGTTTTAGGAAAATTGCGAAACACCCCCTGGCAGGATGATCAGCCTCGCCTTGCCGTCATCCGTCCATCTTCAAGTCTCGCTGCTACGAACGGATAGACGCACGGATCAAAAGCAAAGTTCTGACGACATTGTCACGAATCGTCATGCACTCGTCGTTACCGTTTTGTAAGAATGGAGTGCGCATTAAATCGCGCAAAAGTTCAACCCGCGAATGTGGGCTCGATAATGCCATGCGTGCCACTTACCATCGCGAAGACGTGGCCGGCGATTGGCTGATCCAGACGTTCTTTCGCATTCAGCCGGAAATAACTCGTGGTTGCGAATAGCGTACCCGGCGTTGCGCCAAAGGTAACGCTGGTGACGTGCTGAACGGGCATGTGCACGATTTTATCGATGCTTGCGTCGGGTGCGTATCGCGTAATGCGCCAGCCGCTGTAGTGCGCATTCCAGATAAAACCCTCCGCGTCGACTGTCAGGCCATCCGGAAATCCGTCCGCTTCCGGAACTTCCACGAACAATCGACGATTGCTGATGCGGCCGTCGTCAATGTCGAAATCGTAAACGTAGACTCTGCGCGTCCACGTATCGCAGAGGTACATTAATTTATTGTCAGGGCTCCACGCCATGCCGTTCGGGCACCGCAAGCCTTCTTCCATGCGATGCACGGAACGATCGGCATCGAGGCGATACAACGCGCCGGTCGCGCGCTGCGTATCGACGAAGTTGCGCGTGCCGGCCCAGAACCGTCCGCGCCGATCGACCTTGCCATCATTGAATCGGTTGTCGGGCAGATGCGCTTCGGGGTCGACGATGGACGTAACGGATCCTGAGTCCACATCGAGAAAAAAGAATCCGGATTTGCGTGCACCAACGAGTCCGCCGCTGCGACGCAGCCCGATGCAGCCGACGGGCTCGCCGATTTCCCAGCGTTGGGTGCTGCGATCGGCTTCACGCCAGCGCTGGATGGATTGGCCTTCGACGTCGACCCAGTACAGGGATTGTTCCGGAACGCTCCAGACCGGGCTCTCGCCAATGAGACTGCGCGACTCGATGACGACGCGCGGTTCTATTGCCATCAGTCTTTCGCGATTTCGGAAAGTACCGCGCGCGTGATCGCCGCGGTACCGTCCTTGCCGCCGAATTCGAATGGCCGCAATTCTCCGCGAGCGAACGCAGATCGCACCGCATCCTCAAGTATCCTGCCTGCTTCGGTCAGGCGATCGAGGCTATGTTGATGGCCGAGCCAGTCGAGCATCATTGCGGCCGATAGAAACATCGCGGTCGGATTCGCCTTGCCCATTCCGACGATGTCGGGCGCGGTGCCATGGCAGGGCTGGAACATGCCGTGGTGATCGCCGATGTCGCCCGACGGGGCGAAGCCCATGCCGCCGACCAGCCCGGCGCCGAGATCCGACAGAATGTCGCCGAACATGTTTTCCGTGACGATGACGTCGAAGGCCCAGGGCTTGAGCAGCAGGTTCAGCGCAGTGGCATCGATATTCGCGCAGTCGGACTCGAAGCCTGCAAAGCGCGTGCTGGTCTCCTCGAATACGCGCCGCATGAATGCGTAGGACTTGAGCACGCCGGCCTTATCGACGCAGGTTACCTTGCCGGGTCGTCCGCGTGCGCGCCGTTCGTCGGCCAGACGAAAAGCATAGTTGAATACCCGCTCGCATCCCGCGCGCGTCAGTCGCATGGTGTCGAGCGCGGTATCCGCGTCCGGCATGACGCCGCGGCCACGCGAGTAATACAGGCCTTCGGTCTGTTCGCGCAGGATCACGAAATCGATCTGCTCCGCCCGCGCGTCACGCAGGGGCCCAGCCGTTCCCGGCAAGCTGCGTATCGGCCGTACGCCTGCATAGAGTTCGTACTCCATGCGGATGTC
>JBDTTE010000316.1:0-3924 GCA_039930785.1 Betaproteobacteria bacterium | reverse complement strand
GTTCCAGGATGATCTGGCGCACCTTGTCGGCGTCGTGCCCGGCGGGCAGCAGCACTGCGGTCAGCGCGTTGCTGTATTCCTCAGCGTTCAGGCATAGGATCTCAAGGCCCCACGCACGCACCGCGCGTCGCGTTGCTTCGCCGTGGCGCGCGTGCCGCGCGAACACATTCTCCAGGCCTTCTTCCGCGAGCATGCGCAGCGCCTCGCGCAATCCGTACAGCAGGTTCGTTGCCGGCGTGTAAGGAAAATAGCCGGACTTGTTGGGTCCAAACATCTCGTCCCAGCTCCAGTACGAACGCGGCAGTTTTGCCGAGGCCGAGGCGCGCAGGGCTTTTTCGCTGATCGCGTTGAACGACAATCCCGGCGGCAACATCAGGCCCTTTTGCGAGCCGGCTACAGTCACGTCCACGCCCCATTCGTCATGCAGGTAATCGATCGAAGCCAGCGATGAAATCGTGTCGACCATCAGCAGCGCCGGATGCCCGGCACGATCGATGGCTTTACGTACCAGTGCGATCCGGCTGGTGACACCGGTCGAAGTTTCGTTGTGCACCACGCAGACCGCCTTGATGGCGTGCGCCTTGTCTTCCACCAGCTTTTGTTCGACGAGCGCCGCATCCACACCGTGACGCCAGTCGCCGGGAATGAAATCCACGACGAGCCCCATGCGCGTCGCGAGCTTTTGCCACAACGCCGCGAACTGGCCGGTTTCTGCCATCAGCACGCGATCGCCCGGCGACAAGGTATTGACCAGCGCGGCTTCCCACGCGCCGGTGCCGGACGCCGGATAAATCACGACGTCGCCGCGCGTCTTGAACACGGCTTTCATGCCTTCCAGCACTTCCTTGCCGAGCGGCGCGAAGTCCGGGCCGCGATGGTCCATCGTCGGGAAATCGATCGCGCGCAGGACGCGGTCGGGCACATTGGTGGGTCCGGGAATCTGCAGGAAATGACGGCCGCTGCGATGGGTCATGGGAGGCATCTCTAGAGGTGAGCAAACCAGCCTACTGAAAATCCCGGCGCGTCACAAGTACGCATGGAACCGGTGGCGGCGCAGTGCGCTATGATTCCTTGCCTTACAACCACGGAAGCAGAATTGAACGCTCCGGCAAGTATTCACGTCCCCGCCCTTTCGCGCAGTGCGCTGGCGCAACGCCTGCGCCGCGAAGTCGAAGGCGAAGTCCTGTTCGACGCGTTCTCGCGCGGGCGCTACAGCACCGATGCGTCCATCTATCAGATAGAACCCATCGGCGTGGTGATTCCGCGGACGGAAGCGGCGGCGCGCATCGCGATGCAGATCGCGGCAGAAGAAGGCGTGCCGATTTTGCCGCGCGGTGCGGGAACATCGCAGTGCGGCCAAACCGTCGGTGCCGCTTTGGTAATCGATTGCTCCAAATATCTGAATGAAGTAATCGAGTTCGACGCGCAAAAACAGGAAGTCACAGTTCAGCCCGGCATGGTGCTCGATCGGCTGAACGCCTTCCTGCGTCCGCACAAGCTCTGGTTTCCGGTCGACGTTTCGACTTCCGCGCAGGCCACCATCGGCGGCATGACGGGCAACAATTCCTGCGGCGCGCGCTCCATCCGCTACGGCAACATGGTGCACAACGTCCTCGGCGTGGACGCGTGGCTTTCCGGCGGCGAGGAATTTTTCTTCGGCCCGGCCGATGCGGTTGCGCAGGGTTCCGCCGCGTATCGCGAACTCATCGCGCGCGTCCACGCCATCGTCGGCCGCGAGGCCGCGGAAATCGAAGCGCGCTGGCCGAAAGTATTGCGGCGTGTGCAGGGTTACAACCTCGACATGGTGCAGCCGCATCTGGCGCATAACCTCGCGCACCTGCTCGTCGGGTCCGAAGGCACCTTGGCGTTCTCGCGGCGGGTGAAGCTGAAGCTCGCGCCGGTGCCGGCGCACAAGGTGCTCGGCGTCGTGCATTTCCCGACGTTCTTCCAGTCGATGGATATGACGCGCCACATCGTCGCACTCGATCCGGACGCGGTCGAGCTCGTCGACCGCACGATGATCGAACTCGCGCGCGACAACGACACATTCCGGCCGACCGTCGAGAAATTCCTCAAGGGCGCGCCCGATGCCATCCTGCTGGTGGAATTCGCGGGCGACGATCGCGATGCGCAGCTCGCCAAACTCAAGCGCCTGGTCGAACTCATGGGCGACCTGGGTTTGCCCGGTAGCGTGGTCGAAGTCACAGACGTCTCGTTGCAAAAAGAAATCTGGGAAGTGCGCAAGGCCGGGCTGAACATCATGATGTCCATGAAAGGGGACGGCAAACCCGTTTCCTTCATCGAGGACTGCGCGGTGCCCCTCGAACATCTCGCCGAATACACCAGCCGCCTGACGCAAGTGTTCGAGAAACACGGCACGCGCGGCACCTGGTATGCGCACGCCTCGGTCGGTACCTTGCACGTGCGTCCGATACTCGATATGCGACGCGAGGGTGCTACAAAAATGCGCGCCATCGCCGAAGAAGCCTGTGCGATGGTCAGGCAATACAAAGGTGCTTACTCGGGCGAACATGGCGATGGACTGGTGCGCTCGGAATGGATCGAGCCCATCCTCGGCCGTCGTTTGACTACGGCGCTTGAGGAGATCAAGGACCTGTTCGATCCGAAGGGCCTGATGAATCCCGGCAAGATCGTGCATCCGTCGCGCATGGACGATCGCACATTGTTTCGTTTCAAACCCGGCTACCAGGTGCGCGCGATGGAGACGGCGCTCGACTGGTCAACGTGGGGCGGCTTCGGCCCGGCCGTGGAGATGTGCAACAACAACGGCCATTGCCGCAAGGTCGACGCCGGCACCATGTGCCCGTCGTTCCGCGTGACCGGCGACGAACAGCACCTGACGCGCGGGCGGGCCAACACCTTGCGCCTTGCCATCTCCGGCCAACTCGGCGCCGAGGCACTGGTCTCGGATGCGATGCGCGAAACGATGGAGCTGTGCGTGAGCTGCAAAGGCTGTCGCCGCGAATGCCCGACCGGCGTCGACATGGCGCGCATGAAAATCGAATACCAGTACCAGTCCGTCAAACGCCATGGCCTTTCCGCGCGCCAGAAGCTGATCGCTTACCTGCCGCGCTATGCACCTATGGCAGCGAAATTCGCGTGGCTCTTGAACCTGCGCGACACGATTCCTGGCGCAGCGTGGCTCAGCGAAAAGCTGTTCGGCTTGAGCGCGCGGCGCAGCCTGCCGAGGTGGGCCACCACCCCCTCTCCCCGGCCCTTATGGGCGAAGCCCGGTATCCTGCGGGCTCCCTCCAGGGGAGAGGGAGTGAAGAACGTGCTGCTGTTCGTTGATACTTTTACGCGTTACTTTGAGCCCGAGAATGCGGACGCCGCAATTGAAGTGCTGGAAGCCGCTGGCTTCAGGGTCGATCTGGCCTCGCCGGTGGATGGCGGCCGGCCGCTGTGTTGCGGGCGGACGTTCCTGGCCGCTGGCCTCGTCGACGACGCAAAAATAGAAGCGCGCCGCATGCTTGATGCGCTGCTGCCCTACGTCGACCGGGATATCGCTATCGTCGGGCTGGAGCCGTCCTGTTTGTTGACCCTGCGCGACGAATATCTCGCGATGGGATTCGGAGACGACGCGCGACGGTTGGCGGCGAAGGCCATGCTATTCGAGGAGTTCCTCGCCTCGCGCCTGCAAGCCGGCGACCTTCATCTCGATCTTGTGCCGCTTGCGATCGAACGCGCCCTGTTGCACGGCCACTGCCATCAGAAGGCATTCGAGGCCATGCCGGCGGTGCAGCGCATACTCGGTATGATTCCCGGCCTGAAGGTGCAGACCATCAAGTCGAGTTGCTGCGGCATGGCCGGCAGTTTCGGTTACGAAGCCGAGCATTTTGAAACCAGCATGAAGATGGCGGAATTGTCGCTGCTGCCCGCGATCCGGAAAGCCGGAGCGGACGA
>JBDTTE010000315.1:0-3924 GCA_039930785.1 Betaproteobacteria bacterium | reverse complement strand
CTTCTCTTTACGCGCCTCGCGAACGGTGGACGGATCACTACGCCCCTCGCCATTCAACCCTGGGGTGATTACTTCGGAAAATTGACAGATAAATTCGGGGTTCAATGGATGTTCAATTGCACCGCCAAAATCTGAATACAGCACAGGCGCTGAGGCCCAACTTGCCCATCGAAAGGGATGAGTTTCCCCCGAATAGTTGACACATTGCTCAAGCAACCCGCCGGTGAGATGGCAAGAGCGCGCCCACGCAAGATAGGACGATACCGAGCGCAGTCCAAGGCAACGGCGGTGAAGCTGGGCAATATGCCGGGTGCACTGATCCAGCAGAGAAATCGCGGCAGATTTATTTAATGCTCGATAGCTTCGCTGCCCCTCGGGAAGAATGAACCGGGAATCAAGTAAATCTGTCCCGATTAACCATCCAACCCAATCCAAAGTACAAACCCGACCCGTAGATAAAAATGTGGCATCTGACTCATCGATCCGGAACGGACGCGCTAGCGGCGCACGCTGCTTATGTTGGAAGTTAGGCGTTCGTCCCTGCAAAGAGTCCCGTGAGAGCCGAGCAAGAGCGTCTCCTTGCAGAGGATGCTGCCGGGCCGCATGCGCCAGCATGTCAGACTTGACGACCCGAGTATCAAAGATACAAGCCTACCGAGGAGAAACCTGATGCGATTGCTGACCAAGTTCTTGATCAACTGGCCCGAGAGCGTAGCCCGCCATTTCTTGTGGGCCGGACCGTTGGTGGCTCGAGTGACTGTTGGCTATGTGTTCATGCTGACCGGCTGGAGCAAGCTGAACAACCTGCCGCAAATGATCCAGAACTTCACTGAATGGGGCATTCCGTTTCCGGAGATCCTGACGCCTGTGGTTTCTGGCATCGAGTGTTTCGGTGGCCTGTTCCTGATTCTGGGTTTGTTCACCCGTTTGTCGGGCGGCGCGCTGGCGGTGGTAATGCTGGTGGCGATCAAGGCAGCCAAATCGGACCAGATCGATTCACTGGAAACGCTGCTGGGATTCGAGGAATCGATCTACTTCGCGGTGTTCACCTGGCTGGCAATCGCAGGGGCCGGCAAGGCGTCGCTTGATTTTTTGCTTCAGCGCCGTTGGGGCAAGGCCGGGTAATTTCGAAGGGCCGGCGCTTGCGTTGCGTTTGTTGACACTACGACCCGACCACGGCGTGACCTCGTGAACTGTGCATCGAGAATTGGTGGCGTCAGAGTCACTTCAAAAGGCGGTTGAATGATCAGGGCCTGAAAAATAGACTCGGACGCGACGTTATAATCAAAGTCGGTTTACTCTGACCCGATTAATTCGGGGCGCTCATGATTCTTAGAGCGGTTGCGTATGTCAGCACTGCGGCTCGAGCGCTCGACCAATCAGACCTGGACGCCTTGTTGATCGACGCGCGGGACTTCAATGTAAAGACGCTGGTGACCGGCGCGCTGCTATACGACGCGGGCGTGTTCTTTCAGTACTTCGAAGGCCCGGAAGCGGGCATGGTGGAGGTGTATGACCGCATCAAAAATGCGAAAACCCACCAGGGGCTTATCGAATTGCTGAACCGGGCCATTGACCAGAGGTTGTTTGCTGAATGGCATATGGGGTTCAGCCATGCGCCGGGAACCGTGGTGCAGCAACTGGCTAACGCGAAATGGTATGAGTCTGTGAAAGGGCTTCAGAACTCGGGAACGAGATCCATCGGAATGGACTTGCTCCTCGATTTTTGGGCTTCTGCCCGAAGAATGCCGGGATAAGGTGAGCCGCCTTCGGCCCCCCGGGGCTGGAAACCGTGCACCCCCGTTCGTCCGTGCGTTAATTCCCCCGGTCTCAGGAATTCGCCTCCTGCTCCCGCCATCTGCTCAGATGGCATACTGTGGCCCGCGCCCAATCTGGCTGAGTCGCGCGCTGCCGACCGGAGGAGAAAACATGGTCATGTCCGATTCCGACGCCGAACACCGGCGCCAGTTGCGCCGCGCAGTCATCGCCAGCACGGTCGGCACGACGATCGAGTGGTACGACTTCTTCCTCTACAGCATCGTCACGGGGCTTGTCTTCGCCAAGCTGTACTTCCCGCAATCGGATCCGATGACGGGAACTTTGCAGGCCTTCGCGATCTACGCTGTTGGCTTCATCGCCCGTCCCGTGGGTGCGGCGATCTTTGGTCACTATGGCGATCGCATCGGCCGCAAGGCGACCCTGGTTGCCACGCTCATGCTGATGGGCGTTGCTACTTTCCTCGTCGCGTTCGTGCCGACCTACGAGCAGATCGGCATGTGGGGCGCCGTGTTGCTGACGTTGCTGCGTTTCCTGCAAGGTGTCGGCGTGGGTGGGGAATGGGGTGGCTCGGTGCTGATGTCCATGGAGTGGGCGAAGACCAATGAGCATCGCGGTTTCATCGCCTCCTGGCCGCAGTTCGGCGTGCCCGCTGGGTTATTTCTCGCGAACCTTGCCGTGCTCGGATTCAGTTGGCTATCCGGTGACGCGTTCCTGGTGTGGGGCTGGCGCGTACCGTTTTTCCTGAGCATCTTCCTGATCGGCATTGGTTTGTATATTCGCCTGAACATCCTCGAGACGCCGGTGTTCGCGAAGCTGCTCGCCGAGAACAAGATCGAGCGTGCGCCGATGCGCGCCGTCATCAAGCGCCATCCGAAGGAAATTATCCTGTCCGCGCTGGCGCGGCTCGCCGAGCAGGCGCCGTTCTATATTTTCACGGCGTTCATTTTTACGTACGCCACCAAGCAACTGAACACGACGCGGGATTTCGTGCTGACGGCACTCCTGATTGCGTCGATTTTCTCGTTCTTCACCGTGCCGTTCAGCGGCTGGCTGTCGGATCGCATCGGCCGCCGCAAGATGTACATCATCGGCGCGGTCACCACCGGCTTGTTCGGCTTCGCCTACTTCGCCATGCTGGATACGATGATCCCGCAGTGGATCTTCATCGCGATTTTCGTATCGCTGATTCCCCACGACATGATGTACGGTCCACAGGCGGCATTGATTGCGGAGTCGTTCACCGGCCGCCTTCGCTACAGCGGCGCATCGCTGGGCTACCAGCTCGCGTCCATCATCGCCGGCGGACCGGCGCCGTTGATCGCGGCGTGGCTGTACGCGCAATACCATTCCGGTTACGCGATTTCGGTCTACATACTCGGCTGCGCGGTCGTCAGCATCGTCGCCACGTCGATGCTGAAGGACTACACGAACAAGGATATTTCGCAGGAATACGACGCCCGTTAAGTCGTAGCGGCGAATGGCGAGGTCGCGTCAGGTCGCAGGCAAGCGGAAAACGATTTAGCGCGCTGGCGGAAAGACGCGAAGGAAGTTCAGTTTTCCGTTCTTGAACATGGCCGAGACCGGCGTCGGTGCGGGCGCATCGGTGTGTCCCTTCCATTTCACCGAAACCTGCTCGTCCGTGGAAGACGGGAGGCCGAGCAGGCGCAGAAAGCTTTCCTGCGGCATCTCGAGCGGGACTTTGTCAAAGTGCAGATCGCTGGCCTTGAGCCAGGGTACCTGGCGGCATAGCTTCAAGGCGTTCGGCATGGCGGATTGCAGGCCGAAGGCGAATCCGTCGATGGCGTCTTCACGCGTTGTGGAGCGGCTTAAATAGAGTGCCACGACGGCGGGATTGCTGCGCGTCGAGCGGTAGCAGATGAAGCGCGGCGTGCTGTTGGGTTCGTCGCGCTTTCCTTCAGTGGCGCCGTCGTCCTTCTCGCGCTCGCTTTCGTCGAATTTGCGCACGACGGTGCCGCCGAGTTCCTGAATCGCGTGGGTGAAGGTATCAGAGCCGTCGATCGCTATGTCGAACACCTTTGCGGGAAGCAAATCGCGACGTGCGTCGGCCACCAGCGGTACCGGTGCATCATTCGCGAGCCATCCGAGATCGATTCGATCGCGAGGCGGCAGCGCGAACGCCGCTTC
>JBDTTE010000314.1:0-3983 GCA_039930785.1 Betaproteobacteria bacterium | reverse complement strand
ATCAGCGGCCGGTGAATTTCGCCGGCCGTTTTTCGTGGAACGCGGCCACGCCTTCGCGGAAATCTTGACTCTTCCCCGCTTCGCGTTGCAGGTCGCGCTCCAGATCAAGTTGTTGTGCGAACGTGTTGTCTGGCGAGGCGTAGATTGCGCGCTTCATGAGTCCGAGCGCTTTGGTCGCCTGGCCAGCGAGGTGGCGCGCGAGAGCCGTCGAGTCGGCAGCGAGCTTGTCGTCGTCGACGCACTTCCAGATCATGCCCCACTGCTGCGCCTGTTCCGCACCGATTTTCTCGGCGAGCATCGCCGCCGCCATGGCGCGCGCGGTGCCGACGAGACGTGGCAGGTTGTAGGTGCCACCCGCGTCGGGAATCAGGCCGATGCGACTGAATGCCTGGATGAAGCTTGCCGAACGCGCGGCGATCACGATGTCGCATGCCAGCACGAGGTTGCATCCCGCGCCTGCAGCCACGCCGTTTACTGCGCAGACCACCGGGTAGGGCAGGGCGCGCAGCGCCTTCAACAGCGGGTTGTAATTTTTGTCGAGCGAATTGCCGACGTCCGGCGGGTCTTTTTCGTCGCTCATCATGCGCTCGGATAAATCCTGTCCCGCGCAGAACCCGCGACCGGCGCCGGTGATCATCAGCACGCGCACGCTGGCGTCGGACTGGATGGTTTGCATCGCGACCTTGAGCTCGGCATGCATCTCCGCCGTGAAGGCGTTGAGCTTGTCGGGACGGTTCAGGGTGATCGTCGCAACGCTGTCAGTGATATCCAATAAAATGGCATTGAACTTCACGCTGTTTCCTTTTTTGATGTGGTCCGCGGACGCGTTCATGGCCGAACTATACGAGGCCGAATTATAAAACCAGCATAGGGCACAGGTCATGACCTACGAAAACATCATCGTCGAAACCAGGGGCAAGGTCGGTCTCATCACGCTGAACCGGCCGAAGGCGCTGAACGCACTTTCCCCGGACCTCATGCGCGAACTCACTGCCGCGCTGGATGCATTCGAGGCCGACGAAAACATCGGCTGCATGGTGCTGACGGGTGGCGACAAGGCGTTTGCCGCGGGGGCGGATATCAAGGTGATGAAGGAAAAAACCTTCATGGATGTCTATAAGGAGGATTTCATCACCGCGGAGTGGGAACGCGTCACGCGATGTCGCAAGCCGGTCATCGCCGCCGTGGCGGGTTATGCCCTCGGTGGCGGGTGCGAGCTGGCGATGATGTGCGATTTCATCATTGCGGCCGACAACGCGAAATTCGGCCAGCCCGAAATCAACCTCGGGATCATTCCCGGCGCCGGCGGCACACAGCGCCTGCCGCGTTTCGTGGGCAAATCCAAGGCCATGGAAATGGTGCTTCTGGGCCAGGCGCGCATGATGGACGCCGCGGAAGCGGAACGGGTCGGCCTTGTCAGCCGGGTTGTGCCCGCTGCCGAGCTGTTGAACGAAGCGTTGAAAGCCGCCGGGAAAATTTGCGAACTGTCCCTGCCGGTGGTGATGATGGCCAAGGAATCCGTCAATCGCGCGTTCGAATCGACCCTGTCCGAGGGCGTGCGCTTCGAGCGGCGTCTGTTCCATGCCGGCTTCGCGGTCGAGGACCAGAAAGAGGGCATGGCGGCCTTCGTGGAGAAACGCAAGCCGGTTTTCCGGAATCGCTGATGGCGCGGTTTACCGCGCGGCTTCGGGTACCGTATAATGCGCGCCCACGCCGCTGTAGCTCAGTTGGTAGAGCAGCGCATTCGTAATGCGAAGGTCGCCAGTTCGACTCCGGCCAGCGGCACCAATCCGATAGAACCTGTACTACAGCTCGCCGGCACGTGGTCGCCGACCGGCCACTCTAGCGATACACCATCACCGGAATTTTGGTGTGGGTCAGCACCCGTGTGGTTTCGCTCCCCAGCAGCATCGCAGTCAGGCCGCGCCGTCCGTGCGAGGCCATGAAAATAAGGTCGCAATTTTTCGTGTGCGCGGCCTCGATGATGCCTTCCCAGGGATGATCGTTGCTCAGAAGCAACTTTTCGCAGGCCACGTTCGCGTTTCGTGCCATCTCTTCCAGGCTTTCCACGAGACGTTCGCCGCGCGACGTGGCATCGCGCTCGAATTGCTCCGCGAGCATGTCGCTCGGACCCGCCTCGGTGTAGATCAGGTAGGACGTGGCGGGAACGGCGTGAAAAGCCACCACGCTGGCGCCGGCGAATCGGGCGAATTCGATGCCTTTTTGCGCCGCAGAATCGCAGAGGGCCGAGCCGTCGGTCGGCAGAAGGATTTTTCGGTACATCGCGTCCTCCTCTCCCCACTGTAACGGGTTTGAAATCCCCCCGCGGTGCGTCGAAAATGGTCGCCGAACCGCCGGGTGCGTACACGATACCGCCGGAAACAGAAAAAGGGCAACAATGAAAATAACCGACCTTAAAGTCCACGTCCTCAAAAGCCCGCTGACTGAGCCGTTCGCCTTCTCGCAGGGCTGGGTCAGGCAGCGCTCGGCGACGCTGCTGGAGATCCTGACCGACGAGGGCATCAGCGGCTGGGGCGAAGCTTTCGCGCAGGGCCTCGAGCCGCCTGAGATCGCCGCGGCTGTCATCAATAGCGCACTCAAGCCGCTGCTTATCGGTGCCGATCCGCTGGACATCGAGGTGCTGTGGCATCGCATGTACCACATGACGCGCGACTACGGGCGCAAGGGTTCGGTCGTCGCGGGCATCAGCGCGGTCGACATCGCGTTGTGGGACATCGCCGGCAAATTCCATGAAGTGCCGGTGTACAAGCTGCTGGGCGGGGCCTTTCGCACTCGCGTGCAACCGTACGCGACCGGCTTCTATCGCATCAAGGGGCAGGGCGAGGCGAAGCGCCTCGGCGAGGAAGCCATTCGCCACTTCGAATCCGGATTTTCCATGATGAAGGTGAAACTCGGCTATGGCGTCGACGACGACCTCCTTTGCATGCGCGAGGTTGGACGCGCCGTCCAGGGCAAGCCGATCACGCTGATGGTCGACACCAACCACGCGTACGGCCGCGCCGAAGCGTTGAGGCTCGGCCGCGCGCTCGATGAATACGATCTGCGCTGGTACGAGGAGCCGGTCGTGCCCGAGGACGTGCAGGGCTATGTGGAGATGCGCAGCAAGCTGTCGATGCCGATAGCCGGTGGGGAGAACGAGCACACGCTCTACGGATTTCGCGAGTTCCTCGGTGCCGGCGCCGTGGACGTCGCGCAACCGGATCTGGGTTCTTGCGGCGGATTGTCCGCGGGGCGCCATATCATCGCGCTCGCGCAGTCCCACGGCATACAGGTCAATCCCCACGTCTGGGGGTCCGCCATTGCGCAAGCGGCGTCGCTGCAGTTCATTGCCGCGGTGCCGGTCGCCCATCATTCGTTGTTTGCCCAGGAACCCGTCTTCGAATACGACCGATCGTCGCACCCGTTCCGGCAGCATCTTATCAAGCAGCCTGTCCAGCAGGTCGACGGCTGGGTCGACATTCCCGCGGGACACGGGTTGGGCATCGAGGTAAACCGCGACGTGCTGGACCAGTACCGCGCCTGATCTCCGCCCGTGGGGACCGGACCTATAATCGGTCGGGTATTGCCGCGGCGCGTGTGCCGTAACCGGGTCGGAGGGTGCAATGAAACACGATGCTTCCCAGGGGCGGCGCAGGTTGCTCGCGATCGCAGCGGCGTGCGCAGGCGCGTCGATTGCGCCGGCGATCGCCCAGCACCACCCGGCCTGCGCATTCGCACGCGGGAAGAGGTCGGTTATCGCAACGAGCCTTACCTTAACCGCACCTGTTCGAGATGCGTGCTGTACGGGGGATGGCAAATGCGTGATCCTCAGCGAACCGGTCGATCCGAACGGGTGGCGCACGCAGTGGGTGCCGGCTACCATGGGGTGAGGTGTGAAGCGAAAGGCGTGAGGAGTGGGAAGTGAGGGGCGAGGAAAAATCCTTAGCACTTTACCCCTCACCCCTCACCCCTCACCCCTCACC
>JBDTTE010000313.1:0-4029 GCA_039930785.1 Betaproteobacteria bacterium | reverse complement strand
CTGTTCGAAGTCTCGGACGCGAATGTGTTCATGCGAGATTCGGATCGCGACCCGGCGCAGCCCGTCGATCATCTTGAAGTCGCCGTCGTCACGCCGGACGACGAATTCCTGCGCTTCGCCATCGACGCACGCGGTTCTGGAAAGGCGCAGGTACGCCTGATCTCCCCGGACGGCGAACAGACTTCCGACCCCCGCATCCAGGCAATCTTCCGTCTTGTCCCCGGCGGCTACCTCGTGGAATTGCGACTGCCGCGCTCGCTGGTCGGACCGCGCCTGGGTTTCACGGTCGTCGATGTCGACGACCCGGCCCCGAACGCACCCGTCCTTTCCATCAGCACTTCGGATACGTCGAGCAAGGCCACACTGGGCGCGGTCATCGTGCCCTCGCCAGAAGTTAGCGAACTGGTGAAACGCCTGGGGCGCGCGCGCTCGCGGATCTGGGTGCTCGACGTGAACCATCGCGTCATCGCGCAAGCCGGATCGCTGCGCGCGCCGCCGGTGCAAGTGGATCCGGACCGGGACGCGTTCACGCGCTTCTGGGAGGCGGCGGCGGATGTCGTCGTTCGTCCCATCTTGCGGCTCGGTATGTCGGAGCCAAACGAAGACTTCCAGGACATCGCGCCCGGCACCTACCGGCTGGAGGGCCGCGAGATCGATGAAGCGCTGGCCGGACGAACCGGCACGCGCCGGCGCCAGACGACGGATTCTCGCGCCGTCGTGCTATCGGCCGCGCAGCCGGTTTATCTGGACGACAAGGTGGTCGGCGCGGTGCTCGTCGAGGAAACCACCAATGATGTCCTGGAGTTGCGCAATCGCGCCTTCGAGAAATTGTTCGCCGCCCTGCTGGTCGTTTACCTCATAGGCACGGCCGGCATGCTGGTGTTTGCCACCCGCCTGTCGTTACGCATCCGTCGCCTCCGCGATGACGCAGAAGCTTCGATCGATCCGAACGGTAGAGTGCTCGGGACGGTCAGCGGTTCGGACGCCGGCGACGAGCTCGGCGACCTGTCACGAAGCTTCGCCGACATCCTGCGCCGCCTCCAACAGTACACCGGCTATCTGGAAACGCTCGGCGGACGGCTGTCGCACGAACTGCGCACGCCGGTGGCGGTGGTGCGTTCCTCGCTCGACAACCTCAAACAGGTCGCGTTGCCCGAAGAAGCGCGCGTCTACCTGCAGCGCGCGGAAGAAGGCCTCACCCGCCTGAGCACGATCTTCGCGCGCATGAGCGAAGCCACGCGTCTCGAAGAATCGCTGGCGACGCACGAACGCGAAACGTTCGACCTCGACGCGGTTACGCGCGGCTGCGTCGAAGGCTACCGGCTCGCGCACGGCGATAGACGATTTGTTTTCGACGCCGAGCCCGCTCCGTATCCACTACAAGGCTCGCCCGACCTCATCGCGCAGATGCTGGACAAGCTCGCTGCGAACGCCGTGGAATTCAGTCCACCGCAAAGCGAGATCCGCTTCGAACTGCGACGCGACGGTGGGTCCGCTCGGTTGTGCGTATCGAATGACGGCCCGCCGCTGCCGGCCGAAATGCAGGACCGGTTATTCCAGTCGATGGTGTCGGTGCGGGAGAAACAATCCCAGGCGCAGCCGCATCTTGGACTGGGGCTCTATATCGTGCGGCTGATCGCGGAATTCCATGGGGCGCAAGCGGGTGCGCGTAATCGCGACGACAGCGGTGGTGTCGAGATAAGTATCGACTTCTCTCTTGCTAACGGCCCTACAGCTTAATTCTTATCACGAAGACTCGAAGTTCACGAAGAAACACGAAGAAGTTCAAGAGCGGATTTGGATTTTCCCCGCTGTCCACGAAGCCAATTTGACTCGACGGATTGCCACAATCATTTTCCCTCGTTTTTATTTTTTGCCTTTCTTCGTGTTTCTTCGTGTCTTCGTGTCTTCGTGTCTTCGTGTCTTCGTGATGAGAAGTAGGCTTTAACGTTTTACTCCGCGATAACCAATGCTTCTGCCTCGCCCTTTTTCGGCGTGCGGATCTTGCCGATGAACAACAGCAGCGGCAATGTCGCCAGCGCGATCAGCGCGAAGATCCAGAAATCCCCGGTAAAGGCGATGACCGCCGCTTGCAAGCTGACTTCCTTCTCAAGCATGGCAAGAGAGTGGATTGAGCCCATGTTCCATCCTTCATGGCCCTGCGCCTGCAACGCGCGATTGAACGGCGTGACGTGTTCGGAGATTTGCGCATGCAACACGCTGCTGGTGCGCACGTACATGGCGAGTGCGCCCGACACCCCGATGCTCGCGCCGATGCTGCGCACGAGGTTGAACAGCGCGGTCGCTTCCGTGCGCATGTGCGGTTGCAGGGACGGGAACGCGATAACCTGGATCGGCACCATGATGATGCCGCCGCCGATGCCTTGCAGGAAATTCGTCCAGAGCAGCGGCCAGGTATCGATATCGGCCGTCCAGTTCGACATCTCCCAGCTCGACCACGCCAGGCACAACAAACCAAAGGCGATCAGCGTGCGTGGATCGATCCGGCCCGTGACCCGGCCGCCGATCATCATGGCGATGAACAGGCCGAGGCCGCGCGGCGCCTGCAGCAGGCCGATCATGTCGATCGGGTAACCGCGCACCTGGTCAAGGAACGACGGCATCAGCACCATGGGCGGCGTGGTCACGAATCCGTAGACGAAGACGAACATCAAGCCGAGGAAGAAATTGCGTTGCGTCATCAGCCGGGGGTCGAGGAATGGCTGCTTCGCCGTGAGGCTGTGCACGTTGAACAGATAAAGACCGAGCACGGCAAGGCAGGCTTCCGTGATGATTTCCCAGGACTCGAACCAGTCGAGCTGCCCGCCGCGGTCGAGCATGAGCTGCAGCGACCCGATGCCGAGCGACAGCGTCAGGAAACCGAACCAGTCGAGCTTGCGGCCGGGATCGCGTGTGGTCTCGGGCAGGAATACCGCCGCACCCGCAAGCGCCAGCAGGCCAAAAGGCACGTTGATGTAAAAGATGTAGCGCCAGCTCAGGTACTCGGTCACATATCCACCGACGGTCGGCCCGACGAACGAGCCGAGCGTTGCCGCCATGCCCCACAACGCCATGGCCTTGGCCTGCTCTTCCGGTGGATACGTGTCGAGGATGATCGCGTGCGAGAGCGGAATCAGGAACGCTCCACCCATTCCTTGCACGATGCGCGCGAACACTTCCACTTCCAGCGAATTGGCCGAGCCGCAAACCACCGACGCGATCAGGAAGATGGTCACCGCCCAGATGAACAACCGCTTGCGTCCGAAGCGCAGGCTGAGCCATCCCGAGGCCGGCATGGAGAGCGCGGACGCAACGATGTAAGAGGTGATGACCCAGCCGATCTGGTCTTGGGTCGCCGAGAACGTGCCCTGCATGTGGGGCAAGGCGACCGCCGCGATGGTCCAGTCTACCGAGTACAGGAAGCTCGCCAGGCCGACCGACGCGGTGATCAGGGCCGGATGCCTGGCCGCGCCCGTCATGTCAGCGTCGCGTGCCGGCGAGCGCGGTGCGCGGTTCCAGGAAGCGCGGCAACCAGCCGTCGTCCACCATTTTTTGTACGACGCGCGGCAACCCGCGCGGACGGCCGGTATCCACCGACACGTTGACCGTCATGCCGGCGCGCAACTGCTGCGGCTGGCCGGATTTCTGCTCGACCTTGATGCGCACCGGTATGCGCTGTACGACCTTGACCCAGTTACCGGTCGCATTCTGCGGCGGCAGAACGGCGAACTCCGCACCGGTCGCGGAGGCGATGGTCTCGACGGAAGCCGTGAACTCGCGATCCGGGTAGGCATCGGCGATGACCTTGGCCGGCTGGCCGACGACCATGTAGGTCAGCTGCGTTTCCTTGAAGTTGGCTTCGACCCAGACCGGGCCGCTGTCGATGAGGCTGAACATCGGCGCGCCCTTCTCGACGTACTCGCCAACCTGCAATTTCATGTTGCTCACCACGCCGGTGAACGGGGCCTTGACGAACGAGCGCGTCATGTCCAGATTGGCCGCGTCATAAGCAGCGCGTGCCTCGGCATA
>JBDTTE010000312.1:0-4031 GCA_039930785.1 Betaproteobacteria bacterium | reverse complement strand
ACGATCTCGCCATTGGCGGCTATGATCGGCGCGGCCGAATACAGGATCGTTTTGCGACTTCCGTCGAAGCATTCGACGTCCATGAGTTCGTTGCGCGAGGACTTGCCGGTCGACAACGCGCGAGCCAGCCCGGCGTCCTGCGCTCCCGCGGGTACGTCGCCATTCAGGGCCCAGCCTCGCAGCGCCGCGAGACGTTGCACCCCGCTTTCCGGCGATTCGCCCCATATGTACTTGCTGGCTGCGTTACCGAGCACCAGGTTGCCGTTCCTGTCGGCTACCCATACGCCCACCGGCAGCGTGTCGAGGACTTGCCGCAGCATCTGCTCGCTTTGCGCCACGGTGCGGACACGCTGGTTGCGCCGGCGCAGTTCATGCGCCAGCAGCCATGTCAGGATGATCGTCGCGAGCGTGAGTCCGATCAGGATCGCGAT
This sequence comes from Betaproteobacteria bacterium, assembly GCA_039930785.1. GTDB lineage: Bacteria > Pseudomonadota > Gammaproteobacteria > Burkholderiales > JACQAP01 > JACQAP01. The sequence continues at coordinate 3,600 of JBDTTE010000312.1, read as the reverse complement.
CGTGAATTTCTTTTCCGCGCGCCAGCCGGCCAGCACGTCTTCCTCGCTCAAACCAACCTGCACAATCATGGGTTCGCCCGCGACCGCGCGCATGCCGTATAGGCGGGCGACGCCGTCGACCGCGCTGACGTTGCGCCGGTTTACCGGGCCCGCGGCGAGATCCTTCAGCGTGAGATTGCCGCCCGTGGGAATGCCGAGCCACGCCGGCGCTTCCGGGTAGCTGGCGATGAGCTCGCCATCTGCATGCAGGATGGAAGCCACGCCGTCGTGGCCGATCTCGACGTTCTCGAAAAGGGAGCGGAACGCGCCGGGCTCGAGCGCCACACCGACGACGCCGGCAAAGCGGCCATCGGCATCGTCGAGACGACGGCTCGCCACCAGAAACCAGTCGGCCCCGGTGCGACCAACGGCCGGTTTGCCGACATAGAGCTGGCCGGCATGCGTGCGATGCCAATTGAAATACTCGCGATCGGAGAAATCCTTCCCGGCCATTGCCTGCAGGTCGGAATCCTGCACCAGCACGCCGCGAGCATCGAGCATGAACAGCGTGCGCGCGTGCGGGAGATCTGCAAGTTTCTGCGCCAACAGGGCATGCATGCCACCGGTGACCGCATTGCGCAGGGCCGGATTCTGCTGCCAGGCGGCGCTTACGCCGCGCAAGGTCAGGTCCACTGCCTGCATGGCATGCGCCGCACGCTGCTCGATTATCTGCGAGAGGTCTCGCGTCGTACGCCCGGCCTCTTCAAGCCGGGCGTCGCGCGATTTGGCAAGTGTGAAAAAGGTGACCGCGAAGAAGGCGACGACCAGCAGGGCGCCGAACCCTGCGATCAGGTAGGGCAGCAGACGCCCGGTAGTCCAGGAGCGCGCATTGATATCCGGGGATGGGTGCGTCACGGCGATTGGGTGGTTAAAACTACGATCCAGTTTAACCCGGATGTCCCGGGGGAGCGCAGGCAATCGGGGGCATTCAGCCTGCATATTTTTTTATTTCGACACATTCCTGCAAATTTCCGTCACTCCGTTGCAATCCAGGATATGTCCATCAGTCCGACGCAATCCTCGATCAGCAGCGGGATGCCGATATCCTCCACGAGCGGGCCACGCTAAACTCCTGCGGCGATCTCATTGCGGTCATCCGAAGGGGGGCGAATGGAAGCGGATCAGACCAATTCCGGGTATGGCAACGAAAGGCTGCGCCGCCGCACACTGATTTCCGAAATCAGGCGTCGCGACGGAGCCGATGCGGCCAGGCTGCTCATGCGCGAGCCGCCCGAAGTGGCGGGGCAGGTGCTGCTCGAACTCAATCCGGGCCGCACGAGCGGAATCCTCGAACGTTTCTCAGAGGACTACGTTGCCCGGGTGCTCACCAGCGTACCGACGGAATACGCGCGCCAGTGGGCCCGCAACCAGGGCTATGCCGACGGCACCGTGGGCCGCATGATGGATCCGGCAGTCTCGGTGTTTCCAGCGGATATCACTGTCGGCGATGCGACGGAACGCTTGCGCAGCATGATCAAGACCGCGTTCGTGACGTACGGCTATATCACGGACCAGGGCGGAAAACTGCTCGGTTTGGTGACCATGCGCGACCTGCTGTTCAGCGCGAACGAGACGAAGCTCTCCGCGCTGATGCTCACCGACGTGTTCTCCCTCGAGGCTGACGCGCAGCTTGCGGACGCGGTCAAACCCGTGTTGAACCGCCACTATCCGGTCTATCCGGTTTGCGACAGCGAGCGACGACTCGTGGGGCTCGTGCGCGGGTCGACATTGTTCGAAGAGCAAAGCTTCGAGATCAGCGCGCAACCGGCGTCCATGGTCGGTGTCGAGGAAGAGCGCCTTTCCACGCCGTGGCCGAGGAGCCTGAAGTTCCGCCACCCCTGGCTGCAACTGAACCTGGTGACGGCCTTCCTCGCTGCGGCTGTCGTGGGTGCTTTCCAGGGCACGCTCGACAAGCTCGTCATCCTTGCGTTGTTCCTGCCGGTGCTGGCCGGGCAGTCGGGCAATACAGGCTGTCAGGCGCTGGCCGTCACCTTGCGCGGCATGACGCTTGGCGAACTGCGTCCCGGCGCCGAGCGCAGTCTGGTGATCAAGGAGGCGTCGCTGGGATTTCTGAATGGCGTGCTGGTCGGATTGGTGGCCGCGGCGGGCATGTACGTTACGGCAACGATGCAGCACAACCCCGCTGCGCTTCGACTGAGCCTTTCGGTGCTGCTGGCGATGACGGCCAGTTGCGTCGTCAGCGGCATTGCCGGCGCGATGATCCCGCTCACGCTGAAGAAGCTCGGCTTTGATCCGGCGACGGCATCGAGTATTTTCCTGACGACGGCAACCGATGTTGCGAGCATGGGCTGCTTCCTCAGCCTGGCGACCGTGCTTGTTCTTTGAACAGTGAACGGTGATCGGTGAACAGTAAACGGTAAACGGTAAACAGTGATCGGTGATCAGAAAAAACGAAGAAACGAAAACTGGAATAATCTGCTCTAACCACCGTTCACCGTTCACCCACGCAATGACCGAAATGTTCACCAGTGGTCACGCGTCGTCGCCCAACTGGCGCGACGCGGCAGCGCAGTGCCTGCAGCAGGCGGGCCGCGGTCCGACCGGCGCAAACCTCGGATTTCTGTACGTCACCGATAACTTCGCCGGGGACGTTGCGAATATCGTTAATTACTTTCGATCCAATACCGGCATTGCGCAGTGGTCGGGCACCGTGGGCATGGGCGTCATTGCGACCGGCCGCGAATACTATGATGAGCCCGCGGTCGCCATCATGCTGTGTGCGTTCGAGCCGGAGTGCTTTCGCGTATTTGCCAGCATGCGTTCGCCGATGGACCTGGAACGCCAGTCCATGCACCTGGGCGACCTGCCCGCGAATTTCGCCATCGTCCACGCCGACCCGCGCAATGCGCAGCTCAATCGCCTGGTGGGCGATCTGGCCGGCTGCCTGGAAAGCGGATTCGTCGCCGGCGGGCTCACCAGTTCACGGCGCGAGATCGTGCAGATCGCCAACGGCGTCTCCAAGGGCGGCCTGTCCGGCGTGCTCTTTTCCGACGATGTCGTGATCTCGACCCGGCTCACGCAAGGTTGCTCGCCGATCGGGCCGCGGCACCTCATTACCGGCAGCCAGCAGAACATCCTCATTTCGCTGGACGGACGCGCAGCGCTCGACGTGTTCCGGGAGGATATCGGCGAAGCCGCCTGGAAAAATTTCCCGCAATCCGCCGGCAACGTTTTTGCGGCGCTGCCGATCATGGGTTCGGATACCGGCGACTACATTGTGCGCAACCTCGTCGGCATCGACCCTGTGCACAAAGTCGTCGCCATCGGCGACGTACCGCGAACGGGGTCGCATGTCATGTTCTGCCGGCGCGATGAGCCCGGCGCCGCCGAGGACATGGGACGCATGCTGGACAGCATCAAAAGCGGCTTGTTCGGTCGGCCGCGCGGCGGCCTTTATTACTCCTGCGTCGGTCGCGGGCCCAACCTGTTCAGCAGCGAATCCGCGGAAGCGGGCATGATTGCGGAGGCGCTCGGCGATTTCCCGCTCGTCGGATTCTTCTGCAACGGCGAGATTTCGCATAACCGGCTGTATGGGTACAC
>JBDTTE010000311.1:0-4043 GCA_039930785.1 Betaproteobacteria bacterium | reverse complement strand
CGGCGCGAAGGCGTCTGCTACACCTTCGATACCCTGAATGAGCTGCGCGCTGAACTTGGCGAACGTCCGCTGTGTCTGCTGATGGGTGCCGACGCGTTTTCAACGCTGATGACCTGGCACCGCTGGGAGGAATTGTTCGACCTCGCGCATTTTGTGGTGGCCCATCGGCCGGGCTTCTCCCTGCAGCAATTGCAGTCATCCCTGCCGGGGCCGCTGCGCAAAATCTACCTGCAGCGGCTCACGGCATCGTCCAGCCTCTTGCGTCGCGACAGCGCCGGCGCCATATATACGAGGCAGATTACCGCTCTGGACATTTCCGCCACGAACATTCGGGCCTTGCTGGCCGGGGGCGGCAGCGCCCGCTATCTGGTCCCGGACGCGGTTCTCGATTACATTGAACGCAATCGACTTTACAAGGAACGCGATGCAGGTTGAAGCCATGAAACAAGCCGCTGTAGAGGCGCTGGAAGAGATCAAGGCCAGGGACATCACCGTCCTCGACGTCAGGAAACTCACTTCGCTGTTCGATTACATGATCATCGCCACCGCCGAATCGGCCCGCCAGACCAAGGCGCTCGCCCACAACGTCCAGGAAAAGCTCCGAACCCTGGGCGCCCGGCCACAGGGGCTGGAAGGCGAACAGAGCGGCGAATGGGTTCTGGTGGACCTAGGCGACATCGTAGTGCACGTCATGCAGCCGGCCATTCGCCAGTACTACAACCTCGAGCAGCTCTGGGGCAGCCATCCGCCCTCGCCGCATCCGACCACCTGGAGAAATGCCCCGGCCGCGGAGCCGCCCGCCGCGCGGTAACGTTGGTACTGCGTATCGTCTGTGTCGGCAACAAACCCCCGGCCTGGGTAGCGGCCGGCTTCGAGGACTATGCGCGGCGCATGCCTCGGGAAGCGCGCATCGAACTTGCCGAGATCAAACCCGCCACACGGGGCAGCCAGACGCAGAGTCCCGGCGCCATCGCCAAGCTCCTCGAAGCAGAAAAAACCCGTATCCTTGCCAGCCTGCCGGCCGGCTGTGTAAAAATAGCACTGGATGAACATGGCAAGTCGATGTCCACGGCGTTGCTGGCACGCAGGATGACCGCCTGGATGCAAGACGGACGTGATGTTGCTTTCATGATCGGCAGTGCGGATGGGCTGCATCCTGCACTGAAAAAAGACGCGGATCTGCTCCTGTCCCTGTCGGAGATGACGTTGCCGCATGCCATGGTGCGCGTGCTCCTCGCCGAGCAGCTTTACCGCGCCATGTCGATGATCCGGAACCATCCTTACCACCGGGAATAGCGCCGCCCGTCCTGACGGCGCTGGATGGAGAGTCGAACACACGTGGCGTCACTGGAAAAGCATATCTACCTCGCTTCGCGCAGCGCTCGCCGTCGCGATCTGCTCAAACAGATGGGCGTGAACTTCGAGATGCTCCTGCTGCGCGAGGGCTCGGGGCGCGACGCCGATTTCGACGAAACCGTCTTGACCAACGAGATGCCGCACGAGTATGTCGTGCGCGTCGCGCGCCTAAAGGCCGAAGCGGGCTGGCTGCGGCTGGAACAGCGGCGCCTGATGCGTCACCCCGTGCTCGCAGGGGACACGACCGTCGCCTTCAACAACACGGTCCTGGCCAAGCCGAAGGATCGCGAGGAAGCAGTCGCGATGCTGAAGCGCCTTTCCGGCAGCGCACACCATGTGCATACCGCGGTCGCGGTGAGATTCCACGACACGCTGGTCGAAGCGCTTTCGACGACCGAAGTACGCCTGCGTGTCCTTTCCGACGACGAGATCCGCCGCTATGTGGCCAGCGGCGATCCCATGGACAAAGCCGGCGCCTACGGCATCCAGGGCAAAGCGTCGATGTTCATAGAATCCATCAACGGCAGCTACAGCGGCGTTGTCGGCCTGCCCATGTTCGAAACTTCCCAGTTGTTGACGCAGTTCGGCTTTCAGTTGCTGTGAACGAAGAAATACTCATCAACGTCACCCCGCAGGAAACGCGGGTCGCGGTGATGCAGCAGGGTGCCGCCCAGGAATTGCACATCGAACGCAGCGCAAGCCGCGGCATCGTCGGAAACATCTACATCGGTGAAGTCAGCCGCGTGCTGCCCGGCATGCAGTCGGCATTCATCCAGATCGGCCTCGATCGCGCGGCCTTCCTGCATGTTGCCGACATCTGGAACCACCGGCAGAACCACGAGGAAGGCAAACCGATCGAGCGCATCCTGCAGGACGGCCAAAGGCTGCTCGTGCAAGTCATCAAGGATCCGATCGGTACCAAGGGCGCTCGCCTGTCCACGCAAGTCAGCATCGCCGGACGGCTGCTCGTTTACCTCCCGCAGGAATCGCACATCGGCATTTCCCAGCGCATCGAGGACGAAACCGAGCGCGCGCTGCTGCGTGAAAAACTGCAGCACCTGATTCCGCCGGAAGAGTCCGGCGGCTACATCGTGCGCACCATGGCGGAAACCGCCAGCGAGAAGGAACTCGGCGCCGACATCGGCTACCTGCGCAAACTCTGGACCGGCATCCAGGAGAAATCCCGCACCGTCGCGGCGCCCGCACTGCTCTACCAGGACCTCAGCCTGTCGCTGCGCGTACTGCGCGATTTCGTCAACGACGAGAGCGACCGCATCCTCGTGGATTCGCGCGAAACCTTCCTGCGCATGAAGGAATTCGCGGGCGAGTACACGATGTCCTTCGTCGAACGCATCCATCACTACACTGGCGATCGTCCGCTGTTCGAGCTGTACGGCGTCGAGGAGGAAATCGAACGCGCGCTGGCACGCAGGGTTCCCCTGAAGTCCGGCGGTTATCTCATCATCGACCAGACCGAGGCGCTGACGACGCTGGACGTCAACACCGGCGGCTACGTCGGCGGACGCAACTTCGACGACACGATCTTCAAGACCAACCTCGAAGCCGCGCAGGTGATCGCGCGCCAGCTCAGGCTGCGCAACCTGGGCGGGATCATCATCGCCGACTTCATCGACATGGACAACGAAGTCCATCGCAACGCCGTCTTCACGGAATTCAAGAAGGCTCTGCTGCCCGACCGCACGCGCATGACCGTCAACGGCTTCACGCATCTGGGCCTGGTCGAAATGACGCGCAAGCGCACGCGCGAGAGCCTGGCCCACATCCTGTGCGAGTCCTGCCCGACCTGCCAGGGACGCGGCCAGCTCAAGACCGCGCAGACCATCTGCTACGAGATACTCCGCGAGTTGCTGCGCGAATCGCGCCAGTTCGACGCACGCGAATTCCGCATTCTCGCCTCGCAGAAAGTCATCGATATCTTCCTCGACGAGGAATCGCAGAGCCTGGCGATGCTGGAGGAATTCATCAGCAAGCCGATCTCGCTGCAGGTCGAAAGCCTGTACACACAGGAGCAGTACGACATCGTGCTCGTGTGAGCACAGGCACCAGGTTCCAGATTTCACACCTGGTGCCTAGTGCCTCGCATCCTGCGCCGGATTCCCGGCGCTGAGCGGCGGCGCAATTTCCTCCAGCGATTTGCGCTCCGCATCGAGTCCGAAACGCAGGACGATCGCCGCCGCGACCAGCACGAGCAATGCGCCGAATGCGTAACCGGCGAACACCGCTGCGCGACTGCCGGTTTCGATCAGCATGCCGAACAAGGCCGGTGCCATGAAGCCGCCCGCGCCCGTACCGACCGCATAGAACACCGAGATGGCGAGTGCGCGCATTTCCAGCGGAAAGGATTCGCTGGCCGACAGGTAGGCCGAACTCGCCGCCGCGGAAGCCACGAAGAAGACCGCCGACCAGCACACGGTCTGGGTCGCGGCATCCAGCCATCCCTGCATGAAGCCGTATCCGGTCAATAGCAATCCGACGCCGGACAACGCGTACGTGGCGGCGATCATGCGCCGCCGTCCGACGCGATCGAACAACGGGCCCAGCACCAGCGGACCGACGAAATTGGCGACGGCGAAGGGGAAAATGTAGCGACCGACGGCGGAATCCGCAACGCCGTGAAAGCGCGTCAGCACGAGCGCGTAGGTGAAGAAGATCGCGTTGTAGAAGAA
>JBDTTE010000310.1:0-4044 GCA_039930785.1 Betaproteobacteria bacterium | reverse complement strand
CAGCGCGCGCCGGAAGTGGACGCGCTGGAAGCGGAAGCAGCGCAAGCGGACGCCGCGCTGAAGCTTTCCGAGGCGCAGTTCAAGCGCAACCAGGAATTGTTCGAAAGCGGATTCATTTCTTCCGCCGGGCTGGACGAAGCCAAAGCCAACCTCGCGCGCGACCGTGCACGCGCCCAGCAATCCCGGGCGGAGATCCGTGTCGCGAAGCAAAGCGTCGGGCGCTCCGAGGAAATGGCGCAGGCGCAGGCGGAAATCGAAGCCGCAAAAGCCGTAGTCGCGCAGGCCGACTGGAAATTGACGCAGAAGGCGCAGAGCGCACCGCAGGGCGGCCTGGTACAGGACACGTTCTTTGTTCAAGGCGAATGGGTGCCCGCGGGCCGGCCCGTCGTGAGCATTCTGCCGCCGGCTAATTTGAAGCTACGCTTCTTCGTGCCGGAAACCGTTGTCGGGCAGTTGCACATCGGCCAAGCCGTCAACGCTTCGTGCGACGGCTGCGGTGCGGCGATTCCCGCGACGATCAGTTATGTCTCGCCGAATTCGGAGTTCACGCCGCCGGTGATCTACAGCAAGGAATCGCGCGCCAAACTGGTGTTCATGATCGAGGCAACGCCAGCCGCCGCCGAGGCGATGCGGCTCAAGCCGGGGCAGCCGCTGGATGTTGCGCTGTGAACGCCGGCCCAGACCTTGAACACCGTTTTCACCGCGGAGACGCAGAGGACGCGGAGAAAAGAAAACGAACAAATACCCGTCGATCTCAACAGTTGGTCGCTGGATCGAACATTGACTTAATTGGTTTCCTCTGCGCCCTCTGCGTCTCTGCGGTGAAAAATGGGTCTTCAGTATGAATACCGACTTGGTCATAGACGTCCAAAACCTGAACAAGCGCTTCGGCGACAAGCACGTCGTCAAGGATTTCTCGCTGCAGGTGCGCCGCGGCGAAATCTTCGGCTTCCTCGGGCCGAACGGCAGCGGCAAGACCACTTCGATCCGCATGCTGTGCGGGTTGTTGACGCCGGATAGCGGCAGCGGAACCTGCCTGGGCCACGACGTGATCCACGACACCGCGGCGATCAAGCGCGAAGTAGGTTACATGACCCAGCGCTTTTCGCTGTGGGAAGACCTGACCATTCGCGAAAACCTGGACTTTGTCGCGCGCATGTACAGCATGCCGAATCGCAAACAAGCGGTCGACCGCGCGATCGAGCAGCTTGGCCTGACTGCGCGCCGTAACCAGTTGTCGGGTTCGCTATCCGGCGGTTGGAAGCAGCGGCTCGCGCTGGCTGCGTGCATGCTGCACGATCCGAAGCTGCTGCTGCTCGACGAACCGACGGCCGGTGTCGACCCAAAAGCGCGCCGCGATTTCTGGGAAGAGATCCACGCATTGGCCGCGACCGGCATCTCCGTGCTGGTGTCGACGCACTACATGGACGAAGCCGAGCGCTGCCATCGCCTTGCCTACATCGCCTATGGCTCGGTGCTCTCGAAGGGCACCGTCGACGAGGTCGTCGCCGCGCAACATCTCTTCACCTGGCTCGTATCGGGGGCCGACCTCTCGGCGCTGCAACACCAGCTGAACGGCAAACCCGGCATCGACCAGGTCACGCCGTTCGGTTCGACATTGCATGTGGTCGGCGGCGACCGTGCCGCGCTCGAGGCCGCCATCGCGCCGTTCCGCAACGACGCACGCTACAAGTGGCAAGAGGGCAGCGCGACCCTGGAAGATGTCTTCATCCACTTGATGGAATCCGCGCCGGATAATTTCCAATGAAGCTCGCTGGTTTCTCGCTTTCGCGCTGGCTCGGCATCGTGGTGAAGGAGTTCATCCAGCTGCGCCGCGACCGGCTGACCTTCGGCATGATCGTCGGCATTCCGGTGATGCAATTGCTGTTGTTCGGCTTCGCGATCAACTCGGATCCGAAATCGTTGCCGACCGCGGTGCTGTCGCAAGACAACAGCCGCTATGCCCGTACCGTAACTACCGCGCTGCAGACCAGCAGCTATTTCAAAGTCGTCAAACAAATTAGCACGGAAGACGAGGCGGAAAAACTGCTCGCGCGCGGTGAAGTCCAGTTCGTTGTCACCATCCCGGTCGGGTTCGAGCGTGCACTGGCGCGCGGGGAGCGCCCGGTCTTGCTGGTCGAAGCCGACGCCACCGATCCCGCCGCGACCGGCAACGCGCTCGCAGCGCTGGAGCAGGCGATCAGTACCGCACTCGCGCATGACCTGACCGGTGTACTGGCCGATTCGCAGCAGTCGCCTTCGCCGGTGGATGTGCGCATCCATCGCCGCTACAACCCGGAAGGCATCACGGCCTACAACATCGTGCCCGGGTTGCTCGGCGTGATCTTGACCATGACGATGGTGCTGATGACCGGCCTGGCCATGACGCGCGAACGCGAGCGCGGCACATTCGAGAACTTGCTGGCGACACCGGCGCTACCGATCGAGGTGATGACCGGGAAGATCGTACCCTACATTCTCATTGGCCTGCTGCAGGTCACGCTGGTCTTGCTGGCGGCGCGCTATATCTTCGGCGTGCCGATGCTCGGGAACGTATTCCTGCTGTATGGCGGCGTGCTGATCTTCATCGCCGCGAACCTCACGCTGGGGATCACCTTCAGCTCGATTGCGCGCAACCAGTTGCAGGCGATGCAAATGACGTTCTTCTTTTTCCTGCCGTCGATGCTGCTGTCGGGCTTCATGTTCCCGTTCCGCGGCATGCCGCAGTGGGCACAGGCCATCGGCGACGTGCTGCCTTTGACGCATTTCCTGGGATTGGTGCGGGGGTTGATGCTGAAGGGCGATTCCTTCGTGGACCTGTGGCCGAACCTCTGGCCGATCCTGTTGTTCATGGCGGTCGTGATGGCGCTGGGATTAAAGGCGTATAGAAAAACGCTGGATTGAGAGGGGGAGAGGGTGAAAAAAAGCCGGCCCCGAGGACAAATTGGGGCCGGCAAAAAGGGCGGGGCTCGGGGTCCCCGCCCCGCACAGCCGCTAGCAGAGTTCGTCTTTGATGAAGCGGACGCGGCGCTGCATGATCTGGTCGCGATCGGTCACGCTGTGGCGCAATGCCTCCAGCATGGTTTCGTCGGTTATCTGGGGCTGGATACGGCTTGCGACGCGATGGCTGGCTTGAGCGGTTACGAATGCATCGAACAGTGTTCTGGACGTCATGCTCGTTTCTCCTCATTGACGGTTGGTCGTGGCGGCTTTGGACCCGCTTGCATCGTCGACCTGCAGTGCGGCGCCATATTCGGCGACAGCACGACGTCATGAACAGCAGCAAGTAAGCTGTCGCTACCGCGTCTCCCGGCGGTATCATGATTCGAGACTTTTCGAGCGGAAGGGGAAAACGTGTCGCAGGCGATCGCGGTTGTGGAAGCCCTGAAGCGCGCGTTGAAGGCGAAGAAGCAGACCTACGCGCAGGTCGCGCGCGAACTTCGCATGAGCGAAGCCAGCGTCAAGCGCATGTTCGCGTCGCATCACTTCACACTGAATCGCTTCGAGCAAATCTGCCAATTCGCAGGTTTGAGCCTGACGGAGCTGGCGCGCGAGGTGGATAGCGAGAAGAACTACATCTCCCACCTGACGCTGGAGCAGGAGCGCGAGGTGATCGGCAATGCCAAGCTCTTCCTGGTTGCGGTCTGCGCGCTGAACCACATGACCATGAACCAGATCCTCGGCATTTACGATCTGTCGGCGGCCGAGTGCACACAGCTGCTGCTGAAGCTGGATCGCATCAAGTTCCTGGAACTCATGCCCCACAATCGGATCAGGCTGCGCGTGTCGCCGAATTTTTCGTGGCTGCCGAACGGCCCGATCCTGCAATACTTCATGGCGCGCGCGCAGCATGAGTACTTCCGCTCGCGGTTCGATGGTCCGAACGAAATGCTCACGGTCGTCAACGCCATGCTCTCGCCGGCGTCGAGCGCGCAATTCGCAGCGAAACTGCGCAAGCTGGCCGCGGAGTTCTCGGACCTGCACAACGACGACAAACACCTGGCCATCGGCACGCGGCGCCCGGTCAGCGTCGTCCTGGCGCTG
>JBDTTE010000309.1:0-4067 GCA_039930785.1 Betaproteobacteria bacterium | reverse complement strand
TGGTCGGCCTGATCGCCAACCTGCTGGTGAAGCCGGTCAAGGAATCCGTTTACATGAACGAAGCCGAACTCGCGCGCGAACGCGCATTGCAGCACGAAGGGCAGCTCGCGGCCGGACAGGCCGAGACGGCCGCACGCGGACGCTTCGGCATGAGCGGCGCGCTTGCCTGGGCGGCGGTCGGCATCCCGTTCGGGATCGGACTTTGCATCGCCTTGCAAAAAGCGGCTGGCCTGTTTTGAACGGTGACTGGGCTCCCGGCAGGACGACGGGACCGTTCAGGTAGAATCGGACGCATCGTAAGGTGCCGGCCCGCAGGCAAGCCTGCGGGCCGTTTCGTTTGAGGAAAGGGATCAGGCATGAAGACGCTCTTGATAACCGGTGCGGCTGGCAACGTGGGCGGTCATTTGCGGCGCGAATTACGCGGAACTTACCGTTTGCGGGTGTCCGACATCCAGCCCATCAAGGACCTGGCGCCGAACGAAACCTACATGCCGGGCGATGTGGCCAAACTCGCCGACATGCGCCGCATCACGAAGGGTGTGGATGCCATCATGCACCTCGGCGGATTCCCCGCGGAGGGCGATTGGGAAAACATCCTGCACGCGAACATCGTCGGCCTCTACAACTTGTTTGAAGCCGCGCGCCTGAACGGCGTGAAGCGCGTGCTGTTCGCGTCGAGCAACCATGCGGTCGGCTTCTATCGCCGCGACCAAACCATCGACCATCGGGTCTATCCGAAACCGGACAGCCGCTATGGCTTGTCCAAGGTATTCGGCGAGCAGGTTGGCAGCCTGTACGCCGACAAATACGGCATGGAAGTGTTCTGCATGCGTATCGGCAACGTCAATCCGGTGCCGGTGGACAAGCGGCGGTTGTCGATCTGGATCAGCCCGCGCGACCTGGCGCAGCTGGTGACAGTCGGCGTCGAGAATCCGAACATCAGTTTCGAAATTGTCTACGGCGTTTCCAATAACCGGCGTAGCTGGTATGACAACGCGAATGCGCGCCGCCTCGGTTACCGGCCGCAAGACGACTCCGAGCCTTATGCGCAGGATGTGCTCGCAAAAGAAAAGCCGGGCGAGGCCAGGAGCGAAATCTATCAGGGCGGTACGTTTACCAGCGCCGAGCTGGGCGGCGATCCGAGTCGCGTCGCGCCGCTGCTGAAAAAGGCGCCGGTAGCGAAAAAGAAAGCCGCAGCAAAGAAAAAAGTCGCGACGAAAAAGAAAATCAGCAAGCCCGTGAAATCCGCAAAACCCGCGAGAAAAGTGGCGGCCGGTCGCAAGAAAAAGTCGTGAGCGGGCGCAAACCGAAACTGGTTGCGCCGCCGGGCATGTGCGATACGCACATGCATTTCTACGACACGCTGGTCCCGTCCGCACCTGGCGGGCCGGCGTTGCCCGGTGATTTTTCCGTGCCGATGTATCGCGAGTTGCAGGAACGCCTCGGTATGTCGCGCGTCATCGTAGTGCAAGCCAACGCCTATCAAGACGACAATCGCGTGATGCTGGACGCCATGAAGGAACTCGGCGCGCAGGCGAAAGGCGTGGCGGTCGTGAAGGCGAATGTCGCGGAAAGCGAAATCGCGCGCCTGACGCAATTGGGCATCTGCGGCCAGCGTATTTTCAATTTACCGGGCGGTGCAGTGAATATCGCCGCCATGGATGCGGTCATGGCTCGCGTGCACAATTTCGGCTGGTACGCGAATATCCAACTCGACGGCCGCGATCTACCGAAATACGAGGCCAGCATCGAGCGCCTGCCGGGGCGATTCGTCATCGACCACGTCGGCAAATTCCTCGAACCGGTTGCGCCGGACCACGCTGCGTTTAAAGCGCTATTGCGGCTGCTCGACACCGGACGCTGCTGGGTCAAGCTGTCTGCGTACTACGAGACTTCGAAAACCGGCGCACCGGGTTACGACGACGTCGCGCGGTTGGCAAAGGTGCTGATCAGGCATGCGCCGGAACGCATGCTCTGGGCGAGCAACTGGCCACATCCGTCTGCGCCGGCGGACAATAAACCCGACGACGCGGACCTGTTGGATCTGTTGCTCGAATGGGCGCCCGACGAAAAAGTCAGGCAGCGCATCCTGGTCGACAATCCGGCGGAGTTGTTCGGATACAAGGGCGCGGTGTAGTGACGACCATCCTGCTGACGCATCCGCCGGAAGTCCGCGACAACTACTACAGCGACCGCGCGTTGGCCAGCCTGGAAGCGCTCGGCGAAGTGCGCCGCAATCCACTCGGCCGCGACCTTTCCACGATCGAACTCATCGATGCCGCGCGCGGATGCGGAGTAATCGTGACGCATCGTCACGTACCCGGCGAAGCGCAGATGTTCGCGAGCCTGCCGGACCTCGCGGCTTTTTGCCGTTGCGCGATGGACATCCGCAATGTCGATGTCGCCGCGGCGTCCAGTCACGGTGTGCTCGTCACGCACGCCAGCGCGGGCTTTATCGCGGCGACGGCCGAATGGGTGCTGGGCGCGATGATCGATCTGGGTCGCGACATCAGCTTGTCCACGGTCGACTATCGCAACGGCAAGGTTCGCGAAGCGAAAATGGGCCGCCAGTTGAAGGGATCGACGCTTGGCGTCATCGGTTACGGGCAGATCGGACGTTATCTTTGCGAGATTGCCACCGCATTGGGCATGCGCGTTCTCGTCACCGACCCGTATGCAATCGTGGCTAACGCCGCACTGACGCAAGTCGATTTGCCGCAATTGCTGGCGCAATCCGATTTCGTCGCCTGCATGGCGGTCGCTATCGACGAAACCGAGAACCTGATGAACGAACGCGCGTTCGCCTTAATGAAACCCGGCGCGTATTTCGTCAATGCGTCGCGTGGCAATCTCGTGGACGAGGCCGCGCTGTTGCGTGCGCTCGATAGCGGTCGCCTGGCTGGTTGCGCGCTGGACGTCGGCCGCGATCACGACCAGCAGCCGTCATTGGCGCTTGCCCGCCATCCGAAGATCATCGCGACCCCGCACATCGGCGGGCTGACGCCGCCGGCAACCGAGCACCAGGCGCTGGAAACCGTGGCACAGGTTGCGGAGATCCTGCAGGGCCGCGCGCCGAAAGGTGCGGTCAATGCCGGCCAGGCCACGCGCCTGTCGCGTTTTCGCAAAGGCTGAAAGGGACAGCATGCCGCAAAAGAAAACACGCATCGCAATCGTTGGCTTGGGCATGGCGGTGGTGCCGCATGCGAAAAGCGCACTGGACCTCGCCGATCGGGTGGAGGTGGCCTATGCGTTCAGCCCGAGCGCGGAGCGGCGCGCGGCCTTTGCCGGGAAATTTTCGTATCCGCAATGCGAGCGGCTGGAAACCATCCTGTCAGACCAATCCGTCGATGCGGTTGCAGTGCTGACGCCGCCGAATACCCATCTCGATATCGTCCGGCAATGCGCGCAGGCCGGCAAGCACGTGTTGCTGGAGAAGCCGCTCGAGATCTCCACGGTGCGCGCGCAGGAGATCGTGGCTCAATGCCGGAAGGCCGGCGTCGTACTGGGGATCGTGCTCCAGCACCGGCACAAGCCCGCGGTGGAGCGACTCGCGCGTGCCGTGCAGGACGGCAAGCTCGGCGCGCTGGTTTCGGCGTCGGCGTCGATCCGGCTGTGGCGGCCGCAGAGCTACTACGATGTGCCCGGTCGCGGCACGCTGGCGCGCGATGGTGGCGGCGTATTGATGACGCAGGCCATTCACACCCTTGACGTGCTGTTGTCTCTGGCCGGCGATCCGGCGAGCGTCAGCGCGATCGCAGCCACCACGCCGGTGCATCGCATGGAGACCGAAGACCTTGTTTGCGCCGCGGTGCGCTGGCGCAATGGCGCATTCGGTGTCATCGAGGCGACGACCGCTGCCTATCCGGGTTTCGCTGAGCGTATCGACCTGATCGGCGAGCTTGGCACGGCGGCACTGTCGGGCACCGCGCTGGAAATGCGCTGGCAGGACGGCCGCAGCGAATCTTTCGTTGCGGATGGTTCGTCGGGTGGCACCGGCGCCGATCCAATGGCGTTTCCACACGACTATCATCGCAGCGTCTGGAATGATTTCGTCGAAGCGATTCGCG
>JBDTTE010000308.1:0-4069 GCA_039930785.1 Betaproteobacteria bacterium | reverse complement strand
CCACGACAGCGGCGTTGTCGAGGCGCTTGGTCAGGAAGCGAATGCGACGGTCGATCTCCCGCAGGCGGCGCTTGCCGTAGATATAGTCGCCGTTCTCCGACCGGTCGCCGTTGGAGGCCGCCCACTGGATGACTTTCACCAATTCCGGGCGCTCCTTGTCGAGTAGTTGCAACGCCTCTTCTTTCAGGCGCTTGAATCCCGGGGGCGTGATGTAGTTCTTCAGGCCGGGAGGCAGCGGCGTCCCGGCTTCTTCCTGGTCATCCTCGTCTTCGTTGTCGTTCTCTTTGGTAAAGGCTTTGTTCATTTCCGGATCGCTGCGATCGTGGCATTTGTACACCGCGATTGTAGTCCACCGGTTTTGCACCACGTAGCGCCAAATCGTGCCGATTCTGAAAAGCGTTCAATCCGGGCACGCAATCGGAACGCCACAACGGCTCAATCCAGCGTTTCGCCTCGCCGTCGATTCCTGGCCATCTTCCACGTCCCGACCCACTCGGGTTCCCTGTCGAGGAACAAAATGCGATGGGCGAGGTGATGGCTCGTGGCCGCATGCACGAGTTCGGATAAATACACGGCGTCGGATTCCAGGGGAATGAGCCAGCAGTTCTCGGAAAGTTTTTCAGCGTTCGGTTCGGATCTCGCGTCCGCAATGTCGGCCAGGAAGGCCGTCCACTTCGCTTGCCCGGAGAATTGCGAGATGTCGAGCATATCGATGAACAGTAGCGCGGAATGCATTCTTTGAATCCGGATCCGCCGTCGCCTGGGCGACGACCAAACACGCTGCCTATCGCGCAATCAATCGATAGTCGCGCGTCCGTATCGGTTTGTCGTCGGGATCGTCCACGCTGTCGAGGACTGCCTGGGCGGTGGTTTGCAGTTGCAATAGAACTTGAACGTACTCGTTCCTTCCGGCTTCGCGTTCCGCCGGCGGTAATTTCTCATTCTCCACGGCCATCAACTTCGCGGCTCTGGAAGCGATTCGCAGTTCGCGTACGGCTTCGGACAATATCTTGTAAGTCTCTTCGGGATCGGCCATTTTTCTGCAATATATTGGGGAAAAAGCCCGACACACGTTTGGGGAGAACGTCACCACTGCCGGGCCGTTACTCTTGCCTTCATCCTGTGGCTCAGAGACGAAGTCACAGGCTCATATTCGTCCTTCGCATCGCCGTCATCCGTGCGTTGCCGCACATACCGCGCACCGGGTCAACCTTACACTCCGAGCGGGTATGTGACTGGGAGCGAATCATGTTGGCAAACAGCCTGCCGGCGCGTGGGTATTGTCCCGCATGCGGCGGGGAATTCCTGGTGGTGAGTCGCACCGGCGAAATGATCGGCACGCTCGCGGCCTCGGATGTGCTCGGATGGAAATGCTCTGCGTGCGGGCACCACGAAGACGAAGCGCGCCGCCTGTCCAACGGATTTCCGGGGAGTTGGCCTCTCTCGAAGTTCAACGTTGTCGCCTCGAGTTGGAGGAGCAAGGAAGAGGGAGGAAGCATCGATGGCTGAGCAATGGTGCGTTCTTTGTGACAGGAAAGGCTTGTGGCGCTGGAAGCGCGATGATGGCGCGGGCACCGTGACCGTTTCGACCGATCGGTTTGAAACTGCCGCAATCTGCATCCAGGATGCAATTGATCATGGTTGGCTCTGGACACCCGCGCCGAAAAGGCTTCGAGGCCCTCGAAAATGGGCCGCGGCAGCACGGAAAGACCTTAATCCACCCATCTGATCGTGCTTCCCGGCGCGCAGGCATGCGACTCCAGTCTCGGGGGCGACCGTGAAAGAGATAGGCATCATGGTCATTGCCTTGCTGGTAATAGTGTTCGCACTCTGGATCGGCTACACGCCTGAGTCGCCGTACGTGCCGGGAGCGCCTGGCCCCATCACTACTCCCTAGATAAGCGCCGGCGGGTCGCCGGCAAATTGCCCGTTTCAGGCGGGCTTGCATCCGGCGGCGTGACGCAGTGGTAGCGGAAGCGTAAAATCCGCAATGGATACAGTCGCCTTGCAATCTACATTGACAATGCGACTGTCTCACTTCAATCGATCCGTTCAATACCATCCCGAGGAGCATCAGATGACGATCAAGGTAGGCGACAAGCTGCCCGCCGGCACGCTGTGGGAATTCATCGAAGACGAAACGCCGGGCTGCACGATCGGGCCGAATGCGTTCAAGGTCGAGGACATCACGCGCGGAAAACGCATTGCGGTTCTCGGGTTGCCCGGTGCTTTCACACCGACCTGTTCCGCCAAGCACCTGCCCGGCTTTGTGAAGATGGCCGAGGATTTTCGCAAGAAGAAAGTCGACGAGATCTGGTGCATTTCGGTCAATGACGCCTTCGTGATGGGCGCGTGGGGCAAGGACCAGGGTGCCAAAGGCAAGGTGCGCATGATGGCCGACGGCAGCGGTGCCTATTCCAAGGCACTCGGCCTCGAATTCGACCTGACCGCGCGCGGCATGGGCGTGCGCTCGCAGCGCTATTCGATGCTGATCGTTGACGGCGAGGTCAAGTCGCTTAACCTCGACCAGCCCGGCAAGTTCGAAGTCAGCGACGCTGAAACCTTGTTGAAGCAGGCCGAGAAGGTCACGCAGTTTCTGCCCTGAACCCACCTCTCCCCGGCCCTCTCCCCCCATGGGCGGAGAGGGAGAAGTAGATGCGAACGGGCGGCATTGCCGCCCGTTTTCATTTTGTAGCCGCTGTCATTCCCGCGCAGGCGGGAATCCAGCAGACGAGAGCCGCTCCATGGCACTCAAAGGCAACATACATACAACGCAAAGGACGCAAAGGTACGCGAAGGAAATCCAGCGCGAATGGGCTCCATGAATGCCATGCCGTCCTTTGCGTAACTTGGCTTTTCCTTCGCGCCCTTTGCGTCAACGCCGTTGAATTGGGTTGAAGACCAATCTGTCATTCCCGCCTGCGCGGGAATGACAGGGCTCCGCGATTCGAAGAGTCGAACGCCTATTTAAGCTTCACGCGCGCGAACAGCATGAACGACGTCGGGTCGGAGCCGTAGAAGGGTTCGATTCCGCGGGGCAGGGCGTACTTGCTGACCACGCCACCGACACCGACCTTGAAGTGGTTCGCCACCGGGAAGTCGTAGAGGTAGCCGAGGCTGACCTTTCCGACGTCGAATGTTTCGCCGTGCAGCGGCGAAGCGTCGTCGAACAGCTCATTCTTGTCTGCGCGTTCGACGCGTCCGAAGACGGTGTGCGCGCCGGCAAACGAAACGGCGGATTCCAGCAGCCAGGAATCCGTCGTCGTGCCGTTGCTTGACGCATTGCGTCCCCACGCCAGTGTCGTTTGCCAGTTGCCGAATCCCGACGCGCGGTTGTACATGACCGACGCGGTGGTCCGGTTCACGTTCACATCCGGTTCCAGCGCTTCCGGACTTGCGAGGTGGCCGCGGCTGACCTGCATCGACCAGTCGGGAGTCGGGTTGTACGACAGGCGCACCGAGGCCGAATCGAACTGGCCGGTCTCGATGTTGTAGCGATACTGATCGGGTTCGCGGCCATGGAATACGGAGCCTTCGAGCTTGACCTTGCCAACGATGTAGCCCAGCGTCACTACGCCGTACGTGATATGCGTCGAATCCAGCCAGTGGTGGGAGATGGGTGCTTCCGGATTGTCGATGCCCGACTGGCGATGCATGAACGCCGGCGGCCCGAGCGCGGGCTCGCCCGGTAACCCCGCATAGCCGAATACCGAACTGTTTTCGGACACCGGCAGGCTGTAGGTCGCCGCCAGTTCCATGAACAGGTCGTGAGGATGCTGCCGGTCGATGAGCGGCGTGGTTCCGTCGGCTGTCTCGCCGGTCTGCAGCAGCAGCGGATAGCCGCTCTTACCCATCAGCGGGTCGGCCGACACCATGCTGCGCAAGCCCAGCGTGCCCTCCCCGAGCGGTCGCCAGCCCATCAGCATCAGCATGCTGGTACTGAAGTTTTTGGTTTCGCCTCGTGGCCCGCCCTGATCATCATGGATCAGGTTCGCGTAGCCGTGAACCATCGTCGTCCAGTCGCCGTGCAGGCCCATGATGCCTTCGTGCGGGGACGAATCCGGTTGCC
>JBDTTE010000307.1:0-4078 GCA_039930785.1 Betaproteobacteria bacterium | reverse complement strand
CCTCGTGCCTAGCGCCTAGTGCCTAGTGCCTGCATCTTCCGCGATCGGATCGCGGAAGATGCCTGCGCCGCCGCTCCGCGGCGAGCGCCGATCGGCGCTGGACGCGATTTTGCTTGGGCCTAGAGTCCAAGCACTCCGCATACGGCCCGTCGAGTCATGGACTTCGTGCTCCCGTTTATCCCCCGATTGTGCTGGCCAAGTCCCGGATTCGCCAGCGGCACGCGCATTTCATGCATCGCGACCCGGACCACCTGAAGGCCGCCGGCGGGATCGGTGCAGCGCTTCCACGCAAGGAAGACGCACGATTTTTGTGCGGTCGTGGCCAGTTCGTGGGCGACATCCGGCTGCCGGATATGACTGCCGCAATCCTGGTGCGATCGCCCCATGCGCACGCTCACATACTCTCCATCGATGCCGCCCGCGCCCGCATCGTGCCGGGCGTGCTTGCGGTCTTTACGGCGCAAGACCTGCTCGCTGACGGAGTCGGTGGCCTGCCGTGCGCCTGGCCCGTGATGGGCAAGGGTGGGACGCCGACCCGCGAGCCGCTGCATTTTCCCCTCGCCCACGACAAGGTTCGCCACGTCGGCGACGCTGTCGCCCTGGTCATCGGCGAGAATCTCGCGGCCGCACGTGACGGAGCCGACGCCGTGCAAGTGGAGTACGACGCATTGCCCGCAATAACGAGTGTCGAACAGGCACTCAAGCCCGGCGCGCCGCTCGTATTCGACGACATGCCGGACAACTTGTGCGTCGATTGGGAAATCGGCGACAAGGCCGCGACGGACGCTGCATTTGCCGCTGCCGCGCGGATCGCACGGATTCGCTTGATCAACAACCGGCTGGTAGGCAATCCGATGGAACCACGTGCCGCCATCGGCGACTACGATGCCGCGCGCGATCAGCATACGTTGTGGACCACCAGCCAGTTTCCGCATGTCGTGAAGTTGCTAATGGGCAGCGCGGTCCTGCACATTCCGCAGAACAATCTGCGTGTCGTTTCGCCCGACGTCGGGGGTGGCTTCGGCGTGAAGCAGTTTCACTACGCGGAGGAGGCGCTTGTTACCTGGGCGGCTGGGCGGTTGCAACGACCCGTCAAATGGGTCTGCGAGCGCAGCGAAGGATTCATTTCAGATGCGCACGGGCGCGATCACGTTACGGAAGCCGAAGTGGCGATGGATGAGCGCGGCCGTTTCCTCGGGCTACGCGTGCGTACCCTCGCCAACATGGGCGCCTACCTTTCGACTTTTGCGCCGAACATTCCGACGAACCTCTACGGATTGCTGATGGCCGGGGCCTACACGACGCCGGCGATTTACTGCGAAGTAAAAGCGGTGTTCACCAATACCAATCCGGTCGACGCTTATCGCGGCGCTGGCAGGCCGGAAGCCACGTATGTCCTCGAACGACTTGTCGACGTGGCGGCCGTCGAAATGGGTCTAGACGCGATTGAGATCAGGCGCCGCAACTTGATTCCGGCCGCGGCGTT
This sequence comes from Betaproteobacteria bacterium, assembly GCA_039930785.1. Classification (GTDB taxonomy): domain Bacteria; phylum Pseudomonadota; class Gammaproteobacteria; order Burkholderiales; family JACQAP01; genus JACQAP01. The sequence continues at coordinate 2,592 of JBDTTE010000307.1, read as the reverse complement.
TCCCTATCAAACGCCGCTGCTGTTGCAATACGACAGCGGCGATCCGGCGGGTTGCCTCGATCGCGCCCTCGTCGCAGCAGACTGGGCGGGCTTTGCGAAGCGCAAGGCGGAGTCGGCAACGCGCGGCAAGCTGCGCGGAATCGGACTGACCACTTATATTGAAGCCTGCGGCCTTGCACCTTCGCGCATGGCGACGCGGCTCGGCGCGCGCGGCGGTCTGTTCGAAAGCGCCACCGTACGCGTGCATCCCACCGGCGAGATCACGGTACTCATCGGCACGCACAGTCATGGCCAGGGCCACGAGACCACTTGTGCGCAGATCGTTTCGCACAAGCTGGGCGTCGCGCCGGAACGCGTGAAGCTCGTGTTCGGCGATACGGATAAAGTGCAGTTCGGCCTCGGCACATACGGCTCGCGCTCTGCGGCGGTCGGTGGTTCGGCGCTGTCCAAGGCGGCCGACAAAGTCATCGCGAAAGGCCGCAAGATCGCCGCGTATCAACTCGAAGTCGGCGAGGAGGACGTGGAATTCGCCAACGGAAATTTCTTCGTGCGCGGCACCGACCTGAAGAAATCCTTTCAGGAAATCGCCGAGTCCGCCTATAACCCTGTGAACTATCCGCTGGAAACAGTTGAACCCGGGCTGGAAGAACAGGTCTTCTACGATCCGGTCAACTTCACGTATCCGACGGGCGCGCACGTGGCGGAAGTCGAAATCGATCCTGAGACCGGCGCCCTACAGGTTGTGGCTTATGTAGCGGTCGACGATGTCGGCACGGTCATCAACCCGATGATCGTCGAAGGCCAGTTGCATGGAGGCATCGCGCAGGGATTGGGGCAAGCCCTGTTCGAACACTGCGTTTACGATCCGCAGTCGGGGCAGCTGCTGACGGGCTCTTTCGCGGACTATTGCATGCCGCGCGCGGACCAGATGCCGTCGTTCGTGGTCGAAACCCAAGCCACGCCTTGCCTGCACAATGCGCTCGGTGTCAAAGGGGCAGGGGAGGTCGGGACGATTGCGGCGCCGGCAACGGTGATCAATGCGGTGGTCAACGCGCTATCTCACCTGGGCGTATTGCACATCGACATGCCGGCCACGCCGCAGCGCATCTGGCAGACCATCAACGCCGCGATGCAGGGTCGCGAGCGCCGTCAGACGGTGGATCTGACGTCGTAATCCCCCGCGGCAGACCCGCGGCGGCTTCCTGATGACGTATCCGATTTTTTTACCGCTTGAGCCGCATTCGCTTCTGCTGATTTCGCGGGCGGCGTCATGTCCGGCATCGTGGGTTGAAGTGCCAAGCGCGGATCGCCGAGAATGCTCAGATAGTGCGCCAGGTATTAGTGAAGGGCCATTGCAGCCGATGAACTCTGGCCCGGTGCGCGGTAGAGCAGCAGGTCCACCTTCGGCAAGGGCGGAAAGGATTCCGCGGCACCGAGCTGCCTCATGCCATGGACCAGTGCGCTCTTGCACAGCACAGTCACCGCCATGCCGGCGAATATCGCAGCTTGAAGGCCACCCACACTTTCACTTACGCAGGCGAGGCGCCATTTGCGGCCCTGCCGTTCCAGCGCCTCGATGGCGTGATCGCGATAAATGTTTCCCGTCGGCAGCAGCGCAAGCGGTACCGGGTCGGACAGATGTACGTCATGACCTTCGCCCATGACCCAGATGAGCTGCTCCTGCCGCACCACCTGACCGCCGGTGAATCCCCCCATGCGCGTGACGAGCGCAATGTCGACTTCGCCGTGCTGGACAAGGTTGACCAGCGGCGTGGACAGCGAACAACGCAGTTCAACCTGAATGCGCGGAAAGGATTTGCGGAACAAAGCAAGAATCGACGGCAGCAAATACGCCGCGTATAGATCGGGCGTGCCCAGTACGACGTGACCCTCGATGTCGGGCGAAGACAGCTTGTCCAGCAACTCGTCGTGTAACCGCAGAATGGACTTCGCGTAGGAAAGCACCAGGTCGCCATCGTCTGTGAGAACCGGCCGCCGACTTTCCGGCTTGAACAATATCTTGCCAGTGAGATCTTCGAGGCGCTTCATCTGCAACGTGATGGCGGGTTGCGTGCGCCCCACCCGGCGCGCGGCTTCTGTCACGCTGCCAGTCTCCACGACGGAGATGAAGGAGCGCAGCACGCGCATGTCAACACTGAAGAAATTCATCATCGGGGTTGCTATTGCGTAAGCGTAGGCGAAGGGTAGTTTCGACGTATGCACAGTCGAAAGACCGCGATTCAGTGTATCCGCAAGAACCATGCTCGACAATCGATGGTTACCCACGTGGGACGCCTGGACCGCGCGATCGACGGACCTGCAGGCGGGAGGGCGGATGTGTGAGGATTTGTATCGCATGAATATGCAATACAAAACCTATGCTTGTCGCACCAATGGTGTGCTGCACCGCCCCATTTCGGGCGCTAATTCTCAGGACTCAACCTCGACGCAAAGACGCAAAGAACGCGAAGGGCGCAAAGGAGAAGAAATGAAAGAAAGAAGGGCTTCGGTGACGGCTGGCTGTCGACTCAGGAATACCGTACGGACCGCGATACACGCACTCAAATCTCTTGCGCCTTCCTTTGCGCCCTT
>JBDTTE010000306.1:0-4081 GCA_039930785.1 Betaproteobacteria bacterium | reverse complement strand
ACCCGATTTCTCCCGCCTTCCTTCGCCCGATAAAGTGCCTGGTCAGCCGAGCGAATGACGGATTGCGGTGCGTCCAGAACCTCCGTACGTTCTGCGACACCGATGCTGACCGTGACCGAGAGCTGTTCCATGCGCTGGGTGCGCAATGGTGGCGCCGCGGGATTTTGCAACGCGATCAGTGATTTAGATTGCGTGCGCCGATCGTTGTTCGTCCGCGCTTCGCCTCGCCGCTGTGCCGCGGTTCGCATCGACATGCGGTAGTCCTCGATATCCTTGCGCAGTATTTCCAGGCGGGGCAGGGCTTCCGCAAGTCCCATGTCGGGGAACAGCACCGCGAACTCCTCGCCGCCATAGCGAAACGCCTTGCCGCCGCCGTCGAGTTCCGCCAGCCGCGCGCCGACCAGCTTGAGTACGTGGTCGCCGGTGTCGTGGCCGTGCGTGTCGTTGAATTTCTTGAAGTGATCGACATCGACCATCGCGATCGAGTAAACCGGTCCGAGCGCGGGCAGCGCTTCATCGAGCGCGCGACGGCCGGGCAGGCCGGTCAACTCGTCGACAAACGCCATGCGATGCGATTCCTGCAGGATGGCGAGAAGCAGGATCACGCCGGCAACGAAGAAGAACAAGCCGTATGTCACCGGCGCCACGGGCCACTCGCAGGCTACGAAGAGTGCGATCAACGCGCCGATCATGGCGACGTCGAGGGGCTTGCATTTCGGCCACGCGCGCAAGAGCGCAACGCCGAATGCCACGGCTATCAGAAGCCGCCCCAGCATCGGCGCCGGGGACGGCCTCAGCAGCCAGTGGTCGAGCGCCGCGTGCCACGCGATGCCGGACAGGGCACTGCGTCCAGCGGTGGCGATCCATGCCGTCAGCAGAATTTCGACCAGGCCGAGCAGCAGCCAGCGATAGTTGCGGAAGTACGCGATGCCGCGTTCCCGGAGCAACAGCACCAGCAGCAGGTTCAGGGGCACGAACACGCCCGTGGTCGTGAGCACTGCGTGCAACGGAAAATCCTGTTGCCCGAATTCCAGCGCGATGCGATAAGCAATGAACCCGACCAACATTGAAACCAGGGCGATGAACGCGCGGCCGCGATTGAACCAGAACGCCATCGCGGCGCCGATCGCCAGCACGGCATAGGGCGCGAAGACACCGAAGTTGGCGAGCGATGACGAGAAGCGCTGGCTCAGGAAAGCGGCAATTCCGGCTACAACCAGCAATGCCACGGGTAGTACCGCGGCTTTCAACGCATCGCGCCAGGGGTTCATGTGTTGCGCAGGGTAGCGGGGTTCGGGTGTTGGCCTGCCGTCACCTCACTTGCCACGCCAGTCACGATTTCGATTTCACCGTCGGTTGCGGGCGCGCTTCCTCGCGGATGACCCGCCGCAAGACGTTCTCGAGATTTTCCTGCTCGATGGCCCGACGCAGGGTCTCGTTGATCAGGGTCTGGTAGCCCCGTCCACCGGCGCGCGTCCGGAAATATTCGACGACGGTCACGTCGAGATACATCGTCAACCGCGTCTTGCCCCGCAGCGCGTTGTCGTCGGCGGGGGAGAGTGCAGTCGCGGTGGTCTCGGCGCCCTTTTTGCCCCGGGACGTGATGTTCTTGTCGCGGGGGGGCGTGCCTTTGCCGGCGGTTCGTTTACGCATGCCGCACTGTGCGTACATATATGCATATAGTCAAGAAGCGCCGGACCGCATCGGTTGCGGCTAAACTGGAGCCCTCATGTTTGCAGATCCGATCCTCCTCGCGCGTTCGCAGTTCGGCCTGAACATCGGCTTCCACATCCTTTTTCCGAGCATTACCATCGCACTGGCCTGGGTTCTGGTCTACCTGCGCGTGCGCATCGAATTCGTCGGCGACGCGTGGTGCAAGCCGGCCTACCGGCTGTGGGTCAAGGTATTCGCGCTGTCGTTCGCGCTTGGCGTGGTATCGGGCATCACCATGAGCTTCCAGTTCGGCACGAACTGGCCGGGTTTCATGAGCAAGGCGGGCAACATCGCCGGCCCGCTGCTGGGCTACGAAGTGCTGACGGCATTCTTCCTGGAGGCGACGTTTCTGGGCGTCATGCTGTTCGGGCGCGATCGCGTCCCGGCGTGGCTGCACACGGTTTCGTCGTTTCTAGTAGCGATCGGCACATCGGCGTCAGCGTTCTGGATTTTGGCGCTGAATTCCTGGATGCAGACTCCGCAAGGCTACGAGATCATCGATGGGCAAATGCATGCGACAAGCTGGATGGCGGTGATATTCAATCCCAGCTTTCCGTACCGCCTCACGCACATGATGATCGCCTCCGGGCTCACGGCGGCATTTCTCATCGCAGGCATTTCCGCGTTCCAGCTGCTGCGCAATCCGAGGTTCGATCCGGGGCGGCGTATGCTGCGCCTGGGAGTGTGGATCGCTGCGGTGCTAACGCCGGTGCAGATATTCGTCGGCGACCAGCATGGCCTGAATACGCTCGAGCACCAACCCGCGAAGATCGCCGCGATTGAGGGCATCTGGGAAACCGAGCGCGGCGCGCCGCTGATGCTGTTCGCGCTGCCAAACGAGAAGACGCGCACCAACGACTACGCCATTTCGGTGCCGCGCATCGCAAGCCTCATCCTGACACATGAGATGGACGGCGAAGTGAAAGGCCTTTCCGAATTCGGCGACAAGCACCCACCGGTTGCCCAGGTGTTCTGGACCTTTCGCATCATGGTGGGCATGGGCATGTTGATGCTGGCGGCGTCCTGGCTGGGCGCGTTCGTGCTGATGCGCAAGCGCGAGATGCCGCGCTGGCTGTTGCGCGGCTACGCGGCACTGACGTTTTCCGGATGGATCGCGGTGCTGGCCGGCTGGCTCACAACCGAAATCGGGCGTCAGCCTTATGTCGTCTACGGCTTGATCCTGACCGCGGATACCGCGTCCAATGTCGCCGCGCCCTACATCATGACTACACTGATCGGCTACACGCTGGTGTACGGACTGCTGCTGGTCTCGTATATGGTCGTGCTCACGCAGCTCGCCCGCAAGGAAGCCGAGGGCAAAGGCCGCGAGGAACCACCGCTGGGCGCGCTCGGCCCCACGGTGCTATGAGCATGCAGCTCGATCTGCCGCTGATTTTCATGATGCTGATGGGTCTCGCGGTCCTGGCCTACGTCATCCTCGACGGCTTCGATCTCGGTGTCGGAATTCTCCTGCCGCTGGCCACGCGGGATGAGCAGGACATGATGGTGGCGTCGATCGGTCCGTTCTGGGACGCCAACGAAACCTGGCTGGTCCTCGGCGTGGGCATCCTGCTCGTGGCGTTTCCGCACGCGCACGGCGTGATCCTGCCGGCGCTGTATCTGGAAGTGGCGGCCATGCTGATTTTCCTGATCCTGCGCGGCGTGTCGTTCGAGTTTCGCGTCAAGGCTTCCGGCTGGCACCAGTCGATGTGGAATCATCTTTTCTTCGTCGGCTCGCTCGGTACCGCGGTGGCGCAGGGCGCGATGCTCGCCGGCCTCATCACCGGTTTCCGGGGTGGACCGCTCTATGGCGCGTTCGAATTTCTGGTGGGCACGGGCCTCGCCGGCGGCTACGCATTGCTGGGCGCAACCTGGCTCGCGATCAAGACCGAAGGCGACCTGCATGTGCGCGCGTTGCGCTGGAGCAAAGCGGCTGTCGTCGTTGCCGCGGGGGGCGTGGCGGTGATCAGCCTGGCCACGCCGTTCGCGAGCGCCGGCGTGATGGAAAGATGGTTTGCGTGGCCGCGCATGCTCTGGTTGTCACCATTGCCGCTGCTGACGGCCGCTGCGTTTGCGGGGATTCTGTTCTCGGTGCGGCGCCTGCAAAAAGGCCAATCGAAGCGCGAATGGCTGCCATTCGTGCTGTCGGTGTGGATTTTCGTGTTCGCGTTCGCCGGACTGGCTTACAGCATGTTCCCCTGGCTGGTCGTCGACAAGATGACGATCTGGCAAGCCGCCGCTGCAAGGGAATCGCTGATGTTTGTATTCGTCGGTGCGTGCGTGGTGTTGCCGATGATCGTCGGCTACACGGTGTTCTCGTATCGGGTGTTCTGGGGAAAGGCGAGGACACTCACCTATGGTGAGTGAT
>JBDTTE010000305.1:0-4081 GCA_039930785.1 Betaproteobacteria bacterium | reverse complement strand
GCGTCACCATCACCGATCTGGACGGCAATCGCTTTTACGACCTCGCCGGATCCTATGGCGTGAACGTGTTCGGCAACGATTTTTACAAATCCTGCATCGCTGAAGGCAGCATGCGGGCCGCCGCACTGGGGCCGGTACTCGGCGGCTATCACCCGTCGGTCGCATATAACGTTCGCCGCCTGCGCGAGATCTCTGGTCTCGACGAAGTGTCGTTCCACATGTCCGGCACCGAGGCCGTCATGCAGGCGGTCCGGCTCGCGCGATTTCACACCCGGCGTTCCCATCTCGTGCGCTTCTGCGGGGCCTACCACGGCTGGTGGGAAGGCGTGCAGCCCGGCATCGGCAACCCGGTGACTCAGCGTGAGACCTATACGCTCAATGACATGGACGACAAATCGCTGCGTGTATTGCGCCGGCGCCGTGATATTGCCTGTGTACTGGTGAATCCGCTGCAGGCGCTGCACCCGAACGCATCCGCGCCCTCGGATGGCTCTCTCGTCGACAGCGGACGCAAGGCGCATTTCGATCGCGAAGCATATGCGGCCTGGCTGCGCAAGTTGCGCGAGGTCTGCACGGAGCGCGGGATCGTGCTCATATTCGACGAGGTATTCGTCGGCTTTCGCCTCGCCCCGGGCGGCGCGCAGGAATATTTCGGCGTGCGCGCTGACATGGTGACCTACGGCAAAACGCTCGGCGGCGGATTCCCCGTCGGCGTGATCTGCGGCCGCGCTGACCTGATGCGGCGCTTTCGCGAGGACCGGCCTGCGGACATTTGCTTCGCGCGCGGCACGTTCAATTCGCACCCCTACATCATGGGCGCGATGCAGGTGTTCCTCGAACGCCTCGAGAGCCCCGCGATCGCTGGCATTTACGATGGACTGGACGATCTCTGGAACAGTCGTGCGCGGCAATTGAATGCGCGACTCGATGAAGCGGGTGTGCCGGTGCGGGTTGCCAACCTGTCCTCGATCTGGACGGTCTGCTATACCCGGCCTTCGCGCTATAACTGGATGCTCCAGTATTACCTCCGTGCCGAGGGGCTGGCGCTTAGCTGGATAGGCACCGGGCGGTTGATCTTCAGCCTCAACTACTCGGATGCGGAATTCGATGCGGTGTGCGACAGATTCGTCGCGGCCGCCCGGACGATGGAGCGGGACGGCTGGTGGTGGTTTGACCCCGCCGCCTCCAACCGCTCCATCAAACGCGGCATCCTGCGCGAGATGCTCGCGCACCGCTTCAGCTCGCAAAAAAACTAACCGCGGTGCGCCCGCAGGGTGTGGTCGATCAGCTCGCCGCGCATCAGCGCGAGCGGCGCCTTGCGGTAGAGCATCAGATCGTGGAACGGATCCGTCAGGATCTTTGTCATCCAGACCAGTCCCGTCTGCACGTCACGGATGAAGAACAGCTGGACGGTGCGGAACAGCAGGCCGCTCGCGCCGATCACCAGCCAGAGCTTGCCAACCTGGCCTATGAACTCCGCGCTGCCGCTGGCGGGCTCGAAGAACCCGAACATCGTCGGGTCGAGGAACAGGACGACAGGCGACAACGCCCAGATTGCCATCAACACGACCTTGCGCCGCAAGTTGTAGCCGACCTTGATCTCTTCCTTGTACTCGTTCGTCACCTGGTTAACGTCGTCGAAGCCTTTCGGCTCGAAGAAAAAATGCCCGGCCTGCCGGGTGGTCATCGCCACCAGCCAGCCGATCATGGCCGCGGCCACCGGGTAAAAAAACAGCATGACGTAAGCGCAGAGGAAGCTCGACGCGCTGATGAAGTGCAGCGTCTGGTTGATCCTGCTGTGGTGATAGAAGCGATGGTCGTCCCAGCGCTGGGTTTGCAGGGCACTCAGAAAATTCTTGATCACGCGTACTCCTTCGAATTAAACGGAGATGTCATACAACGGCATACCCTACGAAGGATTTAATACAGGATCGCGACGGTTTTGCGACGACAATGCTACAACGCACCGGCAGTCTTCAAATCGTAAAGTCCCGGTCACGCGATCGTCATTCCCGAAGGGCAGTATGCGAATCGAAATGGACGAGACCGACGATCTACTGATCGAACAGTTTCCCCGCGCGCGCCGCAGCCTGCGCATCGCGGTGGTCACTGAAACGTATCCGCCAGAGGTCAATGGCGTGGCGCTCAGCGCAGCGCGATTCGTCGATGGCCTGCGCAAGCGGGACCATGATATCCAGCTGGTCAGGCCGCGCCAGACCCGCAGCGACAGGAGCGATCCGACCGGCGATCTGCAGCAGGTCCTGACGCATGGTTTGCCGATTCCAAACTATCCTGACTTGCGCATGGGGTTGCCGGCGACCGGCGCGCTGGTTCGTCTGTGGCGTCGCGCGCGCCCCGACGTCGTACACGTTCTGACGGAAGGTCCCCTGGGTTGGTCGGCGGTCAGCGCGGCGCGCAAGCTGAAGCTCCCCATCATTTCGGATTTCCGCACCAACTTCCACAGCTATTCGCGTCACTATGGCATCGGCTGGCTCGGCCAACCCATCCTGGCCTACCTGCGAAAATTCCACAATCGAACGCTTCTGACCATGGTGCCGACCGAGGCGTTGCGCGCGGAATTGGCGAAGAGCGGATTCCGCAATCTGCGTGTCGTCGCGAGGGGTGTCGATACAGCCTTGTTCAACCCGGCGCGACGCAGCGAGGCCCTGCGCGCAACCTGGGGCGTCGGTCCCGACGATCCCGTGCTGTTCTACGTCGGCCGCATTGCTGCGGAGAAAAACCTCGATGCGTTGCTCGCAGCTTATGCGGCGGCGCGGGCCCAGTCACCGCGCTGCCGATTGATCGTGGTCGGCGATGGGCCGGCGCGTGCCGCGTTGCAGGCAGATTGTCCGGACGCCATCCTCGTCGGTACGCGTCGCGGAGAAGAACTTGCCACTTATTACGCGTCGGCGGACGTGTTCCTGTTTCCGAGCCTGAGCGAAACCTACGGCAATGTGACCCTCGAAGCGCTGGCGAGCGGATTGGCTGTGGTGGCGTTCAACTACGCTGCAGCGGGCCAAGCCATACGCCATCGCGAAAATGGATTGCTCGCGCCGATGGCCGATACGCAGGCGTTCGCCGCGCTCGCCGCTGAAGCGGCTACGGATCTGGCGCGTGCCAGGACGATGGGGCGCCTCGCCCGCGAAGGCTCGCTCAGGTTGGGCTGGGACCAGTTTGTCCGCAAGCTGGAGACCCTGCTCGAAGTCGCCGCCGGTGTCGCACCCTTGTCTTCCGCTGAATCGGACGGCCGGGTCAGGCGCTCCGCGGAAGCCCAAACCACTTAGCGAATCTGCAGTCGCGCGGCGTCCAGGCGCATCGCTGCGTTTCGTAATCCCGCCCGAGCCCATTGCGCCGGCTTCCATCGCGTTAGCCCCCCATCCGGCGCCACGTAATTCCTGCGCGCAGTTCATGGGATAGACTGTGGGCCGGTACCGGCGCGATTCGGCAGCTGGCGTCACTGGATCGGGAGTCCACGCGCAATGTTGACCATCGAAGAAGTCAAAAAAATCCCCTTGTTCTCGACGCTTGGCGACAGCGAGCTCGAGCGCCTCGTGCGAACGTCCGCCGATCTGCATCTCAACGCCGGAGAGTTTGCCGTCCCCGAAGGCGGGGAGCGCGCGCTGTTCGCGGTTTTGTCGGGCAAGATCCAGGTCATCAAGACGTTCGACGGCGTCGAACGCGTGCTGGGTTTCAGGCTTCCCGGAACGGTGTTCGGTGAAGTGCCGATGGCTTTCGGTACGCCTTTCCCTGGCGGCTATCGCGCGGTCGAGCCTTCGCGCGTGATGCGAGTGGAACCCCAGCAGTACTACGCCGTTGCGTCCGCGGCGCCGGAAGTCGCGATGAAGCTCGGCAAGCTGGCCAGCGAGCGCATCGCCGGCCTGCAGAACATCACGGCCGAAGTCCCCAAGACCCAGGTGACGATGTTCGGTCCGCGCTTTGATCCTGCGTGCGGCGAAATGCGCCGCTTCCTGGCGCGCAATCAAATCTCCCATGTCTGGACCACACCGGAATCGCCCGATATCGCTTCGCTCGGCGAGCAGAATTGTCCGCCGCATACGGAATGGCCGGTGTTGCGCCTGGT
>JBDTTE010000304.1:0-4084 GCA_039930785.1 Betaproteobacteria bacterium | reverse complement strand
GCCGCCGTCGCTCATTCTACGATGGGCTTTACTACTCGAAGGCGTTTTCCGGGTACTACACCCGCGAAGTCTGAGACGCTCTGAAATCACACGCATTCTGGCGCGCCCTCGCAAGGCGCGGCGCCAGGTTTTTACGCGTGAGAAATGACGGCAGATGCTTTCCAGGCGGCCTCAGAAGGCCGAGCGGTCTGACCACAGCACGCGCAGCGTGCGGAAAAAGATCCCGATGTCCATCTTCCACGACCAGTTGGACACGTAGTTCAGGTCATGCTCGAGACGCTGGACGATCTTGTCAGTCGTATCGGTGTTTCCGCGCGATCCGGAAACCTGCGCCAGGCCAGTAATGCCGGGCCGGGCGCGGTGGCGGAAAGCGTAGCGGCGATCAACGCCGTAGAACTGACGATCATGCGCCAGCGCGTGGGGCCGGGGCCCGATGATCGACATGTCGCCCTTCAGCACGTTGATCAGCTGCGGCAGCTCGTCGATGCTGTATTTGCGGAGGATTCGGCCAAGCAGCGTCGTGCGATCGTCCGCCTGCTTCGCCTGCGTGATGGCGCGCGACTCGCAGGTTTTCATCGTGCGGAATTTCAGGATGCGGAATGGCCGGCCTTCGAAGCCGCCACGACGCTGCCGGAACAGACCCGGACCCGGGCTGTCGATACGGACAAGCGCCCAGACACCGAGGAGCACGGGCGACAGAGCAACCAGCGCGGATCCTGCGACGACAATATCGAAGGCGCGCTTGGACACGCCGCCAATCACGCGCGTTGAAAGCTGCATCTTGCTGCTGCGCGGATAGCGAATCTGCAGGGGCGGAGGGCGAAAATCAGGGGAAGCCGCGCGCAAGGCAGCGTCTGCGGCGATAAATGCGTCGGCATTAGCGGCCGCGCGATTTGCACCCAGAATTTCTGCGGCTCCGTCGGCCATAACGCCTCACTTGCTCGCGGTGTGTTCACCGGAGACTGAGGTTAACGGCGTGTAAATGCGCCAGTTCCTTGCAGCTGCAGATAATTCTTCAGCCAGGCCACAACGCGTCAAAGGTGATGCGCAATCGTGCACGCCGCCAACGGATCGAGCAGATGCCACGATCACCGTTCCATGAGCGTGACATCAAATCCGGACACGGACGAAATTTGCGCGAGTCACTGTTCCTGCGCCCGCGTCCAACTAGCTCACCTCTGGACCGACACTCTCCATGGGGACTGCAATGAACTTCGCTTTTTCCACACTGCGCATGTTCGCACAGGCGGCCACACTGGCGGCCACAGCCATCATCATCACCGCCTGCGCCACCAGCGCGCCCCTGCCCGTCGGCACAGCCGATGTGACCGAGGCTGCTCACGAATACCAGCTTGGGCCGGGCGACCGCGTTCGCCTCAACGTGTTCGGCGAGGAAGCGCTCTCGGGAGAATTCCTTGTCTCGAACAGGGGTAATGTCGCGGTTCCATTGGTTGGCGACGTGAAAGCGGGCGGCCTGACGATCGAGACGTTCGAGAAGACGGTCGAAGAAAAGCTCGTCGCCACCGACATGGTGCGTACGCCACGCGTGAGTGTGGATGTCACCGCCTATCGGCCGTTCTACATTCTTGGTGAGGTGTCGACGCCCGGCCAGTACCCCTATGCGATCGGCATGACGTTGACCAAGGCAGTGGCGACTGCGGGCGGCTTCACCTATCGCGCCAATTCCAACGTCGTCTTTGTCACCCGGGAAGGCGCGGCCAAGGAAACGCCGTTGCAGGTGACGGCGGCAACCTGGATCGGACCGGGCGACACAATCCGCATTGCCGAACGGTCGTTCTAGTCAAACCACCGTCCAGCCAGCCAGGATTGGCGCGGCCGGGAAGAAATCCAGTTCGCCCAAGCAGCCCGTTGGAATTGTCGCCTGCCATGTCCAGTTCAACGCGCGACCGGCCCACCGTGGTCTGCCTTTGGGGCGGGCACAGGCCCGCGCCAGATCTCGACTGCCACCAGACGCCATCCAATGCCGACAAGGGCGTCCGCGAATTGAAAGAGCGCGGATACGACATCAAATCGATTTCACCCTGGTCGCCACGAAGGCGTCGCCCGCAGGGATGGGACCGCAAGCTGCAATACGTCCTGCGTATCGGCCACCTCCTGCGCGCGGCCCGCCAGCCGGGGACAGTCATCTACACGACGGACCTGTCGTGGATACGCGTTCTCGCACAGCTCCGCCGTTTCGGCTTTCTGCGCGAGCAACGTATCGTGGTTCACTGGGGCGGGATTGATTTCGACCCGCAGTCCAACGAAGGCGAACCCTATCGCCGCCACTTCGACCAGCTGTTCGGCGCGGCCGACGCCATCTGGGTCGCAAGCGAGAATGAGCGCCGCATCTGGACGGAGACGCTTCCCGCGCACGCCGCGCGCATGGCCTTCCATCCGATGTTTATCGATCTTGCCTACTACCGGCAGATTGTACCCGCCACCATCACGCATGACGTGGTCGCACTTGGCAGCGACTCCCGGCGCGACTGGGAAACACCGATCCAGCTTGCCGCGCGCGGGCTTCAGGTTGCGTTGGTCACCGAGGACATGGACGTGCGCCGGCGTGTGCTGGCGCTTCCCACGTCGATATCGCGCAACATCACCCTCGCTTTCCGCGCCGGCTTCCAGCAATCGGCGCGCATCGCTGCATCGGCGCGGTGCCTGCTGGTGGCGACGACGCCCAATTTTCGCTTTTCCGGTTCGAACACGCTGGGCGTCGCCATTGCCCTGCGCCGTCCGCTGGTGATCGATGATCCGTTCGACATGCCCGCCTACGGTCTGCAGGCCGGCGTTCATCACGAGGCATTCGACCGGGGCGATCCAAGGTCGGCCTATGACGCGGTACAGCGCGTGCTGTCGAATGCAGATCACGCTGCGTCGCTTGGAGAAGCGCTCGCAACGCGGGCGCCTTCGGTCGACATAGACGCATTCGTTGACCAGCTCGAAGCGAGCTTCCTGCCCGGCTGGACAGCAGCCGGCGTGCACAATCTGTCGTCGCTCCCCGCATCACCGAAGCAGATGACGCCCGCATGGCTCTGAAGCGTTTCAGCATGGATCTCGCTTCGCTCTCGGCGGCGCGCGTCGTCCAGACGCTCGCCGCCTTCGCGTCGCTGCCGATCATCGCGCGCCTGCTGGGGCCGCACGAGTTCGGCCTCGTCGCTGTTGCGATGGGCTTTGTCGTCTCGACGATCTTCCTTGCCGATGCGGGCATGGGCCAGTCGCTGGTGCGCACGCCTTCCTCGGACACGACGACATGGTCGAGCGCGTTCTGGGCGATCACCGGGTTTGGCGTTGGCCTCAGCTTCCTGCTCGTGTTGATCGCTTTCGTGACGCCGATCATCTTCGGCGAACCGCGCCTGCTGGGCCTGATGCTCGCTCTGTCTGTCATCCCCTTCATGGTCTCGGTGCTGGCAGCCCCGACCGCAGAGTTGCAGCAGCGGCAGAAATTTCGCGAGCTGGCGGCGATCGAGGCGGTATCGGCGTTGACCGGGCTTGGCACGGCCATCGCACTGGCCTTCCAGGGCGCGGGCGCCTGGGCGCTCGTCATGCAGCAGATCGCGTTCTGGGCAACGAAGGGCGCACTGCTCATCTGGCGCACGCGCTTCCGGCCGCACTTCATATTTTCCAGAACGAACCTTGCGGAGCACCTGCGCTTCGCGCGCGACAATACAGGAACGACAATCCTCTATTTCTTCGCGCGGCAGATCGATCCGCTCGTGATCGGGCGCGTTCTGGGCGCCGCGCCCACCGGGCTCTACGCATTCGCCACGCGTATCATGTACCTGCCCCAGCAACTCGTCGCGAGCCCCGTGCAAAACGCGCTTTATGTGCGGATGGTCGAGTTGCGCGATGATCCCGCAGCCCTGCGCGATCTCCTCCAGATCATGACGACGTGCATTGCGCTGCTGGTTTTTCCGGGGGTGGCCGTGGTTGCGGCCGCGTGTCCGGCCTATTTTTCGGCGCTGTTGTCTCACGAATGGGCCGGGGCGGCGCCGGTCTTCACCCTGCTTGCGCCCGTGGCCGCGGTCCAGACCATTCTGGTTCCCGCGAACGCCCTGCTGCTGGCGACGGGCAACACGAC
>JBDTTE010000303.1:0-4121 GCA_039930785.1 Betaproteobacteria bacterium | reverse complement strand
TGGCTTTCAATCCGGAGCCGCACACTTTGTTTATGGTCATCGCCGGAACCATGTGCGGCAGGCCCGCTCGAATCGATGCCTGGCGCGCGGGGTTTTGCCCCACGGCGGCGGTCAAGACCTGTCCCAACAGCACTTCACTGATTTGGTCGGCTTTGACGCCGGTTTTGGCGAGCAGCGCGGAAATGACTTTTGCGCCGAGTTCGGTTGCTGGAATTTTTCCGATGGTGCCGCCGAATTTGCCGACACCGGTACGCAACGCAGCGACGATTACAACGTCATCCATTTCTAATGCTCCTTACGAAGACATCCTGGACTGCAACGACGCCTGCGACAGGGCGAGTGCTATGGAGGCGGCGCAAAGAAGGCGCGCAGTGTACGCCCGCGTTTTACGGCTTGTCGAGGAGAATGTTGCTTCGCGGAAAATGCGGTTCCGGGTGTCAGAACTCAGTCGTCGTTACGCGTGAATCGAATGATCTGCCTTCTCTGGCGCTTGGTCGGGCGGCCGGCCGGAAACGGGTTGGAGCGTCGTTCGGCCTTCAATTGCTCGCTTGTTTCCACACGCGCTAGGCGGCTCGACTCGGATTCGCTGTATAGCTTCACCGCTTCCGCCGCACTCCCGCGTCGTTCGCTTAAGGCCACGACGGCGACTTCCCAGACGACCTGGCCATTGCGAACCACCAGTGCGTCGCCTGCTTTCAGCGCTTTTGCCGGTTTGACGCGTTCGCCGTTCACCAGAACCTTAGCACCTTCAACAGCGTCCGCGGCGAGACTGCGGGTTTTGAAAAAGCGGGCCGCCCAAAGCCACTTGTCGATTCGTACGCGGTCAGCGGGATCGGTCATGTCAATTGAGCAATGGCACGTGACTGTCGTGACGTCGTGACTATCGTTCCAGGCTTTCCATCGATACTGACCCGGCAGTCGCGGTAGTCACGACAGTCACGTCGTCACGGCCTTCACGACCGTCACGGCCTTCAATGCCTGGTCTTCTCTGCCGGCTTGATGACTTCCGCGGCGAAGACCTGCTCCGCATCCACCGCATCGAAAGCGTAGTGACGACCACAAAACTCGCAATCGACGTCGACACTGCCGCGCTCCTCGATGATGGATCGCACTTCGTCGTGACCGAGCATGCGCAGCATGGATGTGACGCGCTCCAGCGAACACGAGCAGCGGAACGCGACCGGGCGCGGCTCGAACACACGCACATCCTCTTCGTGGTACAGGCGATGGATGATCTCCGGCGCGGGCAGTGCCAGCAGTTCCTCGGGCTTGATGGTCTCACCGAGTCTGGTCGCACGATTCCACGCGTCCGCATCTTCGGATGGCGTTGCCGGAAGCTTTTGCAACAGCATGCCGGCCGCGTGCTTCGAGTCCGACGCCAGCCACATCCGGGTCTCGATTTGCTCGGACTTCGCCATGTAGTGCTCCAGCACCTCCGCGATGCTATTGCCTTCGATGCTGACGATGCCCTGGTAGGCCTGCTTGCCGCTCGAAGGCACAATCGAGATCACGAACCGGCCCTCGCCGAGCAGTTCGTTGACGTTGCCGTTCGTGAGTTCGCCGTCCCACTTCGCAGTTGCGCGCAGCGTCTGTTCACTGGTGGCTTCCACGACGAGCAGTTGCACCGGACCGCTGCCCTGCATCTGCATGATCAGCGAGCCTTCGAACTTGAGCGTTGCGGACAGCAACGCCGCGGCCGCCATCATTTCGCCAAGCAAGCGCTCGAGCGCGAGCGGGTAGCTGCGTCGTTCGAGAACGGCGCGCCAGGTGGCATCAAGGTGCGCGATCTCGCCGCGGACCGGTGTGCTTTCAAGCAAAAAACGCTGAAGGGTGTCATTCATGATTGTTTGTATAACCTGAAGCGCTCCAGCTTGTCGCCTGGGCGACGTCCTTCCCAGATGAGCTTCCAGGGCGCGCTAACCTGCGTCGGTTGCTTCCACTTGTCCTGAACTATAAGCAATCCACAATCGGGGTGATCGCCCGGCTTTTCAAGCCGGACCGTGAGGACCTTGCCGAAGTAGTCGAGCATCGCCCGCTGTGGCTCGCCGAGCGACCGGCTGTAAATGCAGCCATGCTTTTCGGGCAAGGCCTGCGCCAGTTGCGTGAAGACGGCGCGATAAGTTTTGCCGGTATCGATGTAGCGGATCAGCAGCAGCGCGACGAGCGCCCACAGCATGGTGACACCGATGGCCCACGTAATCACCGGGCGCTCCGGCCGGCGCTTGATGTTGAACAGCAACACGAACCACGCGACGGTGAAAACCGCCGCAAGCAGCACCACGAGGATACGGCCGCTGGATTGATAGGCTGGCTGCATGTCCATCATGTGCTTCCACAGACGAGTGGGCATGCCCGTGTCGATGGCCATCCAGTAGAACCAACCGACCAGCGCGAAAAAGTTGAACAGGATGATCGCGAACCAATAGTAAAGATTGGCCGCGCCGCGCTTCAGAGTTTCGAACGACACGACCGCGAGTAGGGAAATTGGCAGCAGCAACGGCATCCCGTAGATGTCGCGACCTTCGCCGATCAGGCTCAAGAACAGGAAGAACACGACAAACGCGGTTAGCGGGAGGACCACGCCGGGTTTTTTCAACCCTGCGAGCCCGCCGGTCCAGAGGCTCCAGATGGCGAAGGGCCACGCCGGCCACGCAAACCACGGCAGCGATCGGGCGTAGTAGACGTAGTCCTCGTTCGGCGTGAATTCGAACAGGCCTTTCAGGCGCTCGACGTTCTCGACCCAGAACCATTCGGTAAAGAGTTGCGGGGATTTCGCCTGCAACAGCATCGGCCAGATCACGAACCATGGGGTGGCGACGACAGCCGCTACGGCGACGCTCAGGAGATAGCGCCGTGTGCGCCAGTGCGAGGAGACGAGCGGGAGCAGCGCGATCGTGAGCAGCAGCATGAGCGGCTCCACCAGCCCTTCCGCGAGGAAGCAAATGCCGAGGCCCATGCCAAGCCAGACGCCCGCGAGTATCGGCCGTCGCGCGGAGACTGCCAGTCCGTAAATCCCCAGTGCCAGACCCGCCAGCAGGGCCGTATCCGCGATCAACTCGTGCCCGCGCACCAGCAACCCGGCGCACCCGAGCAGCATGAGGGCCGCAACCCAGCTTTTGTCGCGGCCGTAGAGTTCCTTTGCCGTTAACGCAATCGACAGGAAGGCGAGGCCGACATACAGACCCGCCGCCAGTCTTGCCCCGTCATAGATCTCCAGCAGCGGGGAAAAAAGGGTGCCGGTCAGGGCCGCGGTCAGGTAAATCAGGGGCGGCTTGTCGAGGTAGGGTTCGCCCGCCAGCATGGGGACGATCCAGTCACCGTCCTTGATCAATCGGTAGACGACGCCGAAGGTATAGGCCTCTTCCGACTTCCACGGATCATGGCCGATCAATCCCGGAAGCATCCAGGCCACGCAGATCAGGACCGTCAGCGTGATCGGATTTCCGGTGATCTGCGCGGCAATTTTTTCACTGCGCAACAGAAGGGCAGGACGAAGCATAGTTCTTGTCAGGGGCGCAGGGATCGATGTGAAAGCATCAAGCCACTGCGCACCTCGCGCTGGCTCTCCCGGAACGAACACGAAGTCGAAACTCCATCTATTCTAATCCGCCGCTGCCAAAAAGCCTCGCCCCGAAAACGCAAAAGGCAGCCTCAGCTGCCTTTTGTCACCCTGTCGCGAAGTTTGGATCAGGTCGCGGCCGGTTTTACGTCGGTCTTCTTGCTGTACTTCTGGCGGAATTTTTCCACGCGTCCCGCAGTGTCCATGATCTTCTGCTTGCCGGTATAGAACGGATGGCAGGCGGAGCAGACTTCCACGTGCAGGGGCTTGCCCATGGTGGAGCGGGTGGTGAAGGTATTGCCGCAGCTGCAGGTCACCGCAACATTGGCGTACTCGGGATGGATTTCAGGCTTCATTTTTGGGTTCCTTATCTGGTGGAGGCGGGTTTTGCGCTTCCGTTAAGGGGGCGAATTATCCACAGGAATATGGGGCTTGGCAACCTCGATTCAAGGCCACCCTTGCAGGTCTAGCCGCGCCTCATCGAATCGAAGAAGTCCGCGTTGTTCTTGGTACCGCGGAGCTTATCGACCAGAAATTCGGTCGCTTCCAGTTCGTCCATGGG
>JBDTTE010000302.1:0-4122 GCA_039930785.1 Betaproteobacteria bacterium | reverse complement strand
TCGGCGTTTTCGCAGGACGTGGTGAAAACCCGTTATGCGAACTTCGCCGAGGTGATGGACTACTGCAGGCGCTCGGCGAATCCGGTGGGGCGCCTGATGTTGCACCTGTATCGCGCGACGCTACCCCGCCACCTCGCCTGGTCGGATGAGATTTGCTCAAGCCTGCAACTGATCAACTTCTGGCAGGACGTCGACATCGACTTTCGCAAGAATCGTATTTATCTGCCGGCCGATGAAATGGCAGAATACGCGGTCAACGAAACACAGATCGCGCAGCGCAATGCGGGGGGCCGCTGGCGCGAGCTGATGCTGTTCCAGACCGGTCGCACGCGGCGCATGCTGCTTTCAGGCGCGCCACTCGGTCGCACTCTGCCCGGCCGCATCGGACTCGAATTGCGCATGATCGTGATGGGCGGAAACCGGATCCTCGACAAGCTCGAAGCCTGCGGCGGCGACGTCTTTCGCCACCGCCCGGTGCTGCGCACGCTCGACTGGATCGTAATGCTGCATCGAGCGCTCTTCGCCTACCGATGACACCCGACGAGTACTGCCAGGACAAGGCCGCGAAAAGCGGATCGAGCTTCTACTACAGCTTTCTGTTCCTGCCGCCGGATCGCCGTCGCGCCATTACGGCGCTCTACGCGTTTTGCCGTGAAGTAGACGACATTGTCGACGAATGCAGCGACGCCGAGATCGCGCGCACCAAGCTCGCGTGGTGGCGCACGCAGATCGCCGGTACGTTCGCGGGCATCGCACAGCATCCGGTCGCCCAGGCGCTGGTCCCGGTGGTGCAGGCCTTCCAGCTTCCGCAGACCCACTTCAACGACATCATCGACGGCATGGCGATGGACCTGCAGTACAACCGCTATCCGGATTTCGCCACGCTGCAGACTTACTGCTATCGCGTGGCCGGGGCGGTTGGCCTGATGGCCGCGCGCATCTTCGGTTACTCCGATCCCGCGACGCTGAAGTACGCCGAGAACCTCGGCACCGCCTTCCAGCTCACGAACATCATTCGCGACGTAGGCGAGGACGCACGTCGCGGCCGCGTCTACATTCCGCTCGACGAACTGGAGCGCTTCGGGCTGAATGCGACGGACATCGTGCACCTGAACGACAGCGCCAAAGTCCACGAGCTGGTCGGGTTCCAGATCGAACGCGCGCGCGAGTACTACGCACAGGCTTTCTCCTACCTGCCGCAGCAGGACCGCAAGGCACAGCGCCCCGGCCTGGTCATGGCGGCGATCTACCAGACCGTCCTCGAGGAAATCCGCCGCGGCGGCTGCAAGGTTCTCGACCGTCGCACATCGCTGACGCCGATCCGCAAATTGTGGATCGCGTGGCGGACGTGGCTCACGGCGTGAGCCACGTGTGACAATAAGAAATTGCGTGACGGGTGACAAGTGACGGAAAAGCCTAAGGCGGTGGTGGGCATCGACTCGTCACCCGTCACTCGTCACTTGTCACGCGATGGCAACCCGCGAATGCGCGTTGCCATCGTCGGTGGCGGGTATGCCGGCATGGCCGCCGCGGTGGAACTGGCGAAGCGCGACTTGCCCGTCACCGTGTTCGAAGCCGGTCGCGTACTCGGCGGCCGGGCGCGCCGCGTGGAACTGGACGGCAAGTCACTCGACAACGGCTTGCACATCCTGCTCGGTGCCTACCGGGAGACGCTGCGGCTCATCGACATCGTGAAGGAGCCCGAGGAGCAGGACGGATTGCTGCGCCTGCCGCTCGAACTGACCCTGCATCCGCACTTTGCGATGAAAGCACCGCGCCTGCCGGCGCCCCTGCACCTGCTCGGCGCGTTGCTCGGTGCGCGTGGGTTGGGATGGCGCGATCGTATCGCCGCCGCGCGCTTGATGGCCTGGGCGCGCCGAAAACGCTTCCGGCTCCCGACCGACACCACGGTCGAGTCTTTCCTTGCGGCAAAAGGACAGCCGGCCACCGTTACGCGATTCCTCTGGCGGCCGTTGTGCATATCGGCGCTGAACACACTCCCGGAGGAGGCTTCGGCGCAGGTCTTCCTGAATGTCCTGCGCGATGGACTGGACGCGCGCCGCAGCGACAGCGACATGCTGCTGCCGACGATGGATTTCTCCGCGCTGTTTCCCGAGCGCGCCGCGCGATACGTGCGCGAACGCGGCGGCGAAGTCCGGCTGGGCACGAGCATCGACACCATCCGCCGCGCCGGCGAACATTTCGAACTGGCGCGCGGCGAATACTTTACGCACGCGATCCTCGCGCTGTCCCCGCATCGGGTCGGTGCGCTCCTCGAACCGCATCCGGTGCTGCTGCCGGTCGCGAAGATGATCGGCGAATTTCGCTATCAGCCCATCTACTCGGTCTATCTGCAATACGCCCCGCAAGTGCAACTGCCCTTCGCCATGGGCGGACTCGAAGCGCCCTACTCTCAGTGGCTGTTCGATCGCGGTCGCCTATGCGGCCAACACGGATTGATCGGCGTCGTCATCTCGGCGAGCGGGGCGCACCAGAATTTGCCCCACGATGCGCTCGCCCAGGTGGTGCACGAGGAACTGGCGGAAAATTTCCGCAACCTTGGCGATCCGCTCTCGCATCGGGTCATCGCGGAGAAGCGCGCGACCTTCGCCTGCACGCCGGGACTTGCGCGCCCCGACAATGTCACGCCGGTTCCCCACTTGTTTCTCGCCGGCGACTACACCGCATCGGACTATCCGGCGACCATCGAATCCGCAGTGCGCAGCGGGGTTCGCGCCGCAAGCCTGGTAACGCAGCATGCTTGATTTGAACAGCTACCGACCTGCGACCGACCTGCTGAAGGATCGCGTGATTCTGGTCACGGGGTCGAGCCACGGCGTCGGTCGAGTCGCCGCAATGACGTTCGCGGCCCACGGCGCCACCGTGGTCCTGCACGGACGCGACGTCAAAGCGCTCGAGAATGTCTATGACGAGATCGAAAACGCGGGCCATCCGCAGCCCGCTGCCATTCCACTCGATCTCGACACCGCGACGATTCGCGACTACGACGGCCTCGCCCACTCCATTTCGTCGAGCGTCGGCCGGCTCGACGGCATCCTGCACAACGCTTCTTACGTGGACAAACTGTCGCCGCTCGCCCAGCAAAGCATGGACGAATGGACCCGCACGCTGCGCATCAACCTCGTGGCGCCCTTCGCCCTGACGCAGGCTTGCTCGCGCTTGCTGGGCAGCTCGCCCGACGCATCCGTGATCTTCACTTCGGAGAGCCACGGCCATGCGCCGGCCGCGTTCTGGGGTGCTTATGCTGTGGCAAAAGCCGGCGTCGAAGCCCTGATGAAAATCCAGGCGGCCGAATGGGAGACGTTTCCGAACCTGCGCGCGAACGTCGTCGTGCCTGGACCGGTGGCATCGCCGTCGCGCGCGAAAACACATCCGGGAGAACTCGCCACCATGCAACGACAGCCCGCCGACCTGATGCCCGCCTATCTCTATCTGATCGGCCCGGACAGTCGCGACGTCCGCGGCGTGGTGGTCGAGTGCCAAAAGCTCTAAAGACTGCGCATCCGTCCAAACAAATCTCGACGCAAAGACGCGAAGGACGCAAAGTGGCGCAAAGGAACGCGGGACCCAGTTTATTGAGTGATTCTGGTTTGGCGACGGTCGGTCTCGAATCGTGGTCGTTCGGCTTACGCTGACACCACCGATCAGCTGTTTCGAGTAACGTTATTTTTTCGTTCCTTTGCGTCCTTCGCGTCTTTGCGTCGAGATTTATTCTTTGGGTTTTACCCTAGGCCGTGAGTTGGCTGCGCATCCAGTCCGGCAACGGCCGCGATTTGCCGTCTGACAAATCGATCCAGACCATGACCGCGTAGGCTTCCGCGTAGAGCGCCAGCGGTTCGCCGACGGGATACATTTCATGAAACATCATGAAACTGCTGCGGCCTGGTCGCCCGACGTAAGACGTTACTTCGATGTCCGCCGGGTAGATCGCCGGTTTGATGTACTTGCAATTCAGCGTGCCGAGGATGGGCCCATCCGAACCCGGCCGATAGTTCACGTTCAGCGAATCGAACCAGGAAATACGCGCTTGCTCGAAATAGCGGAAGTACGAAACGTTGTTCATGTGGCCGAGCGCATCCATCTCGCCCCAGCGCATCGGTA
>JBDTTE010000301.1:0-4123 GCA_039930785.1 Betaproteobacteria bacterium | reverse complement strand
TCGGTCGGCAACGGCATGCACCTGGGCATCATCGAGTACCTCGAACATTTCGGCCGCGACGATCGCTGCAAGGCCATCCTGCTCTACGTCGAATCCCTTGGCGATGCGGTGCGCTTCGGTGAAGTGGCGCGCGGGGCGGCGAAACGCAAACCCGTCGTCGCGCTGATCGGCGGGCGCACCGCCGCCGGCCGGGAAGCAGCGTTTCGCCACACCGGGTCGCGTCCCGGCGACGACGCGGCGACGGAGGAATTCTGCCGCCGCAGCGGCATTGTTCGCGTCAGGAACCTGCGACGCCTTATGCTGGCGGCCAAGGGATTCGCCGCGTATCCAGGCGGCATAGGCAAGCGCGTGCTGGTGTTATCGAATTCCGGCGGGCCGGGCGTGCTCGCCGCGGACCAGGCCATCGACGAAGGATTGGAGCTTCCGGAATTGCCGCAAGCCATGGCACAACGCCTGCGCGAATTGCTACCGCCCGAGGCGGCGGTTGCGAATCCCATCGACCTGCTGGCCGACGCGCGCGAAGACCGTTTCGCATTGGCGCTCGAATCCGCGTTGCGGGCAGGCGAAACTCACTTCGACGCAATCCTGATGATCCACGTTGTGCCCTTCATGGTTGACGGCAGCGCGGTGGTCGATGCGCTCGCGGGTTTGTGCGCAAACGCGAAGTTGCCTATCCTGCACGCAATGATGGGCACACTCGAACACAAGGCCGCGTGGTTCGCCAGATTGCAGGCGTGCGGCGTGCCGGTGTTCGATGATGCCGAAGCGATGTGCGTTTGCGCCGGCCTGCTTGCGCGCCACCGGCAGCTCAACGCGCTACGCTGACCGATGACGCGGTGCCGGGGTTGATTGCCTGCGCAGTCCATTTCCAGAAGAGGTGGCCTCATGTTCAAGCTCCACGGATATTTCAGGAGTTCAGCGTCCTACCGCACCCGCATCGCGCTGAATATGAAGGGGCTGGTCTACGAACAGGTCAGTGTCCATCTCGCGCGGGGTGCGCAGTACACGCCGGAGTTTTCCGAGATCAGCCCGCAAAATCTTGTGCCCGTGCTGGAGCGCGATCGCCAGCGCCTGTACCAGTCGCTGGCGATAATCGAATACCTTGAGGAGACCTTTCCCCAGCCCCCTTTGTTGCCCCCAGAGCCCGCTGCACGGGCTCGCGTGCGCTCCCTTGCCTATATCAGCGGCTGCGAGATTCATCCGCTCAACAATACGCGCGTGCTGGGTTACCTGACGCAGACATTGAAGTTAAGCGACCAGCAAAAGGAAGATTGGTATCGGCACTGGGTCACCGTTGGTTTCGAGGCGCTGGAGAAGCGCCTCGCCGGCGAACGGGAAACCGGGCGCTTCAGTCACGGCGACGCACCGGGATTCGCCGATATCTTCCTGGTCCCGCAAGTTGCCAACGCGAACCGTTTCAAAGTCGATCTGCAGCCATTCCCGACCATCCGACGCATCAACGAGAACTGCCTGGCGGTGGACGCGTTCATCAAAGCCATGCCACAGAATCAGCCGGACGCAGAATGAGGCCGCGTGGCGCGCATGCTATGCTCAATCGGCGACGGATGAGGGAGGGACAATAAAATGAAAAAAAGTCGGATTGCAGTAGCGGCATTGCTTGCGATGTTCGCAGTGGCGCAGGTATACGCGGCGGAGGATCCCGAGGCACCGAAGGTGCACAAACAAAGTGGCGCGCTCTTCATGTCCGGCGGTTTCGCGAAAGCGCAACGCGACGCCATGTTCAAGGCGCAAAACAAGTATCCGATCCAGCTCATATTCGAAGTCGAGGGGCAGGACCTCGAGATGAGCGGCGTCAAGGTGACGTTGACCGACCTCAGTGGATTTCACGTCATCGAAGCCGTCTCCGAAGGCCCGTATTTCTACATCAATCCTCCCGCGAGCGGCCGCTACACCATCGACGCGGAATATCAGGGCGACAAGCAGACCCTGACCCGCGACCTGGTCGGCCGGCGCTACCTTGTCCTCGAATTCAAATTCCATCCCAAGTAGACCGTGCCGATCGACATCCTTGCGAAGCCGGTCGTCGATGCGCTGCTGAAAGCGTTCGATCGTGCGCAGGACGCGCGGTTACGCGGAAGCGCGCGCAAGGCGCTGGGCGAGGCCATCTCCGAGTTGATCCGCCTGGATCCCGATGTCGACAAGGCGGAGGCGAAGATTGCCGTCGCGCGCGCCGCCGGCATAGTCGAAAAGGATCTGTTCACCGCCGAGCGCATGCTCAAGAAGGTCAAAAAGGCCGAACGCCGCCGCGAGGAATCCACGACCGGCCGCAAAGCTGCACCAAAGCGGCGCAAGCGCAAGCCAGCCGCGGGTACCCGCAAGGTTAAAGCGGTCGTAACCGGCCGGCGGCGCGCATCGGCCTGAGGGCGGGCGGCATATCGGTCGCGCGGGATTTGGCCTAGAATCTTGCACATGCAGCCAACGAGCGTGTCATTTGAGGCGGGATTTTTCATGAAGCGACGTGTGATCGGCGGTGTTATCGCCCTGATAGTTGCCGGCGTGGGCTGTGTTGCCCCGGTATTGGCCGACGGTTCCTCGCCGACCAACGCGCGTGAGCGCTTTTTTCTGAAGCGCCAGAATTGCCCGTGGACCGACGAGATGGGCAAGTACATGTACGAATGCGTGAAGAAAAACGACGGCTTCAACGCGCACTGGTGTCACAACGAGGCGATCGACGCGTTCTGTCCCGCTGACGAGAATGCGATTCCGCATCCGGTGGCTGCGCCGCCGGGCGAGAAGCCCGCGGACGCGGACACCGGCAAGAAGGGTTGAGGGTTTTCCGCCGACAGCAAAAGGCCGCGCCAGCGGCCTTTTTTATTTCCTACATCTTGTAAATCAGGGCATGCAGCGCGTCCGGGCGCGGCATGGATTTCGCGGACAATCGCAGGTAGCGCACGCCAAGCGATTTCAGATGTCCGGTCTTCGCGCCATTCGCGGGGCCGCTCGTGGCATCGATGATATCGATGACCGCGACCGGCGCCATCGCCGCGTTGCAAACCAGGAGATCCACGGTGTCGAGCGCCAGCGCGGGATCGATCGCGCCGCCGGTCGACAAGGCGTGCAGCGGCACCGCGGCGAAAATGTGGTGGTCGCGCAGCCCCGACCGGCAGACCAGGTAGACCAGTTTCGTGGCGCCCGAGATGAACGACTCGCGCTTGACCGGAACGCCGTCCGATGCTGATTCGGCGGTTGCCGCCATGGCGGACGCGGGATTCGGAACAGGTTGCGCGGAAACGGGCTTCGCGGCCGCCGGATTCAATGCCGGGGCTTTTGCAGAAGAGGGCGCGGCGGCCGGTTTTTGCGCAAGGGTGGGGGAAGCCGGCGCATCGGCCGGCGGCAATTCACCGCGCTTGTAGGACGCGATGAGGGCCTCCATCGAGTTTTCGCTTTTTTCTTTTTTTGGTTTCGAATTGCCAAAGGAAAACATCGGGGAATCGTCGCCCTTGATCGAGCGGTACATGCGAAACCACACGACGAATACAACGGCCAGGACAATGAAACCGAAAAGAGCGCCGGCGATTTTCATTTATTTCTCCGATCGCGGCCGGGTCTCGCTTGCACCCGGCACGAGCTGGTGGAACAGGCTCGATTCGCGATTGTAAAAGCCTTCGGTGTGGAAGGTTTCCGGAAACTTGTAGAGTTCGTAGTCGAGATGATGGCAAATCTCATGCAGTAATGTACGCAGGAAACTTTTGAAAGCCACGACGCGCTTGTGCTTGGCAGTACGCATCCATAACTGGACTTTGGCGCGCTTGCCGTCGTCTTCCGGCAGGTAGAGCCCGTGCAATTCGCCCCAATCGTCGCTTGGCCGCACCGCCAGAACCTGGATGCGCAGTGGCGGTGTGCACAATTGTCCGATGATGCCGTCGCTGATCTGTTGGGAAAGTCGCTGCACGACCGCGCGATCCTCCGATTTCAATGCCGCCACCAGCGCCTGCGCCGGAGGCTGCAGGGTCAAGGCGTCGGGTAACGCGACAGCGATGATGGCATCGCTCTGGCGATAGACGCTTTGCCTTTTTGCCGAGAGCTTCTTGTAGTAGTCGAAGACCATCACCTCATCCCCGCCTTCTCCCCCTAACGGCGGAGAAGGAGCCGACCTGAGGGT
>JBDTTE010000300.1:0-4147 GCA_039930785.1 Betaproteobacteria bacterium | reverse complement strand
TGGTCAATGCCGTCGGTGGATATGCCGGAGGTGCGCCGCTTTGGGAAGCGGATGGCAATGCGCTGGAACGCATGCTGGCACTGAATCTGCGATCGGGTTATCTGCTCGCCCGCGCCGTGGTGCCCCTCATGCGCAAGCAGGCGCACGGTGCCATCGTCAACATCGTCGCCAAGGCGGCGATCGATCCTCCCGCTGGCGCCGCAGCCTATGCGGCGTCGAAAGCGGCCGCGCTGGCCCTGCTGGAATCGCTCGCGGCGGACCTGAAGGGCAGTGGCGTGCGCGTGAACTCGGTGCTACCGAGCATCATCGATACGGAGGCCAATCGCAAGTCCATGCCGAAAGCGGATTTCTCGAAGTGGCCCAAACCGGACGACATCGCGCGCGTGATCCTGTTCCTGTGCAGCGACGACGCGAAAGTAATCCAGGGCGCAGCGATTCCGGTTTACGGCGACAGCTAGGGCAGAATCCCTTTCACCGCAGAGGACGCGGAGGACGCGGAGGAAGAGAAGGAAGAGAAGGAGGAACGGCAAGGGCCCTCTGAACGGAGCGTCGCGGTTAGACGTCAATCAATTGGTAAAAGCATCGTAGAAGGATGAGCTCCGCACCCTAGACGCCAGGCCGTTGTCTCCTCAGTTTTTGCTCCGCGTCCTCTGCGTCCTCCGCGGTGAGAGCGTCTTTATACTTGCTTTGGGAAATGGTTCAGTCCGGTGCCGTCGGTGTGAAATTGCGCCGATAGCGCGAAACGAACTTCCAGATCTCCTCGTTCGCGTCGATGACGTCCGTCGCCGCGCCGAGGATCTTGCTCTGCGAGCCGAGCACGCGGTCAATGTATTCGCTGGCGCCGTCTGGCCAGACATGGCCCGCACCGGTCAGCTTCCACAGAACGACTTCATAGCCGTGCGAGCACGGACCGTAAGTTACGCGCGTCGCCGTATGCGAAGACGAACTGCCGTCGCCGTGAAGGGCCGGTTCGATCGTGGGTTTTTTCGCGCAGCCATCGAACGTTGCCCAGCGCGACAACACGTCTTCGACCGACGGATGCTGGACGCGGGCCGTGGTAAAGGGAAACGGCGGTCCGAGGCCTCCGGCGTAAAGGGCACGCGAATCGTCCACGCTGTGGATGTGCATGATCGGCATGGGGGCTGTCGGCCGGAACGGCAACTTGAGTTGCGCGCCCGCAACAGGGGCGATGGCGGCGAGCAGATCAGGGGCCTGCACCGCCGTCCAGTAAGCCATCATCGCGCCGTTGGAAAGCCCCGTCGCGTAGATGCGATCGCGATCGATCTCTGCGTGCTTCGCCAGATCATCGAGCAGCGCGCGGACGAAAGCGACATCGTCGACCTTGTTGTTCAGCGCATAGCCGCAGCAATTCCCGGCGTTCCAGGTCAGCAGGCGATTGGAAAAGACGCCGGTGCCGTTCGGATAGACCGCGAGGAAGCCTTCGCGATCGGCGGTGTCGTCCATCAGCGAATACGCCTGCTGTCCCGCCGCGCTGCTGCCGCCGCCGTGGAAATTCAGCACGACAGGCCAGGGATTCGATACCGTATCTTTGGGAACGTGAACGATGTAGCTGCGTTCGCGCCCGCCGCTCTGGAATTTGAATGTGTAGTTTCCGGGCGCCGGTTCGGCGCGAGAGAAATCCGCCGTGAACGCAATGGCGATCCCGATGCAGACCACCTTGAACAGCAGAGTCGATTTCATGACGTCTCCTCTTCGCGCGGCATCTTGAAGAACGCGCCGCTTGGCGATCGATGGTACGCCGATGACAAATAATTCAGGCTACAGGCTGTAATCTGGTTTTCAAATCGCAACGCGATTCGTGCTCTTGTATCCCTTCACCGCGGAGGCGCAAAGGCGCAAAGGAAACGCAAAGGAAAGCGAAAGGATCGGAAAAGCGGCGGCGAGACGGCTGAAGGTTAGTTCGACGTTACGCTGCCAACGTCAAAAGTTTCCGTTCATTCGTTGGAATTTTTGTCATTGCTTTCCTTTGCGAACCCTTTGCGTCTTCGCGCCTTTGCGGTTAACGCGCATCAGGCGTTCAGTAGTGAGGCGGTACGTCGTCGCGTGCGCCGCGTGCTTCCGCGGGCAGGGAATCCGTGACCTGCTCGCGCAGCGCGCGCAATTCGAGTTGCAGCCGGTCGATCTGCTGCTGTTGCTCATATACGGTACGGTTCAGGGACTCCAGCAGATCCTCGGAAAAGCTGATCTTGGCTTCCAATTCAGCGAGGCGGTTTTCCATGCGACTCCCGTGGCGGCTCTGGTAAACGTCGAAGCCGCATTCTGACATCGCGCCAGGGGCATTGCCCCGTTGAATACGCGCCGATCGGCCCTCAGATGTGAAATCAGTACCCGACTTACAATAGACCCATTGCCCGCTTCGTGACCCCCGCATGAACGCCAGAGCGCCCTTGCAAACATTGGTTTTCGACAACGCCTTCGTCCGCGAACTGCCCGCTGATCCCGCGACCGGTCCGGGACGGCGCGCCGTGCACGGGGCGCTGTACTCTCGTGTCGCGCCCACGGCGGTGGCCGCTCCCCGGCTGCTTGCGTATTCGTCCGAAGTGGCGGAACAGGTCGGTTTCGACAAGGCGTACATCGAGTCGCAGGATTTTGCCCAGGTATTCGGTGGCAACGCCTTGATCGACGGGATGCAGCCCTACGCAGCGAACTATGGCGGCCACCAGTTCGGAAACTGGGCCGGGCAGCTTGGCGACGGTCGCGCGATCACGCTGGGCGAGACTGTCAACGCCAAAGGCGAGCGGTGGGAACTGCAACTCAAAGGCGCCGGGCCTACGCCATACTCGCGCACGGCCGACGGGCGTGCGGTGCTGCGTTCGTCCATTCGCGAGTTTCTGTGCAGCGAGGCGATGCATCACCTCGGCGTACCGACCACGCGCGCGCTGAGCCTGGTTGCGACCGGAGAGGATGTCGTGCGCGACATGTTCTACGACGGCCATCCGCGAGCTGAACCCGGCGCGATCGTCTGTCGCGTCGCGCCGTCGTTCATTCGTTTCGGCAATTTCGAATTGCCGACTTCGCGCGAGGACATCGCATTGCTGCGCCGGCTCGTGGACTTCACCATCGCTCGCGATTTCCCGCAACTGACAAGCGCCGACGCCGAGGAACGCCAGGGACAGTGGTTTGCGCTGGTTTGCGAGCGGACAGCGATCATGGTCTCGCACTGGCTGCGGGTGGGTTTCGTGCACGGCGTCATGAACACCGACAATATGTCGATCCTCGGATTGACCATCGATTACGGTCCCTACGGCTGGGTCGACAATTTCGATCTCGACTGGACGCCGAACACGACCGATGCCGGCGGGCGACGCTATCGCTTCGGCCAGCAAGCGCAGATCGCCTACTGGAACCTGCAGCAACTGGCCAGCGCGCTGGTGCCAGCGTTTGCTTCAGTTGAACCGCTGCAGGCCGGCCTGCAGCGCTACGTCGACACCTTCATGGCACTTGATCGTGCCAACGTCGCCGCCAAGCTGGGCCTTGCCGAGTCGACGCCTGAAGACGAAGAGTTCATGCGCGAACTTTACGGCCTGATGCAAGGCGCCGAAGTCGACATGACCATTTTCTTTCGTACGCTGGCGGATTTCGATCCGGCGTCGCCGTCGCTGGCGTTATTTGAAAACGCTTTCTACGACGAAGCGAAGCGCGCTGAAGCGGTGCCGAAATTTACCGATTGGCTGGGGCGCTACGCAACACGCCTGCACGCCGATTCGCTAACGCCCGCTCTGCGCCGCGCGCGCATGAATGCAGCCAATCCGAAGTTCGTGCTGCGTAACTATCTCGCGCAACAAGCCATCGATCGCGCGGAGCAGGGTGACTATGCGGGCATCACGGAATTGCTGGACCTGCTGCGTCGTCCCTACGATGAACAGCCGGGGAAGGATGCATTCGCGCAGCGGCGGCCGGATTGGGCGCGCAATCGCGCGGGCTGTTCGATGCTGTCCTGCAGTTCCTGAATTTCCCAGGGCACCCCGGGCAAGACCGTACCGCCTCGCTCTCACCGCAGAGGACGCGGAGGACGCAGAGGAAAAACGGAGGAAAAAAGTAGCGAAAGGGTGAACAACCCCGGTAAGCGCTTAGCCGCCCGAACAAATTTCTGCCGTGACGTCACCAATTCCCGTATTCCCCGTTC
>JBDTTE010000299.1:0-4148 GCA_039930785.1 Betaproteobacteria bacterium | reverse complement strand
TACTTTAATGACTGGATTTCCGCCTGCGCGGGAATGAAAAATTCTTGTTCACTGCAGAAAACGCGGAGACTGCACAGGAAAAACAAAACCATTCATTTGCTGCATGTTCTCCCATCCATCCCACCTTGCATCTGTTCGCTTGCGCCTCCGCGTGCTCTAGTTTTTCCTCTGCGCCCTCTGCGTCAACGCTCTTGAACTAAAGCTCGTTACTGCGCCGCCTTCTGCAGCCGCTCGCGATAACTCTGGTAATCCGGCAGCGCCCGCTGGTACGAAGACAGCATCAGCGGCGACGAAATGACGAAATCCGCAGTCGCACGGTTGCAGGCGACCGGAATATTCCACACAACGGCGATGCGGATCAACGCCTTGACGTCGGGATCATGGGGCTGGGGTTCCAGCGGATCCCAGAAAAATATCACGAAGTCGATTTCGCCCTCCGCAATCTTGGCGCCGATCTGCAAATCGCCGCCTAGCGGCCCGCTTTGCAGCTTGACGATCGGTACCTCGAGCGCGTCTTCCAGCAGCTTGCCGGTGGTGCCGGTCGCGAGCAGCTCGTGCTTTGCAAGCATCTCGCGGTTGTAGCGCGCCCATTCGAGCAGGTCCAGCTTCTTGTTATCGTGGGCGACGAGCGCAATGCGCTTGCGCGATGCGATTTCGGCAGCAATGGCGGGCATGCGGTCCTCCGGTCGTCGACGGCCGCAGTATGGCGACCGTCGACAATATAGCAGTAGCGTACGTCAGGCCGGTTGCGCTGCAAAACGGCGCCCGCGAGCAGAGATGAACTCCTGGCGCTATCCTCCCTCCAAACGACAGCGCGGCTACGCGCACGAACACTACGGAGGAGACGCTCGCATGAAAAGGGGTTGGCACTGCATCGCGCTGGTTTGCACCGCCTTTTGCCTGGCGCGCGCTCCGTCGGCGCTGGCGCAGGACGTTCCCGACATCGCGGCCTTTGCGTTCGACGATGTATCCTGCGCGGCATGGACGCGCTCGGCGAGTGACAAACTGGCCCGCGCACAGTATGGCATCTGGTTCCGCGGCTTCGTTTCGGGGTACAACTTCGGCAATCCAGGCAACCAGGTGCTGCTGGGCAAGTTGCCCGATCCGCCCGGCGTCGCCGCTTACATTGACAAGTTCTGTCGCGACAACCCCGCCGTTTCTTTCGTCGGCGCGGCAATTCCGCTGGTGCGCGAGCTGCGCCAGGTACCCACTCCGATACCGGAACGCAAACCCTGACGCCTTCCGGGCTTCCCGCGATTCTGCGTCAGGGCAATTCGATCGGAAATCGCAAAAGCCCCGGCGTCCGGCACTCAGTCTTTCAGTTCTACCAGGACTTCATGATAGCGATGGTCGTCCACGTTCTTCGCCGCATGCGTGTCACCGCCCTTGCGGAAGTAGACTTCGCCGGCATTCAGGGTGAGCCGGTTCGTCCCGCTGGCGCGCATTACCTCAAGGGTGGCGCCTTCGATCGGATAGAAGAAATAGTCGTGGTCATGCTTGTGCGTTTCCACGGTTTCGCCGGGTTGCAGCGTGAATTCCCAGACACGCACCCGTTCGTTCTCAAACACCAGCTTCGTTCCCACTTCGGCCATCTGCCTGCCCCCCTCAAGAATCGGGAAAATGCGCCTCGCGCGCCGTCCCGCCGTGCCCATGGTTCCCGGCGTTGACATGCGCGTGCGTCTGCCCGTAACTTGGAACCATAACGCATTCTAAAAGAGGGGGAAGAACATGGGCCTCGGGAAACGCGCCGCAACGGCGCTCGCGCTGATGGCAATCTCTGCCGTGGCATTTTCGCTTTCTGTCCAAGCCCAGGGGCTGCCGACAGCCACGCCGGAGTCGGTCGGCATGTCCGCGGCCAAACTCAAGCACATCAGTGAGGCATTCCAGGAGCAGATCGACAAGGGCACCCTGCCCGGTGTCGTGGTCATGGTCGCGCGCAAGGGCAAGCTGGTCTATTCCGACGCGCTGGGCTACCAGGACAAGGAGGCGGGCAAGCCGCTGTCGACGGACGCGATCTATCGCATCTACTCGATGACCAAACCGCTGGTATCGGTTGCGGCGATGACGCTCATCGAAGACGGAAAAATGCAGTTGAACGATCCCATATCGAAATTCCTGCCATCGATGAAGGGCCTGCACGTCAGCGTCGCGAAAGCCGAAGCGGAGTTCGCCCGGATCGGGTACACGATGGTGCCTTCGGATCGCGAAATCACCGTGCAAGACCTGCTGCGCCATACCTCGGGCCTGGCCTATGCGAACCTGACGCAGAACAACGCGGTCAAGGAGGCGTATGCGAAGAATGGCATCGACGCCGATTTCCGCGGCCTGAGCGCCGATGTGATGGTGGACCGTGTATCGAAATCGCCGCTCATCCACCAACCCGGCACGTATTGGGAATACAGCATCTCAACGGACATGCTCGGCCGGGTAATCGAAGCCGTGTCGGGCAAGCGCCTCGGGGATTATCTGCGCGAGCGCGTGCTGGACCCACTCGGCATGAAGGACACGGCGTTTTTCGTTCCGCAGGAAAAGATCGACCGCCTCGCGCAGGCCCTGCCGGTTGATTCGATGACCAACACGGCCATCAAGCTCTATGACGTCTCGTCCGAACCGGGCAACGACTCCGGTGGTGGTGGTGCCGTGTCAACCGCGACGGATTACCTGCGCTTCGCGCAAATGATGGCCAACGGCGGCCAGCTCGACGGCAAGCGCATCATCGCGCGCACGACGGTCGAACTCATGACCTCCGACCATCTCGGCACCCGCATCCAGGCGGTGTCGCCCATGACGCCGGGTGAAATCCTGCTGAGCACGCCGGGCTACACCTTCGGCCTCGGCTTCGCCGTAAGGCAAGCGGCGGGCGTCGCAGGCGTATCGGGCTCGGCCGGCGAGTTCATGTGGGGCGGTTATGCCGGAACGTATTTCTGGATCGATCCGAAGGAACAACTGGTCGCGGTGTACATGACGCAGGCACCGAGCCCGATCCGCTCGTACTACAGGAAGCTGTTCAAGCAACTGGTGTATTCGGCGATTACCGACTGAGTCATTCGCTAGAGGCGCAATCAAGAAGTTGTTCTAGTGCGTCTGGGCCGGGGGTAGCCCGGCAGCTAGTTCCTTTTCTTGATCGGCCAAGAAAAGGAACCAAAAGAAGGCCGCCCCTGGCGTCGCGCCCCTTTTTCAAAGGGGTCACCCTGTGCTGCCTGACCCGGCAAGGCGGCTGCGGAACTCGACCTGACAGAGCGCACACAACGCGCTCTGTCATGGGACTCGAACAGTCCTCGCCGACTTCCCCTTGCCGGGTCGAGCTGCACGGCGCGTCTAAAGGGGGAAACCACCCCAAATTCTCTCCGACTTCGAGACATCCCTACAACAGAAGTCCATCCTTTCATGAAGCGCCTACGCGCGCTTCGGTCGGATGACCAACGCAATCCCACCGAGCACCGCGATGGATGCGCCGACGAGGCGCAGCGTCAGCGGCTCTCCGAGCAGGATGATGCCGCCGATCGCCGCAATAATCGGAACACTGAGTTGCACGGTTGCGGCGCTGGTGGATTTAAGTCCGCGAAGCGCGGCATACCAGATCGCATAGCCGACGCCGGATGTCAGCGCGCCGGAGGCGATAGCGTAGCTGGCACCCTTCAAATCGACCTTCGCGTTCATTGCGAAAACCAGGCCCAGAATCAGCGCGAACGGGACTGCTCTCAAGAAATTGCCCGCTGTCGCAGCCAGCGGATCCTGCGTGCCCTTTCCGCGCAACGAATACACGCCCCACGCGACGCCAGCTGCGACCATCAGCAAGGCGCCGGACAAACGCGGCGCCTCGATTCCCGGTAGCAGCAGCGCGACGAGGCCACCAAGCGCCGCGGCGAGGCCGAACCATTGCGATAAACGCAGGCGCTCGCCTTTGCGCAATCCCTGCAGGATCATGGTGGCCTGCACCGCGCCGAACAAGAGCAACGCGCCCGTGCCGGCGGATAGATCGACGTACGCAAATGAAAACGCCGCGGCGTAGGCAACCAGGGCTGCGGCCGACGGCCAGCTTCCCGCGAGCCTGAAGCCACCCGACCGTGCGCTTGCAAGCATCCAAAGCGCAACGGCGCCGGAAACAATTCGAATGGACGTAAAAGTGGCGGGATCGATCGCGGTAG
>JBDTTE010000298.1:0-4200 GCA_039930785.1 Betaproteobacteria bacterium | reverse complement strand
GGTCTGTGCGTCAGCACACAATGCAGCCGCATCTGCTTCATTGCAGGTTCTAATGTAATTAGCCTCTGGATTTACACCGCCCGAATCGTGATGCGCGGCGCAAGTGCGGGCGTTTCGATGATTCGCGTCCACTCCGGCCCAATGGGCCAAAGCGCATTGGCACCGATTGTGTATGCGCACCTGCGCGCGAACACCCATCTGATTCTTACGGCAGTTACGACCGCAACCGTTAAATCAGGACGGATCAAATCGCGATGGGCATTTACAGATAAGGCTGCGCCAACCGCACAATCCCATCCCGCAACCTCACCGGCAGCGTGCGCCGGCTGATGTCCGCGGCGGTGAGCTGATGCGATGTCGCGACCTTCGCATCGAACGCGCTTGCGAGCCGCGTCGCGAATTCGGTCGAATAACATTCCACGGCATATTCGAAGTTGAGGCGCAGGCTGCGCGGATCCCAGTTCGCGGAGCCGACCAGGCACCAGGCGTCGTCGATGATGAACAGCTTGGAATGATCGAACGGCGGCGGCGAGCAGTGCACGCGGCATCCCCACCGGACGATCTGCGAGAGCTGTGCGTTGGCGGCCCACTCGACGAAGCGCAGGTTGCCCTTCGCCGGCAGCAGGATGTCGACCTGCACGCCGCGCAACGCTGCGACTCGTAGCGCATCGATGAGCGTGGGATCGGGCAGGAAGTACGGCGTGGCGATGCGGATGGCGCGCTGCGCCTGCGAGAGCGCGCCGAGGAAGGTGACGGGCAGTGTTTCGAAATCCTCGTCGGGCCCCTCTGGTATCCCGCGCGCCAGTACCGTGCCAGCGGGATCAAGGTGGGGAAACCACAGCGGGCCGTCGAGCGCTTCCTTCGTCGTGAATTTCCAGTCGAACGCCAGGGCTTTCATCAGATGGCCGACGACCGGGCCGCACAGCCGGAAGTGGGTGTCGAGCACCGGCTTGGCCGGATGCAGCGAAAGCATGCACGCATCCTGGATGTTGAGGCCGCCGCAGAAACCGATCGTGCCATCCACGACCATCAGCTTGCGATGGTTGCGCAGGTTTACATACGGATGGCGCCACGGAATGGTCGGCAGGAAGCGCGCGACCTTGACGCCGTGCGCGCGAAGCTTTCGCAGGACCGGGGGCCGGCTATAACGTGCGCCGACGCTGTCAATGAGCACACGCACCTCGACGCCGCGCTTGA
Source organism: Betaproteobacteria bacterium (assembly GCA_039930785.1). GTDB lineage: Bacteria > Pseudomonadota > Gammaproteobacteria > Burkholderiales > JACQAP01 > JACQAP01. The sequence continues at coordinate 3,003 of JBDTTE010000298.1, read as the reverse complement.
TCGCTTTCGCGAAGGCTTCGATGAAACGATCGGCGACTTGCCCGTGATTAAAAATGTAAGTCGCGAGGATGATGCTGCGCGTCGCGCCGTCTATGGCAGCGAGCATGGCCGGGTAGGCTTCGTCACCGTTCACGAGCAGGTCCACGGCGTTGCCAGGCGTCAGATGTGTGTCGGTGATCGTGCCCACCAGGCGGGCGAGGGGGCGAACAGAGGCCGGCACGCCATCAGGAATGTCACTATCGAGCGAAGGCCGGACACTGGTTTCGTGGGGTAACTCGCGGCCCCGGCGCAGCTGACCCGCCTGTCGGCGCAGGCGGTTGATGCCGAACACGGCGTACAGCGCCGAGCCAGCGACCGGCGCGAACCATACCAGCCCGGTCCATCCGATCGCCGCGCGCACGTCAGGCTTGGTGAGCACGATGTGCGCAGAGACGAACACAGCCAACGCGATGTGGATCGCGCCGATGAAGAGGCTGAGGGCCCAAGGCTCCATGAAGATCACGCCGGCATGATCGCACAAACGATGCTGTTGCCGGCTTATCTAGAACCTAAGTCTCACCACGGAGACACGGAGAACACCAAGATACACGGAGAAAAGCAAAAACCGGATATCTGGCCATCGGGTAACTATCAATCGTGACCATGTGCCGACAACCTTGACCACTTTCTCGCGCCACTCATTTCTCCCTAGTTTTTGCCCTTCTTCGTGTATCTCCGTGTTCTCCGTGTCTCCGTGGTGAGAGGTAGGCCCTATGCTCCAGGCGGTATCAAACGCCTGATCTGCTGGAATTGTCGGGGTTAAGGCATACTTCAAACATGCCGCGATCATTCGACCTGGGACTTGTCGTCAAAGCTGCGAACTTCGCGGCCTTCAAGCACCGCAACCAGCGCCGCAAGGATGCGGACGCGTCGCCTTATATCAATCACCCGATTGCGCTTGCGAACGTGCTTTCCAACGAAGTGGGCATTTCGGACGCGGTCGTGCTCTGCGCCGCGCTGCTGCACGACACGATCGAAGACACCGAAACAACGCTGGCGGAACTGCAGGCTGAGTTCGGTAAGGCGATCGCTTCGGTGGTGATGGAGGTGACCGACGACAAGAGACTGCCCAAAGCCGAGCGCAAGCGGCTGCAGATCGTTCACGCCAAAACAGCGAGCCGACGCGCACGACTGGTCAAGCTAGCGGACAAGATCTGCAACTTGCGCGATATCGCCAGCAGCCCGCCACCGAAGTGGAACCTGCGCCGCCGGCGGAAGTATTTCGACTGGGCGAAGATGGTGATCGATCGGCTGCGTGGTACGAACCGGAAACTGGAGAAATTATTCGATGAAGCGTTTTCTCAGAGACCGTGACACCCTGGAACCCGGCGGTACGAGCGGACGTGCCGATCGGAAGGTCGGTCGGGGGGGGCGCCATTGGGGGGGCTTGCATTTGCGCAGGTAGTTGAGTAAAAATACTCAATCAATTGAGTAAACGGTAAATCGCCCTTTGGCGTATTCCCGCCCACAGTCGCAAACGCTTGCCGATCGCCTTGCCGAGCCGCGCCGCTTCATCCATGCGGTCACGGGGCCCAGGCAGGTAGGCAAGACCACGCTGGTCCAATCCGTTGCTGAAGCGTCGGGTTTCGCGGTCCGGTTCGCGAGCGCCGATGAGCCGACGCTGCGCGGGCCGACCTGGATTGAACAGCAATGGGATGCGGCGCGCCTTGCGGTTCGTGACGCCGATCGCGGTGGCGTTGTGCTGGTACTTGATGAGATCCAGAAGATCCAGAACTGGTCGGAAACGGTCAAGCGGCTCTGGGACGAGGATTCTCGTACGAAGCTGGCTCTCAAAGTGGTTCTGCTGGGGTCGGCACCCTTGTTGATTTCACGCGGGCTGACCGAGAGCCTGGCGGGGCGCTTCGAGGTCCTGCACTTGCCGCACTGGTCGTTCAGCGAGATGCACAAGGCCTTCGGCTGGTCGATTGACCAGTACGTTTTCCACGGGGGGTATCCGGGGGCCGCTCCGCTCATTGGAGATCCCGCGCGGTGGGCACGGTACGTCATCGATTCCCTGATCGAAACGACCCTCTCGCGCGATGTACTGCTCCTGTCGCGGGTCGACAAGCCCGCCATCCTGCGACGTTTGTTCCAACTCGGTTGCAGTTACTCGGGCCAGGTGCTTTCGTATACCAAGATGCTTGGGCAGTTGCAGGACGCCGGCAACGTGACGACGCTCGCGCACTACCTCGAATTGCTGGCTGGTGCGGGAATGGTTGTGGGCCTGCAGAAATTCGCGGGCGAAGTGGCGAGAAGCCGCGGTTCGAGTCCGAAGCTGCAAGTGCTGAATACGGCTCTGATGACGGCACAGTCGGGCTTGAACCTGAGAGAGGCGCGAGCGAATCCCGAACTCTGGGGGCGCTTGACGGAATCCGCCGTGGGCGCCCATCTTGCCAATGCCGCTGCGGGCGGAGAGATCGAACTGCGCTATTGGCGGGACCGTGGCAAGGAAGTGGATTTCGTCGTTCGCGCGGGGAGTGAGTTGACCGCAATCGAAGTCAAGAGCGGACGCGCGCGCGAGGCGCAGCCCGGATTGGCTGCGTTTTCCAAGAGCTTCCACCCCAGCCGCTCGTTGCTGGTGGGATCCGGGGGCATTGCGGTAGAGGAATTCCTGTCGCGGCCTGTTGCGCATTGGGTTCGGTAGAGAAAAGCGAAGGACCGCTTGCACCTTGGACCCCGGTATGGATATTTCCAAGGGGAATTGAGGATCGATCGGCTTCGCGGCACGAACCGGAAGCTGGAGAAATTATTCGATGAAGCGTTTTCTCGACGACCCTGACAGAGCTGCAACGCGATGAGCCTCACGTACATCTTGATCGATTTCGAGAATGTCCAGCCGGAGGCGGAGGACTTGCGCTTGATCCGCGGGGCGGACTATCGTGTCCGACTATTTCATGGGCCCCACCAGAACAGAATCGAAGTGGGGATCGCGAAGGCCCTTCAACCGCTGGGTAACCAGGTCGA
>JBDTTE010000297.1:0-4202 GCA_039930785.1 Betaproteobacteria bacterium | reverse complement strand
TTCGCCGCTGCACTTCGGCACCGTGATGGTGGTGGCAATGGGTTTCGGATTGTTCTCGCCGCCCGTCGGCCTGGGATTGTTTGCGACTTGCTCGATCACCGGCACGGAGTTGAAGAACGTCGTGCGACCGATGGCGAAGTATCTTGCCGTGCTGTTCGTGGCACTGATGGTGCTCGTGTTCGTGCCGGCGTTTTCGCTCTGGTTGCCGACGCATTTTGGCTTCAAATGAAGCGGTGACGAGTGACGGGTGAAGAGTGACGAGTGACAAGAGGTGAGGGAATATTGTCATTCTCGAGTACGCGGGAATCGAAATTTGGATTGATGCGCGGTTACCACTCAGGCTTCGCCCATCGACCCGCGTCACTCGTCACCCGTCACTCCACTAATGCAGCATCGGCTTCTTCAGGAAATCATTGCGATCGACGGACTGCAGGCGCACGTTGAGCAACGAACCTTCCCGCGCCAGGGTCAGCGGAATTTCGGTTCCGGCCGGGCCCAGCCGCCAGGCTTTGCGGAACATATCGGCCAGCGTGGTGACGCGCGCGCCGGCGACTTCCAGCACCAGGTCGCCTTGGCGTACGCCTGCACGATGCGCAGGCCCATCCTTGGCCAGACCGCCGACGATTATCTGGCCGTTTGCTTCGGTGCTGTACATGCCCAGCCACGGCCGCGGCGGGCGGTTCGGCCGCCCGAGCTTAAGCATGTCGTCGAGGATGGGTTCCAGCAAGTCGATCGGCACGATCATGTTGCCCTGTGCCTGCTTGCCATCCTGCGATTCCTCGACCAGTAGTGAACCGATGCCGAGCAACTGCCCATCCATGCTGACCACGGCAGAGCCGCCCCATTGCGGATGCGCCGGCGCCGTGAACAACGCCTCGTCCAGCACGTATTCCCAATAGCCGGCAAATTCACGGCGGCCGTTGATATTTGCCTTTAGCGCGTGCGCGCGCCCGCCGTGCCCGATCACGACGACGTCGTCGCCGACCTTGCAGTTTTCAATCGTGCCTCGCGGCAGCGCGGGCGCGTCGAGCTTGCCGAGCGGTTGCACCAGACCAAAGCCGGTGACCTGGTCGTACGCGAGTGGGTAGCCGGCGACGGCTTTGCCGCTATTGGTGGTCAGCCAGATGGTTTGGGCTTCGGTGATCAGATAGCCGATGGTCAGCACCAGGCCATCGGCGCGGATGACCACACCGTTGCCGGTGCGCTCCGTGCCGAGGATGGAAGCCGTGAATGCGTCATCCGGAATCTCGGAACGCAGTTGTACGACCGCGTCGAGCGCCCCATCGAGGGGGAACCGCACTTCGCTTTGCTGCGGTTGTATGGCCTTCGGAAAGGCCCAGTCACTTTGTTCGGCCATCTTAATGCTCCGGTCGCGGCCGCCACGGCTGGCGGCCTGACAAATGTTACGCGAATCGTCGCGTAACAGGCACGCCGAACGCAACGTTCACGCGGGCTGGAGCCTGGGGGCGATCGGGGCTTCGCGAATCGGCAGGTTGATGAGGGCCGCGAACGCCGCGAGACCGGCATCCAGGTACCACATCAGGTTGTAATTGCCGAGGCTGACGACGGTGATGCCGCCCAGCCAGGCGCCAAGGAATGCGCCGATCTGGTGCGACAACAAGGTCAGACCGAACAACGTCGCCAGATAGCGCGTGCCGAACAGCTTGCCGACGATCGCGGCGGTCGGCGCCACGGTCGAGAGCCAGGTCACGCCCAGGCCGGCGGCGAACAGATAGAACGTCAGCGCCGTTTTCGGCGCGGCGAGGTAGGCAAGGATCAGCGCGGTACGCGAGCAGTACATCCAGAACAGGATGTATTTGCTGCGATACTTTTGCGTGCCCCAACCGGCGGCCAGGCTGCCGACAATGTTCGCCAGGCCGATGATGGCGAGCGACCAGCTTGCGACCTGCGCCGACTGGCCGCACAGCTGTACTTCCCCCGGCAGGTGCGTGACGAGGAAAGCGATGTGGAATCCGCAGGTGAAAAAGCCCGCGTGCAATAACAGATAGCTGCGATCCTTCAGTGCGTCGCGCAATGCGGCGCGCATGCCCTTGTCTTCGGGATTGGCGGCAATCGATCGCGCGTGTTCCGCGGCGGTCGCAGGCCGCCCGCGCAGCGAGCGCGTCAGCGGCAGTGCTGCGATCGTGATCGCGGCAATCGACCACAAGGCGCCCATCCAGCCCAGTCCCGCGATGAGCAGTTGCGTGATCGGCGCGAAGACGAACTGACCGAACGAACCGCCCGCGTTGATGATGCCGGCGGCCATGCCGCGCTTCTCCGCTGGCATGTGGCGCGCTGCCGAACCGATCAGCACCGAGAAACTGCCGGCGCCAGAGCCGGCGGCGATGAGGATGCCGAGCGAGAAAATCAGTCCAAGCGGGGAGGTCATGAACGGCGTGATCGCGGAGCCAAGCGCCAGCAGGATGATGCCGACGGCGAGCACGCGGCCCGGACCGTAGCGATCGGCGACGGCGCCGGCGATCGGCTGCACCGCGCCCCAGACGAACTGGCCGATGGCCATTGCCAGGCTGATGTTCACGATGCCCACACCGGTGGACGTGTTCAGCGGCGACATGAACAGCCCCTGTGACTGCCGCGAACCCATGGTCACCATCAGGACGGCTGCGGCCAGCAGGACGACGCCCCAGTAGGAACGGTTTTCACTTGGGTTCGACATGGTCAATTATTCTCCGGAAGGCCAGGCTTCAGGCGCGACAGCGCCAGTTCGAGTTGGGTATGCAGATTCGAGACGAAATCGGATCCGAGATGGCGCTCGAGCGCGGTCTGCGCTTCGCGCCATTGCTTGCGGGCGTCGGCGCGCACGCGCAACCCGGAGCGGGTCAGGGCGAACAAGCGCTGCCGTGCGTCCGCACCGGATGACTCACCGACGAAGCCCTGATCGAGCAGGGGTTGCAGGCTTCGGGTCAGGGTAGTGCGATCGATTTCCATGCGATCCGCCAGCGCAGTTAACGGCTGCGGATCCTCGGACAATTGCGCGAGCAGCGAATACTGCGTCAGCTTCAGGCCGGTTTCGCGCATGTGGTGCTCATAGAACGCCGTGACCCGCCGCGTCAGGCGGCGCAGCCGCGCGCCCGTGCAGCCGATGACCGGAAGCGCGGCCAAATCGGGCGACCGGGAAGCACGGTGGATCGTTTTCAAAGCGGCTTTCATCGTTCGGTAGCTTCCAGGTCAGCCGGGTTCAGGCTAGCCGAGATGGATAAACGTGCATATGCACCTACTTTAGCACAATGAGCGTGCACAACGAAACGCATGGGGCGCCATGAGTGCAGACGAAAAAAAGCCCGGTCGCCCGGGCTTGTTTTTACCTGCGTTACGATCCGCAGTTCGTTTTCAGAACTCCTTTACCGCCTTCGAAAACGCGTCACGCAATGCGTCGTAGCTTTTGACGAAGCCGCCTTTGACCTCTTCCCACGCCTTCGACGAGCTGCGTTTAAGCTCACCGTAATTTTCGGCAAGTTCGAGGCGGCGCTGGCGCATGGTGCGCAGGGATTCCCGGGCGTGCTCGCGCGCGGTTGCACTCATGCCGTCCCATTTCCGGTTCACGTTGTCCTCGAACTCGTCGATGCGCGCATCGGCTTCCGCCAGCGCCTTTTTTGCGCGCACCAGCGCTTCTTCACGATGCTCCGCGGAGTATTCCTTGATCGCTTTTCCGGCGTCATCGAGCTTCTTGCCGATGTCCTGGCCGGTCGTGTCCGCCGCAAACGCCGGCGGCCCAATGCAGAAGAGCAGGGCGATGAACAAGGTCAGGGCCACTGTCTTGAAGAACACGCTGTCGAAAAACGAAACCCTGGAAAACCGGTAATTCGAAAAATTTGGAAAATTGGCTGTCATGTTCATATTCCCGGACGGCGATATCGAACCGCAATCGCCACGCGCATAAGGCAGAAGGGAGGAGGAAAAAGTTCCTGGCAACACCCGGACGACACGGTAAAACTTACTTGGCCGCGATCACGTAATCCTGCATGCGGCTACGCAAGCTGTCCGGAATCGGCACGGCTTTGAGAGTCTGTTTGGAGAACATGCAGATGGTATGGCGGCATTTCAGGCAAGGGCGTCCTTCGATGCTGGCTTCGAACTGCAGCTCGATGGAGCTGTTGCCCAGCCGCGAAATGGACAAATCTATGGTGAGTTTGTCGCCGAAGCGCGCCGGGCTCAGGAAATCGCATTGTGTCCCCACCGTG
>JBDTTE010000296.1:0-4204 GCA_039930785.1 Betaproteobacteria bacterium | reverse complement strand
TGATCTTCTGAAGCAAATCGCGCAGTGGCTCTTTGAAAATCTGGGCGATGCCAATCTGATTGCGCGCGTGGGGGCTGATCAATTTGCCATTGTGTTGCCCGACATCAAGGCAGAAGAGGATGTGGCGCGGGTGTTGGAAGCCGCCACCGTGGCAGAACGCGTGTAGAACGAGAACCAGGCCGGAATCCTGCGATCTTTGGGATGCGATGAACTGCAGGGGTTTCTATTCGGGAAACCCCTGCCCCGCGATGAATTTGAGGCAGCCTATCTGTCTTAGGATATCGGTCGTAGTGCTTGCGACCAATATACTCTCGCGCGCCTAGCTGCCGCTCACGGATTCAGCCGTCGGTTACTTTTTAGGACTTCGCTGCGTATGCGCGAGGGGCAAGGAACGCATCGAATCGCTTCTTGACGACGAAGTAGCATTAGCAGGACGCGCGCTCCAGGCCGCGACGATCAAGAACTTGCATTTTTCCGCAGTGATAGCTTCTCAAGCCGGCCGATTGCATCGATTGTGCGGCGAGCGCGATCGATTTGCGGTTGGGGCCGCCCCCCCCTTCGCGGCCGATGTTGGCGATTTCGGTAGCCGACCCATCCTCCAACACCGTAAGCAGGGATTTAGTTGTCGAAGATCAAACCCCGATGCAGCGTGCGCTGGTCGAATTCCTGGACTTGTGCTACCCCGGTATTGCCATCGCGACCTGAAACCGGACGGAGTCGTCACCGATATCAACCTCAGCCAAGGCGACGGTCTCGACTTCGTGCGGGAAGTTCGCGCGCATTTCCCGAACTTGGCCATTCTCGTTCTATCCGCGGCCGACGAGCTGTCCGTCGGAGCCAACGGATATGTGACGAAACAGGCGCACTCATTGCACTTGAGCATCAAGACCGTGGAATCACATCGTCAACGGCTGAAGCGAAAGCTGAACCTCGCGCCCGGTACACAGTTGGTCCAGTTCGCCTGTGCACACCCCTACTCCAATCCCTGAATCGCACATCGGCAACGCCCTTGGCCGCTGGCCGGCTTGCGTTAGCTGCAGCGGCCACTCGATATTGCGACGCGCACCACAGACCGCTATAAGCGCTATAGTAGCTAATACCGTCATATTAGATATAACCAGTATATTTACGTGCCTCCGAACAGTGCCATCAACGAACCAGTCACAACGCGGTCAACATGCCGAACAATACCGACTTAATCCTGACCTTCGAGCCCGACCCAAATTCGCAGGACCTATTGAGAGGCGTTGCTGAGCGTCTGGGCTGCGAACATGTCGAGACCGATTCACCACAGGGGCTGCACGATGTCCTGGCCATGCGGCGTCCCACCATTGCCATACTGGCGCTGGACGGCCCTGAAACCGATGGATTTTCGGCCCTGCATGCCGTCGCGGAGCAGGGTTCGAAGCCGGCGACTCTGCTGGTGGGTGCCATGAGTCCCAAGGTTCTTTCAGGTGCCCGGCGTATGGCGGAGGGACGAGGATTGCCCGTGGTGGGCGTTCAATCCAGGCCTCTCGATGCTTTCGCGGTCGAACAACTGTTGACGCCCTACCTGGCAAGCGCGCCGCCGATTTCGACGTCAGAGCTCGAAACTGCGCTTCACGAGCATCAGTTGATCCTGCAGTACCTGCCCAAATGCTCGATCACCTCCGGTACACCGAGCATCTTGGGTGTGGAGGCGCTGCTTCGATGGCAGCACCCGCGCCGTGGGCTGCTTCACCCGGGACAGTTCCTGTCGGCGTTCGAAGACCGCGATTTGATGTTGCAATTGACCGACCTTGTCATGTCCGAGGCCGTACGCCAGGCGGGGCAGTGGCGCGCGCGCGGACTGTCTTTGGAATTGATCGTCAACCTGAGTCCCACGCTGGTGCGCGACGCGGCATTTCCCGAGCGGCTGGCAATGCTCATGCGGGAGTACGATTTCCCGCCCAAGCAACTGATGCTGGACGTCACCGAATCACCCAGCAACCATGACCGTGAACTCATTCTGGACGTTTTCACACGCCTGCGAATTCTAGGGGTGGGCTTGTCGCTGGACAACTTCGGCACGGGATACTCGTCCCTGACCGAGCTTTACCGCATGCCCTTCTCGGAGATCAAGGTGGACCATACCCTGCTGGCAGACGTTCCGCACGAACGCGAGGCGCGGCTCATCGTCAAGGCCATCACGAACCTGGCCCGCTCGCTGCAACTCAGCGTGTGCGCCGAAGGCATCGAATCCCGGCACATGTTCGATTTCGCCAAGGCATCCGGCTTCGATACGGCCCAGGGTAGGTTCTTCAGCGATGCGGTCGATGCCTCGGGTGTCGAGAATCTGATCAAGGGCTGGCCCACCACCGGTCCGGCGGCCTCCGGCAGTTGGCGGGCGCTCAAAGTCCCCGATTACGACCCCAATGCAACGTCATCTTTTCCGAGCAGAGCACAACTGACTAAAACCGGCAGCTCCAAATGATGCGCAGCGGGGCGATTGTCCGTATCCGCAGCCTCGGAGCGCAGTTGGATGAACTGCTCGCGTCGCGGTTCCTGCCGCGTCGCTGGGCCGATCGAATTTGGTCGGCGGAATCCCTTCCCAAATCACTGCAACACGTGGTCCGTAATCTCGCGCCGCGCGCGGAATGGCGTGCATACCAGGATGAGGACCGCATTTTCTTCGCTGTTGGCCACGAGCATCGCGATGCGATCGATCCGGCCGGCATGGCGTCGCTCGAGCTTTTCTTGATGGACTCCAACGCGGCGATCTATTCGGCCGGCGTTTGGGGACACGACAGGGAAAGCGGCTGGTGGCTCGACTCGGTCCTCGACGCAACTTACGATTCCGAGCACGGGTGGTGGTTTGACGGAATCACCAATCCCTCGCCTTACGCCGCCGCCGTCGTCGCGCCGCAGTTTCTCGCCCTGCCGCCTCCTGCCGGCCGCTCCCCGAGTAAGCCGCGCCGCAGCAGCCCACGCGCATAACGCCGATGATTCCCGCGCCCATACCGCAGGATGAAACGGTCCGCCTCGCCGCGTTATACGCCAGCGCGCTCCTGGGTACACCGGACGACTTCGCGTTGGATTGCGTCACGCACATCGGCGCGCAATTGTTCCGCGTCCCGATCTGCGTCGTCTCACTCGTCGATTCAAATCGGCAATGGTTCAAGTTCTGCGCCGGGCTCGACGCCGCGCAGACGCCTCGTGATATCGCGTTCTGCGCACATGTGGTGGCGAGCGGTCGGGCATTGGTCGTCGAAGACACGCTGCGCGACGTGCGGTTTGCCGACAACCCGCTGGTGACCGGCCCGCCCTGGATCCGCTTTTACGCGGGCTATCCGCTGCGGGCCGCCACCGGTGAGGTGCTGGGGACCTTGTGCATCATCGATACGCAGCCCCGAGAGTTTTCAAGCCCGCAGCTGAAGTTGCTGCCCGAGCTGACGACTTTGGCGCGGGCCGCGATTTCGACCCGTCACACGAGCGCCGCGCAGGAGACCCTTACGCGGGAACTCGCAACGGCGCGGCGCGAGTCGATGATCGATCCGCTGTTGCGAAGTTGGAATCGTGGCGGAATCGACGCCATCTTCGCACAGTGCCATAAGCCGTATCTGCAACAGGGGCAGGCGTTTTCGATCATGATGATCGACATCGATCACTTCAAGCGCATCAACGACAGCCACGGGCATTTGACGGGCGATGCCGTGCTGAAAACGGTGACTCGCGAAATTCGGTCAGAACTGCGTTCCACTGATGACATCGGCCGCTTCGGCGGCGACGAGATGCAAGCGGCAGCTGGTCCTGGCAATGCCGTGGAGCGCGTCTGTGAAGCCGGAGTCCATTGATTTCGACAAGGCGGCCGCAGATCGCGACGCATTGGTCGGTCGCCACACGGACCTCGTGCGGCAGATTGCACTCAAACTCAAGCGACGAGTGCCGCAGCACGTGGATCTCAACGATCTCATGCAGAGCGGTATTGTCGGTCTGCTGGAGGCGGCGCAGCGCTATGACGGAAGCGGACGCTCCACGTTCGCAACCTTCGCAAGTTACCGGATCCGCGGTGCGATGGTCGATCTGCTGCGCAAATCCGACATGATGTCCCGCTCCAATCGCCGTCGCCTGCGGAGCGTCGATTCGGCGCAGGCCGACCTCCAATCGGCGAGCCTCGGCAAAGCGCCGCCCGCCCTTGTCGCTAAGGCGATGGGCATCTCCGTCGATGCCTACCATCGCCTCATCC
>JBDTTE010000295.1:0-4205 GCA_039930785.1 Betaproteobacteria bacterium | reverse complement strand
CCACGCATGCTCTACCTCCGCAAGCGGGGAATCGTGAAGCGACTCTAGCAGGAGTTCGGCAAGCTTCGCCCGTTCGTCGGGCGACAACGACCGCGCCTGTGCTTCCAGGTCCTTAAGCGTGTCAGACATGACGGTATTCCCCATAAGTCAGAGTCATTTTACGCCCGGGTCTGGATGCTTGTGTACGCAAACGAGGAATAAGCATTAGTAATCGAAGAACACGGTTTCGTTGTCGCCCTGCAGGATTACGTTCCACTCCAGTTCGTTGCCATTCCGCCTGGCGACCAGCGTGGTGCGACGATCCGCAGGGACGAGTTGCAATACCGGATCCGTCGCGTTCGACGGTTCGTCGGGAAAATACACGCGCGTCAGCAGATGGATCAGCAGGCCGCGCATGAACACCGCGACAACAAGGTGAGGCGCCTGCACGCCGCCGCCCGGCCCCGGTACTGATCCGGGCCTGATCGTGAAAAACCGGAACGCACCCTCCGTATCCGTCGGCACGCGGCCGAAACCGGTGAAGCCCGGAGTCAGCGGCAACGCTTGTGCGTCGTCGGGATGCGCGTACTTGCCGTGCGCGTTCGCCTGCCAGATCTCCAGGATCGCGTCGCTGACCGGCTGGCCATCGCCATCAAGCACGCGGCCGTGAATCGCGATCCGGTCCGCTGCCCCGGGTGCCAGGTCGGGCGTATAAAGCGACTCCATGCCGATCCGGAAAAATGGCCCGACCGTTTGCGAGGGCGTGGCGATCAATTCATCCATGTCGCTCATCGATGCAGCGGCGTCGCTTCGCGCCCGCGCAACACGATGTCGAAACGATAGCCCAGCGCATGTTCGGGCACGGTAGCGTCCCAGTCGAATGCAGCCACCAGGCGGTTGCGAGCCTTCTCGTCCGCCGTGCCATTGAAAATCGGGTCGTGCGGCAGGAGCGGATCGCCGGGAAAATACATCTGCGTGACCAGCCGGGAGACGAAGGCGCGGCCGAACAGGGAAAGATGGATGTGCGCCGGACGCCAGGCGTTGTGATGGTTGCGCCACGGATAGGCGCCGGGCTTGATGGTCACGAAGCGATAGTAGCCGTCCTTGTCGGTGACCACGCGGCCCGTGCCGGTGAAATTCGGATCGAGCGGCGCGGCATGCGTGTCGTTCTGGTGGCGATAGCGACCGGCAGCGTTGCATTGCCAGATTTCCACCAGCGCGCCCGGCAGCGGACGATTACTGTCGTCGAGCACGCGGCCGGCCACGATGATGCGCTCCCCAAGCGGTTCGCCTTCGTGCTGGCGCGTCAGGTCGGCATCTTCCGCGCATGGATCGTCGTGGCCGAAGACCGGCCCGGTAATCTCGGAAAGCGTGTGCGGCAGCAGGACGAGCGGCCGGGTCGGCGCGCGCTTGCGCGTGGACGCATAAGCCGGATGCAGGTACTCAGGCTGCGTGCCCTTTGCGGGCCGGCGGTATCCGGCGATGTCGCCGGTCTCGATGTCGTGCGCCTGAGCTGGTTCGCTAGGGTGTGCTGGCATTTGCGACACTATAAACGAGTGACGCGTGACGAGGGATGGGGAGATGGGTGATGGGTGATGGGTGATGAGCAAACCAGGCTTTCATGATTTGCTTTACGCTTCGCCCCCTCTCCCCGGCCCTCTGCTGCGCTTCAAGTGTGCCCTTGTCCCACCAGGGGAGAGGGAGCTACTCCATCGCCCATTGCGCATTGCTCATTGCCCCTCACCCCACCATGCAACGCAGACCCCTCGACTCAACCGCCTTCGCGACCATGGTGCTCTGCTGCTTCATCTGGGGCTTCACCAACGTAACGATCAAGCTGGCAGCGCCGGACATTTCGCCGGTCATGCAGGGCGGCCTGCGTTCGATACTGGCTGTAGCGCTGCTGATGGCATGGTCGCTTTATCGCGGCACCGCGCTGTTCGGACGCGATGGCACGTTGAACGCGGGCCTGGTTGCCGGCGTGCTGTTCGCCGGGGAATTTCTGTTCGTCTATGGCGGCCTCGCGCATACCGGCGCTTCACGGCTGATCGTGTTCCTGTACACAGCCCCCTGCCTGACGGCGCTGGGCCTGCACTTCTTCGTCCGCGGCGAACACCTGCATCCGGCGCAATGGACGGGCATCCTGCTGGCGTTCGGCGGCATCATCGCGGCATTCGGCGACGGCTTCGCCTCCTCGCCCGCCTCTTTGGTCGGCGATGTGTGCGGCGTGCTTGCTGGCATCTTCTGGGCGGCGACCACCGTGTGGATTCGTGCAACGGGCCTGTCCCGCATCAGCGCGGAAAAAGTGTTGTTCTACCAGCTCGCGCTGTGTGCATTGATCCTGCCCGTTGCGTCCTGGCTGATGGGCGAGCCCGGCGTGATTGCGATCACGCCGCTTGCTGTCGCCAGCCTCGTCTACCAGGGCGCGGTCGTAGCCTTCGCGACCTACCTCGCGTGGTTCTGGTTGCTCACGCGCTACCTCGCGGGACGCCTCGCGGTTTTCGGCTTCCTGACGCCGCTGTTCGGCGTGATGATGGGTGCCGCCATCCTCTCGGAGCCGCTGCGCCCGGCATTCGTCGGCGCGCTGGTGATGGTCGGCGCGGGCATCTTCCTCGTCAATCGGGCTGCGCCGGATTGACGAGGAAGCAGGCGCGAGGCGCTAGGCACGAGGCACGAGGTTCTTCGCAGGCGCGAGGCACTAGGTTCGAGGCGCTAGGCGGTCTAAGTCTTGCCTTAATCCCTCGTGCCTCGCGCCTAGTGCCTTAGTGCCTGCGAGTTACCTCGTGCCTAGTGCCTCGTGCCTAGTGCCTGCGCCGCCGGGCGCGCCGCTTCGCGTGCGCTAGCTCGGCGGCGCCTGATAGCGCCCGATCAGCTTCAGCGCCGCTTCCATCGCCCGGATGCCGGCATAAATCGCCAGCGCGGTAATGATGACGTGTAGCCAGTCGACTTCACCCGTGTCGATGATCTGCGCCAGGGTCACGAACATGAGCATGATCGATGCGAGCAGGAGTCCGATCGCGGCGGCCGGGCTCTTGAAGCGCCATAGCAGGCCCCCTAGTACAACGAACAATCCGAGGTGCAGCAGGGTGCGGTCACCACGGGCGAAGAAGAGCGCGGCCAGCACGCAAGCCAGGATGAGGTAGGCGATCGACGCACCGGCGACGACGACGAGCGCATCTTCGCGATTGCGGATCATCGAAAAAAATTTCCACCGTCCGAATCGCGACATTTTTACCCCCGGTATTTCCGGGCCCGACAATTCCGGCCCGAACGAATCATAATAACGGCAATGGGAACCCTGAATCTAATGGTCTACCGGCATTCGGCGTTTTACAGCCCGCTGATCTCAGGCATCGCCGGGGGGTTCTTCGCGACGGAAGGCTTCGAGCCGACGTACACCGTCATGCAACCGGGCAAGAGCGTCGCCGAAATGCTGTTGTCGGGTGCGATCCACGTTTCCCAGTCCTCCGTATCGTCCGCGTGGCCCTACCTCGAAAAAAACGAGCGCCCGCCGTTCATCAGCTTCGCACAGATCAACCAGCGCGACGGCTTCCAGATCGCCTCGCGCAATCCCGTGCCCGAGTTCGGCTGGGCGAAACTCACCACTGGCAAGTTCATGTTTGCCCATGGCGGGCAGCCCCAGGCCATGCTCGCTTACGCCCTGCACAAGAAGGGCGTGTCCCTCGACCGCACCAATGGCGTGGATGCCGGCGCACCGGACAAGTCCATGGTGGCGTTTCGTAGCGGACAGTGCGATTGGTATCACGAGCAGGCGCCCTATCCCCAGCAACTGCAGCATGAAGGGATCGCAGAGGTCGTCGCTTCGATCGGCGAAGTCATCGGCCCGGTCGCCTTCAGCAGCCTCGCCGCCCTGCCACGCTGGCTGTCGTCGCCGGATGCGATCCGCTTCACACGCGCCTACCGCAAGGCACGCGCGTGGGTGCAGACCACTTCGGCCGTGACGGTCGCCGAAACGCAAAAGGCCTTCTTTCCCGACATTGCGCCCGACGCCATGATCGCGGGCATCCGCTATTACCAGCAGCTCGGTTGCTGGGAGGGGGACATCGTGATCGATCCGCAGCATTACCAGACTGCGCTCGACGTGTTCCTGCACTCGAAGCTGATCACGCGCCGCCATCCTTACGAGAAAGTCGTGGTCGCCCCGCCGGCTTGAGGCGACGATCGTCATTCCCGCAGGGTGACGATCGTCGTTCCCGCGCAGGCGG
>JBDTTE010000294.1:0-4211 GCA_039930785.1 Betaproteobacteria bacterium | reverse complement strand
CAGGGCATCGAAGGCCTGGTCCACGTTTCCGAAATGGACTGGACCAACAAGAACGTGCATCCGTCCCGCGTCGTGCAGCTGGGCGACGAAGTCGAGGTCATGATTCTCGAGATCGATGAAGACCGTCGCCGTATCTCGCTCGGCATGAAGCAATGCAAGCCGAATCCGTGGGACGAGTTCGCTTCCAATGCCAAGAAGGGCGACAAGGTTCGCGGCCAGATCAAGTCGATCACCGATTTCGGCATTTTCATTGGCTTGGCTGGCGGCATCGACGGACTCGTGCATCTGTCCGACCTTTCGTGGAGCGTGCCTGGCGAAGAGGCCGTGCGCAACTACAAGAAGGGCGATGAAGTCGAAGCCATGGTCATCTCGATTGACGTCGAGCGGGAGCGCATTTCGCTCGGTATCAAGCAGCTCGAGGGCGATCCGTTCAACAACTTCGTTGCCTCGCACGACAAGGGCAGCATGGTCGATGGTGTCGTCAAGTCGATCGATCCAAAGGGCGCCGTCATTCAGCTCGACATCGATGTCGAAGGCTACTTGCGCGCGTCGGAACTTGCGCGAGATCGCGTGGAAGACATTCGCACCCATCTAAAAGAGGGCGACAAGGTCAATGCAATGATCATCAACGTCGATCGCAAGAACCGCAACATCAATCTTTCGATCAAAGCGAAGGACGCGGCCGACGAGTCCGAAGCGATGCAGAAGCATGCGAGTGACAACGCGTCGAACGCCGGCACCACCAATCTTGGCGCCCTGCTTAAAGCCAAGCTGGACAACAAGAACTCAGCGCAATAGGAAGCGCCATGACCAAGTCGGAGCTGATAGTCAAGCTGGCGGCGCACTTTCCCCAGCTGGTGGCGAGCGATGCCGAACTGGCGGTCAAGATGATTCTGGATGCGATGTCCAAGAGTCTGTCCCAAGGCCATCGGATCGAGATTCGCGGGTTCGGAAGTTTCGGCCTGAACTACCGTCCGCCGCGTGTCGGTCGCAATCCGAAGTCCGGCGACAAGGTCCATGTTCCGGCCAAGTACGTGCCGCACTTCAAGGCCGGCAAGGAATTGCGCGAGCGCGTGGATTTCAAAGGCCAGTAGGCGGCGGCATTGCTCCAGGATCCGACAAAAGGGCGGCACATCGCGAGATCGTGCCGCCTTTTCATGCCTGAGTTTCGTGTGCCGGCTGTGGCCTTCGCATGAGTCGCGCCGCGCGCTATGCATCCTGGCTGGGCCGCCTTTTGGTGTTCTTGCTGTTACTCGGGTTTGCGCTGAAGAATTCGGATCCGGTACTCGTTCGGTTTTATCTGGGCGCGCACTGGCAGGCGTCGCTGGCCCTGGTATTGCTCGTTGCGGTCGGCATTGGGGCGGCGGCGGGCGTTGTCGCCTGTTTTTCATATATCTACCGCCAGCGCCGCGAGATTTTGAAGTTGCGCAAGGACTTGCGCGCCCGGCCTGGCATACCCGACGAAGTTCTTTGATGCCGACGACTGCGCAATGATCACCGGGTCGACCTGACAAATGGAATTCGAATTCTGGTGGCTTCTCGGATTTCCGCTGTTCTTTGCATTCGGCTGGCTGGCCGCGCGCGTCGACATCAAGCAATTGCTGTCCGAATCCCGGGCGATGCCGCTGTCCTATTTCAAGGGCCTCAATTTTCTGCTCAATGAGCAGCCGGATAAGGCGATCGAAGCCTTCATCGAGGTCGTGAAGGTCGACCCGCAGACCGTGGAATTGCATTTCGCACTGGGCAGCCTGTTCCGTCGTCGCGGCGAAGTCGAGCGCGCTATTCGCATGCATGAAAATCTTCTGGAGCGGGCCGACCTTGTGCCTGAACAAAAGGCAACCGCGCTGTACGAGCTCGCGCAGGATTATCTCAAAGCCGGCCTGCTGGACCGGGCAGAGGAGATGTTCTCCAAGCTTCAGGGTACGGCTTACGAGCAGCAGGGATACAAATTCCTGCTCGATATCTACGAGCAGGAGAAGGACTGGAACAAGGCAATCGAAACCTCGCGCAAGATGGATTCCTTGTCAGGACAGTCCAGTGCGAAGGACATCGCCAATTTCTTCTGCGAAATGGCCGCGATCGAGATTACGCATTCGCGCTGGGACCAGGCACGCGAATATCTCAGCGAAGCCCTGGCGGTCAATCGCCGGTGCGCGCGCGCGAACATCCTGCTCGGCGACACGGAGATCGGTCGCGGTAGAATCGCTGCCGCCATCGAGTACTGGAAAGCCCTTGAGGGTCAGAACCCGGCCTACATCGCACTGGTCGCGGAAAAGATGCTCGCCGCGCATCGCAGCCTCGGCCGCGAAGAGGAAGGATTGCAATTGCTGCGCGGTTACCTTGCCAACTATCCTTCCCTGGATTTGCTGAACGTGATTTTTCAGGGCGAACTCGATCTCAACGGGGCCGATCACGCGTACCGCCTGGTGCGTGACGAACTGGCGCGCAATCCGACATTGCTGGGGCTCGACAAGCTTCTGGAAGCACAGATGCTCGAAGCGCCCGCCGAGCGCCGCCACGAACTCCAGCTGATCAAGAATCTGGTTCATCAGCACACCCGTAGCCTGGCGCTTTACCGCTGTGAGAGTTGCGGGTTCAAGGCGCGCCAGTTCTACTGGCGTTGCCCGGCTTGCAACGGCTGGGAAACCTATCCTCCGCGACGTACCGAAGAAAGGGAATTCGCCGGATGAATTCCCGTGTCATCGTCGCCCTGGATTTCGCGGACGCGAAAACAGCATTCGGACTGGTCGATCGGCTGCAGCCTGCCGCCTGCAAGCTGAAGGTCGGGAAGGAATTATTCACCGCGGAAGGCCCGGCGTTGGTGTCCGCGCTGGTGGACCGCGGATTCGATGTTTTTCTCGATCTGAAATTCCATGACATTCCCAACACGGTTGCGCAGGCCTGCAAGTCGGCTGCGCGGCTTGGTGTCTGGATGATCAACGTGCACGCGCTGGGCGGGCGCGCCATGATGAGTGCGGCGCGCGAAGCCATCGATGTACTTTCCCACCGTCCGCGCTTGATCGCCGTTACTGTTCTTACGAGCATGGTCGAAATGGATTTGCGGGAAGTTGGAATAAATGTCGGACTGTTGCCCGAAGTCATGAATCTGGCGAAGCTCGCAGGCGAGTGTGGATTGGATGGCGTGGTGTGCTCGGCGCACGAAGCCGCCGCGATCAGGGATCTCGTGGGGGCGCAATTCTTGCGCGTCACGCCAGGCATCCGGCTGGACGACGATGGGGCGGGAGACCAGAAGCGTGTCATGACCCCGCGACACGCTGTCGACGCAGGGGCGAGCTATCTGGTAATAGGCAGGTCAGTCACGAGCGCCGCCGATCCGCTGGCGGTGCTCGCACGAATCAATAGTGAAACAGCAATCTCGGGGATAACGCAGTGAAGATCACGATTATCGGCAGTGGATATGTTGGGCTGGTTTCAGGTGCATGTTTCGCGGATCTCGGCAACGATGTCGTTTGCCTGGACCTGGATGAAAAGAAGGTCGCCATGCTTCGCGCCGGCGGCATTCCGATCTATGAGCCCGGCCTCGAGAACATGGTCGCGCACAATGTCGCCGCGGGCCGCCTGAAGTTCACGACGGACGTGGCGGAAAGTGTCGCGCACGGGGCGGTGCAGTTCATCGCGGTCGGAACGCCTTCCGATCAGGACGGTTCCGCCGACATGCGTTACGTCATCGCGGCGGCGCGAAATATTGGCCGCCACATGACTGAGTACAAGGTTATCGTCGATAAATCCACCGTCCCGGTCGGAACGTCGGAACGCGTGCGTGCCGCCGTCGCGGATGAACTCAAGCGTCGCGGCGCCAGCATCGAATTCAGCGTGGTATCGAATCCCGAGTTTCTCAAGGAAGGGGCAGCGGTCGGCGACTTCATGCGGCCCGACAGAATCGTCGTCGGGAGTTCCGACGACCGTGCAAGCCAGATCATGCGCCAGCTCTATTCGCCATTGCAGCGCAATCACGATCGCATCCTCATCATGGATCCGCGATCCGCCGAACTGACGAAGTACGCGGCCAATGCGATGCTGGCGACGCGTATCTCGTTCATGAACGAACTGGCCAACCTGGCCGAAAAGCTCGGCGCCAACATAGAGGCGGTGCGACACGGCATCGGCTCGGATCAGCGCATCGGCTATCATTTTCTCTACGCGGGCGTGGGCTATGGCGGCTCCTGCTTCCCGAAGGACATCCAGGCGCT